>JAFUOM010000038.1 GCA_017481885.1 Ruminococcus sp.
CTTTCCTCAAACGTTTTACAACAACGCCACTTTCATGTGTCCACTCAAACTCATTATCCATAAGTCCTGAATTGAGGTTGAATGTGCCTTTCAGCTTGTAAGAGTTAAGCATCTCTACAAATCTGACATCCTGCAAAACACCATCATCGTATGTAACATTAAACGCTTTTGCTTTGCCGAATGGGTATAGTTTCTTAATCATGAGTTTTTCCTTTCAGGTATCTGTCTCGTTTTTCTTCCCAGTAACGTTTATCTTCCTTTGTAATCTCACGAATCACACGGCAAGGGTTACCGGCGGCAATCACATTTTTTGGAATATCCTTTGTAATTACTGAACCTGAACCGATAACACTGCCCTCACCAACTGTTACGCCGGGATTAACCACAACATTTCCACCAAGCCACACATTGTCGCATATAGTTACAGGCCTGCTGATATCGTAACCAGCGGTTCTGACAACTGCATCAACAGGATGTGTCGCACTGTAAATACAAGTACGAGGGCCAATAAGAACGTGGTCACCGATTTTCACTTTGCAAGCATCTAAAATTATACAATCGTAATTGAGAAAAGAACCAGTACCGATTTCGATGAATTTGCCGTAATCACAGTGAAAAGGCTGTTTGATAAAACTGTAATCACCGATTTTTCCGAGCAACTCTTTTATAATCTTGTTTTGTGTTTCGCTGTCATTTGCAGGTGCAGAGTTGAACTTTTCGACCAAATCCTGTGCTTTAAAACCTAATTTGTCTATTTGCTCATCACAGAAGTGATGCAACTCTCCCGCAAGCATAAGTTCTAATTCAGTCATTTTGTCCTCCTGACTAAACTATAGTTTTCTCTAAAGTCTTTCAGTTTTTATTCTACAGATGCCATACTCATAATATTTATATAATCATTCATACTTACAAATTTTTGATAGAACAACTCTTTTGTGTAGAGTTCTATCTCTATTTCCATTTCAGTTGCATTAAGCTCTTTTACGATACTTTCTAACTTTCTTGCCGATTCTACACTAAAACCGTTTACGTTATAGTAAGAAAGTGTAATATGTGGGGTCAACGGATAATTAAGCTTCTTCACGTCATCAAACAGATAGTACAAACTCATAAGCTTATTATACTCTTCTTCGCTTGCAGGATACAAGCCCAAAACTAAGCTTGTGTTTACCATATTGAAGATATATTTGCTTTTCATTCTGATTTTCTGATTTACTATCTTTTCCGCAATTTTGACAGCTTTCAGCTCATTATTAAAAAGCTCTACCGCAACATCTTCTAAAACAGGCGAATTGCTGAGGTCGTGAAGTGTCATATGAAAGGTGTTTGGGACCAAACGTTCACAGAAACACTCAGGTGCAACTGCATTTATGCTGTCAACAATTCTCGCCAGTATTTTTTTGGTAGTGTCATCCAGATTAAATACAACTGTATCGCCATAGAATGGTCGAAAACTATTATCTTCGTCAACCTTTAATGCGATTGACCCACTCCCCTTGAAATACTCATCACCCAAATTAATCTCGCTTTTCTCAAATGAATTGATTCTGTCTAAGAATTCCTTGTAAGTTTCCACTTTTAATACTCCTCTAACGATTTATTTTATCTCTCAGTTAAACAGAACTTTATCAAGTTCAGTAATCATATACTCAGGGTTGAACAACGAGTTCTCGCAATGTGCCTTACCCTTAAAGCATTTCACAATAGTGTTAGGATAATGCTTCTTAACATATTTTGCAGATTTCTTTGCTAGCATTTCATTCATAGCGGTTCCGTGAAAATAATATATTCCTATGTCATTTGAGTCTATGTCAGTCTTCAATTTAAAATCCGCAATGGAACAAAGGCAATTTTTAATCGTTGTGTCACTCATATTATCAAGAAGCTTCACAAAACTATCCATACACTCTTTCGGACAAATAGCATATGCCTGTTCTAAAGTCTTTTTATCTCTGAGCTGTGTTTTATGTGTAACTTTTAAATAGAAGTTGAGTGTAAAGTTTTTCATAAAGCTGTTGAGAGATAACAGCGGAGAACCATCGAATACGACCTTTTCAAACTTTAGTCTGTTATTCTGCCATAAGGTTGCAATCAACACTCCGCCCATAGACATGCCGAAAATAGCATATACATTTTCGCCATAGTTTGAGATTATGTAATCCTCAAGCTCCTTGGCGTCCTTTGAAAACGACACAAAATCCTCTTTTTCCTCAGGGTTGTGACCAGAGATTATGGGAACAATAACGTGAAAGTCCTTTTCATAATACTCAATATACTTTTCCCATACCTGCCACGGGCTCTGAAATCCATGCACAAGAATAAGCTTTCTTTTACTTTTGTCTCCGAACTCTAGAATTTTCATATTTCTCTCCATATCTGTTTAATCTTATAACATCAATTATGCTTGTTTACATATTCTATAAACTCAGGTGTTTTTGACCAATACTTAACACCCCAGTTTTCAAAGTTCCACTCGTCCATATATTCGTTGCACTCGTAGTCAATATAATATATCAAACCATTTTGTACTACAAAATTAGTCGGGAAATAGTCAATGTTAAGCCCTGCGTTTTTCGCCTTAGCTGCCATTTCACGGATTTGCTCCATAAAAGGTTCTACAGGTACATCATCTCTAACCATATCAAAAATAACATAGCCCTCGATATATTCTTTTATTATACGCTCGTTTTCAATGTCGATTTCAAACATCTCAGGGATTCTTATACCAGCTTTAAGGAGTCGCTTGTAGTCGTTGTTTTCAGCTTCGATTTTATTACCGAAAGTATAGTATGCACATGGTTCGTGGTGTATCTGTTTTAGTACATATTTCTTATCGTCTTTTTCGGCAAGGTAAGAATAACCGCCCTTACCTTTTCCAAGTAACTTAATAATTGAATATTCCTTTCCGTTAACTGTTAAAACTTTCATTTTGCACACCTCTTGTATATAAAAAACACCCAAGTACAGCTTAACTATACTTGGGTTCATAATTCAGAAATATGGACTTCATGTATAGTTATTTTCTATACATGAGTCTGGCAATTTAAAACAAGCCAGACAGTAAAAATACTGCCAGGATGTTGACTTGCTACGACACTTTGCCGCTTGCTACTCCCTCATGAGTTTACTTTATGATACTACACAACAAACTGTTTGTCAACAATCAAACTATCATTCTAAACTGATTTGATTCTTTTGATGGTCGTTTTTCGTGTGATAATGCTTTTGTAGACACTTACCAATTCTAAAACTGATAAGTGTCTACTACTCAAATTATAGTATTACTCCTGAAATGTAATGTTGGTTTCACCAACGCCACCTTTGATTTTAATGTGGCTGTCGCCATTGCCGTTGCTTACTAAATTAGCGGTTGAGATACCCTCGATATTTGTTCTGCCGACGCCGTTGTGAACGTCGAAGCTGTAATCATCCTTGTTACCCTTAAGTGTCAAGTCAGATTCACCGACACCAAATTTCAAAACGCTTTCTCCACACAACTGAGCTGTCATATCAAGTGCGCCTACACCTAAGTCAAGTGTAAGGTTGTTCAACGTGCCGTCGTTTATGCTGATGTTACCTGCACCGCCTTTGATATTAATTCTTTCATTTGCAACGATGCTGTCAAACTGAACTTTACCTGCACCTAAACGAAGCTTTACGTTGTCAGCAGAAATTGACTGTGCATTTAATTTTGCCGCACCTGTTTTGATAGATACGTTATCAAAAACTACGTTTGCCGGGATGCTCACCTTAAGCACAGCATTAGAGTAACTGACTGCGTGTCTTGTGTTTTCAACAACCTTAAGAACACCGTTATCATCAGAAACCATAAGATTTACAAGATTGCTCTCTACCGAGAACTTATCGCCGTGAACAATTGTGAAATCGGCAGCGTTAATTTCGATATCCAAAGATGTGATATCAGATTTTACATCGTATGTTTTGTACTCGCCTACTGCTACTGTACCACTCACACATCCAACTAATGCTACCAAAGCTAAAATAATTACTGCTAATAAAATGTACTTTGTCATAATAACCACTCCTGAAAATTTATGTTTTTGTTTTGGATTTCCTTCAATGGCTACATTATAGTGCTTAAATTATTAAATAATCCTTAAATAATTTAATAATTCTAAAAAATATTCATAACTGTAAATTAAGCAAAAAATGCAACAGTACAAACATCAGCACTGTTGCATTTTATTCATATACCACTCTAAAAACTCTTCCATATATCTTTTATTTGGTGTGATTATGTTGATATCAACGTCCGGATTTTCTTTTGCGAAAGATTGCAACATATCTTTTAGGTTAACTGCAGATTTCAGATAATCATCAATAATATATTTTGAATCCATTCCGTTTTTATAAAGCATAATGGCAGACACAACTCCTGTTCTGTCCTTTCCTGCGTTACAAAAATAAAGAACATTTGACTTTGAACAGAGTATGAAATCAATGGTGTCAAGTAAATTCGAATCTACCATTTTGATATAAGATTTTGACACATCGCAAACAGATTTTCCTATCACATTCCCACCGATTACAGGCATAGCGTGATAGGAAAACCTCTTATCACTTGCTAAAGGGCACGTCTTTTTTTCTCTTTCGTCATCAGTTCTCAAGTCAACGATTGTAGTGATATCATTTTTAATCAACCATTGTTTTTCCTGTTCTGACACCGCAGTTGGAACGTCACTTCTGATAAAACGCAAACTGTCTTCCAAAATCGGACGTGTGTTCAATGTGTTCTCAAAAATAAAAGCCATATTAACTCACCCTGCCAAATTCTTAATATGTTATCTGTTCTCGATAGAAAACTCAAATGGATTGTCAAACTGTCTTTGGAAGTAAAAGTCAAGCTCAAGCTTTTCTATATCATAAACAATGCTCCACTGTGTTTCGTTCTCATATGAAACACTTTCCATAGCATTTGCCATATCCTTTGTGCTTAATGTATCATCTCTCTTTTTCATAAGAGTATCATATCTTTTGTGAGATTCCTCGTTACCAATACCAAACTTTTTGCCCTCACTAAGGTAGTGATTTGTAACAACAGGTGTATCAGTAACTATCATTTCGCCGTTTATGTACTCAACTACTACACTTGAACCTGTGCTGTCAGAAATACTCAGGTGATGTGACCTTCCGATATCAGAGTGCATATCGTACTGTTGTAACAGCTTTATAGCTTCATCAACGTTTGCTGCTTTGTCCAGCAGAAGTCTGATAGCTGTTGTTGTAGTTAAATCGACCTTATCGGTATTCTGTGACGTGAGCTCGCTGTCGCCGTTAATAAGGTCGGCAACGCAAAGTCCTTTTTCGTTTATGCCATCAAGCGGAACATAAACCGTTGCAAGCGACATATATTTATCTTTCATATTCTCAGGTACAAAATCGTTGCCAAAGCCTAAGAAATCAATCCAGGTAGTTGAGTATGATTCGTAACCGTTTTCAGGCTTTGTGTGGATAATCATAGCACGAGGATTATCTCCTGTGTAATCGAAGTTGCGTCCCATTACATACGAACCATCTGTCTGCTTAGTAGTAAGTGTGCTGCAACCAAAATTAAAAGCTACCTCTTCACCCTCAAATTCGACAAAACCGCCTGACAGAAAGTTAACTATATAGCTTGCTACATCGCCCTGATTTTTCGCACCACCATCTAAAAGGAACTCATCAAAACCGTAATCGCCATCATATTCCATATAGTATAGTCCTTCGCTGAGTTTTTCGACGCTGTTTGCGGCTTTGAGTTTATCGCCGAAAACCGTAGCCACAAAAGAAGCACTCAATACGATAGCTGATACCAGAATAATTGAAACCACAATAAGCACAGTTTTAGCTGATTTTTTCATAATGTATACCCCCGAAAATTAAATATCTTTTTGAACTGTACACATCTTAGCATAAACTTTAAGTATTGTACTCGTATATAATGTGAGTGGTAGAAAAAGCACTGTAAGATGCAAAAATATCGATACAAAGTCTTACATATCTGAAAATCAAACTTCCTGTAACAAACAAGGTCGGAAAAAATCCGACCTTTGTTTACATATCTTTTATTACTGTGCAGCATTTGCATTTACTATTTGAATATATATTTCATTCGGGAGCATAGGTGTTTCGAGCATTTTAACTGTCTCTTCACAAAGTGTCAGGTTTTGTGCATACTCCATACCTGCTGCCTTGAACTTTTCTTTGAGTGGTGTTGTGAGTGGCTCAGCTGACGGCTCGCTTAGCATTGGTGTTTCAGGAACACAAACCATATCAAGGTGACCCCTGAACATATTTGCACACTGCATTTTAAGTCCGTCAAAGTTTCCTTCCCAATCAGGGAAACCACAACCACTGAGTACAACATAATGCTTCGATGACAAATCGAAAAGTGTATCGTGAATAACAGTGCCGTTTTTCTCCTGCATTGACATCTTTGCAAGCGGGATTGTGCGATCAACCACAGCCTTAAGGTGTGATGGCATACCGTAGCAATATAATGGAAAACTCCAGATAATTACATCTGCCCACAGTATCTTACTTAAGATTTCGTTCTGAAAATCATTTTGCACACACTTACCATCAAGATTTTTCCAGCAGGCAAAGCAACCAAGACAAGGCTTGATTTCCTTTTTTATAACGTCTATCACTTCAACCTGATGTGAACCTGCCTGATTCATACCATCCAGAAAAGCTCTTGTGATGTGCATAGTGTCGCTCTGCTTTTTCGGACTTCCGTTAAGAACTAAAATTTTCATAATTAACTCTCCTCTACTTATTTGTAAATAACGCTTTTCCTACAGTATAAAGTCTTTCTTTTGCTTCATCTATCGTTATGCTCAAAACGCCCGTTGCAATATACGTTGCAAGTCCGTTAGCATAAACCGACATATCTTCAATACTCCTTGCCGCTTGTTCCTTCGAAATACCAAGTGCATCTGAAATGCTTTGTGTAATCAAAGCGTTGTCTCCTGAAAGAGAAAATGCACTCAAGTTGTCTGCAACATAGTTCCCGCAACCATTCATAAAAATATAGTGGAACAGATTTTTGTCTTCGATTGCAAGCTTTATGTAATTAACACCAAGCTCAAGGAAACCCTCTATTCCATACGTTGACACAGCTGTGATTGTTTTTACTGCAACTGTGCGTGCATATTCAGATAGCTCTCGTCTCAAACCATCCATATTACCAAAGTGCCATGATATTGGCTGAGTGGAGCAACCGATTTCTTTTGCAACCGACTTGATATTAACACTCTCGTATCCGTCTCGTCTCAAGACTGTAAGAGCATTTTCAAGAATGACTTCTTTTGGAATTTTAGGACTACTTGGCATAACATACCTCATACTATAAACTCGTTTACTGTAAACCTGTTTATAGTATAAAACATAAAAGCACCGCTGTCAAGCATTCGTTTGGTGAAATCTTAATTAGGAGCAGAAATCTGACGTGTTCACTGCAATAAACAAAGGCTTCAAAAAACAAACCACAGCTTTTAGACAAAACAAAAAGCTGATGAGTTTTGTTCTCACCAGCTTTAAATGTACATATTAAGTCACAAAGATTTATTCAACAAAACTTACAAGCTCGTCAATGTCCTTACGCTTTTTGGTACGGAGCTTGTCGTCGTCTTTTGCATAACCGAGAGTTATTACTAGTCGGACTGTGCCGTCAAAATTGCAAAGCTCACGGATTTTTTCTTCATCAAGCCAACCAAGTATACAAGTACCTAAGCCCTGTGCTGTTGCCTCACACGTAATATACGCAGAGAGAATTCCGATATCCATCGAACGATAGTCGTTCTTTTTCATTTTTGCACCCAGAGCTGCGGTTTTAACATAAGGCTTTTCAGATATTACAAGCAACACAGGTGCATCCGGTGCAAATTTATTAAGGCCCATTCCCTGAGTTGCTTTCGCAACCTTTTTGGCAACTTCACCCGTACACACTGTAATGTGATATGGTTGACCGTTACAAGCTGACGGCGAAAGCCTCGCCACTTCTAAAATAGCGTCTAGCTTTTCACGCTCTACCATTTTGCTACTGTTATAAGCTCGGCAGGACTGCCTGTTTTCTGCAATTTCTCTGAAATTCATATTATCTCCTTTTAAGTTTTAGTACAACAACATCGTTTTTAGTATATGAGTTTGTGAGGGTAAAGTCCGTTATCTTGCTGTCTGCAAAAAGCGTTTTACTATCTTCATCGGCAATGGTTGGAGCTATAACAAGACTTAGTTCGTCAACTGCATCTACACGCAAAAACGCACCGTTGATAACACTGCCGCCCTCTAAAAGCAGCTTGTCTATACCAAACAGGTTTTTCAGTTTAAAAAGAGCATTCTTAACATCAATCTTATTTTCACCAGCAAAAATATATGGTATCTCCATTGATTCTAAATAACCTAGGTAACGCTCGTCTACGTTTTCAGAAAGAACCTCGATAATCTGAGCACCGTCGTATCCCGGATCACCATCAGGGTCGATAATCATATTTGATTTCCATCCGAGCTTACCGTTTGTATCAAATGCTACAGCGTAAAAGCCTGACAGCTTTTCTTTATCAAGCACATAATCCACCCTGCAAGGTTCAGGCTTTACAGCTTTATACTGACTCAAATCAGGGTAATACCCCTGAGTAAAACTGCCTTCCATTGTAACCCTGCCACAGATAAAGCCGTCGCACTTTAAATTGCGGTTGATTTGGTAATATTCTTCTATCGCTTCACTACATTCGTCACGAAAAAGAAAATCTCCTGTAACCTTGCCGTCAATCGAGGTTGTCATATGACAGATAATATATGGTCTGTTCATCATATCAGCTTCTTTCCGTCCATATACTTTTCTCAGCAAAGTATAACACAACACGCTTTAATTGTCACCAGTTCTTTGCTTATAAAAAGTGAGTTTTGTGATGCAGTTTATAACAACGCATTTAGTCTTTTATTTATTGATACCGCGGTAGTATTTTTGCATATTTTCCGATTTATGCAAATTTATTCCATTTTTATGTCGGTTGTCGTTTTTTATCGTATTTTTCTATTATAATCCAACTTGTAAGATAAACAACAAATTCTTGCACACAAAAACGAGGTACAAAGAACAAAATTTCGAGGAGAACAACATTATGAAAGCATTATCAATAGTTTTTATCGCAATCGTTTTATTATCAAGTATTATTGGCGTAGCTACAGTTGTAACTGCAAACACAATTGCAGACGACACTTGCTTGACACTCGATTCAGCTAACATATACAGAATGGTTGAAGCTTCAGCTATGGACAAAGAATCCACAACATACGCTACTAATCACGATTCAAGAAACTGTAATGTACAATCAATGGCTGTTGAAAACTCCATTGTATCTGAGGTTGTTTTTAACTAAAACACAAGCATAAAGCTTTTAGCAACTAACAAATCATATAACCAACAGCGGTAGCTTTTGCAACCCCGTTGTAAAAATAAATTCATCCCCTTCTCTGTGAGTCTAACTCACTATACATAATAATCCCCTTAGTACGTTTGAGACACTGACATTTCAAACCTGCTAAGGGGACATTTTATTGCACAAAACACTAATAATTAACATTTTACCACTTGAAAACTATAACATCAGTGTGTATAACTTATGTATAATAACTGTTAATTTATAATAGCTACAACGGAGATACTCACTATGAAACTGTCATCTTTCTTACATTTTGCCTCTTTTGGCATAAAGACAATTCTGTTTAAAAAGAAAACACCGATACTCGGAACTGTTATAGTTACGGACAAATGCAACCTGCACTGTAAACATTGCTCTGTAAACAACATCACAGCTGTAGTGCATCCGTACAGTAAAATCAAACAGGAAATGCAACAATTATATGATATGGGGGTAAGAATTCTGTTTTTCTGCGGTGGCGAAACTTTCCTATGGAAAGACGGCGAATTAACCCTGCGTGACTTGGTCGTTGAAGCTAAAGCTATGGGTTTTCTGATTGTCAATGTTGTAACAAACGGAACGTACGAGCTTAACCTGCCTGAGGCTGATTTAATATTGCTCAGTTTGGATGGTGACAGAGAACATCACAATATAATCCGTGGCGATACATATGACACCATTATGAAAAACATCGAAAATGCAACTTCCGACAACATCTGCTTTTATATGGCGATAAACCAGATAAACAAGGATTATGTTAAAGATGTGTGCTATCTTGCACGTGATACCAAAAACGTCAGAGCGGTGTCTTTCAATTTTCACACACCATATCCTGACACAAAAGAACTGGCACTTAGCAAAGATGAAAAAGCAAAGTGTTGTGACACTATAACTCAGATGATAAAAGAAGGTTGTCCTGTATTCAACTTAAAAAGCGCTTTTCCGTATCTTGTCGAAAACAACTTCCCAACGCCGTGTCATCAATGTGTTGTAATTGAAAACGGAAAAATCTCAACCTGTGGACGTTGCATTGAGGTTGACAAGTTGTGTGAACAATGCGGTTACTTTTTCGTTGCTGAATACACATTGCTTTTCAAAGGCAACATTAAAATCATCTGTGAAATGCTGAAAACTTATCTTAAATATATCTAGGTGCAATATGAGTTTTATTACCGACTTAACAAGAATGTGGCTAACAAGGTCACCTAAACCTTTCACATTCAAAAATGAATATGACCAAACTTTGCCTTATGCTCAGTGTGACGGGCTCGGACTATATGTGCACATACCGTTTTGCAAAAACCTTTGCAATTTCTGTCCTTACTGCAAGGTAAGATACTCAAAAGAGCTGTGCGACAAATATATTGATGCTTTAATCAAGGAAATTCACCTTGTAGGGAATCAACACAGTTCAAAGAAAAAAGTAACAAGCCTTTACTTTGGCGGTGGCACACCGGCACTTGCAGCAGATAGAATCAAAGAGATTATCGACGCTTTAAATAAGCACTTCATAATAACAGAGGGCATCGGACTGGAGCTTCACCCTGATAACGTGACACCTGATGTACTCAAGGTTTTAAAAGATGCAGGAGTAACGAAAATCAGCATCGGTATACAATCTTTCTGCGATAAATACCAGTCGATACTCGGCAGAAAAGCTGTCGATACAAATTTGATGATGTCTGCGTTGAAAGAAGTTCCATTTGAAACGGTATCAATGGATTTCATCTTTGCGTTGCCCAACCAAACTTTTGAAGATTTAAAATCTGACATTGACAAGGCGTTTTCAATCGGTGCAAATCATATCGCAATATATCCGTTCATAGATTTCACTTTTACAAAAAGTCCTGTTTCTGCTATGCCCAAAAAGGAAAAACGAAAACTGCTTGATGATATCACAAAGTACTGCTTAAAAAAAGGCTACGTGCGTGACTCGATATGGACATTTTCAAGCGATAAAGACGCAAAGTATTCTTCTATGACAAGGGACAACTTCCTCGGCTTTGGATGCTCAGCCACGACTTTGCTCAAAGACCAATTCAAAATCAACACCTTTGATGTTGAGTCCTACTGTGACAGAATAGACAATGGCGACCTCGCAACATCTCTTACCATTCGTTTTTCAAAAAGGCAGAGGATGATTTACTGGCTTTTCTGGACAGCATACAGCACAAAAGTTGATTCAAAAGATTTCGAAAAATTCTTCAAGGTACCGTTAAAATCAATGTACGGTTTTGAACTGTTTCTAGCCAAACTACTAGGATTTATCAAAGAACATAACGGTGTTTACGAAATGACGCTCAAAGGTGCATTTTACTATCACTACTACGAAAACTTTTACACTCTATCTTACATCGACAAAATGTGGGGAATAATGCGTAAAGAGGCATTCCCGAAGAAGATTGAACTGTAAAAGCATATATAAAAGCAACAGCCAAAGGCACACGCCCTTGGCTGTTTTCTTTTACAAGGTGGAATTTCTTGTATCAACCTATATCAAGTTTTTGTGTGAAAACAAATCAATCATTAAGCAAAACATCCATTATGGTACTTGGAATATTGTTAATCTCATTGTGGTCTTTTGTGGTTACCGCAAAAATGTTCACTCCAAATTCTTCGTTAATGTAGTCTACCGACACATAACTGCCGATATTACCTGTGTGACCTACGCCCTTTTTATACATTCCCATTAATCCGTAACCGTAAATCATACCGCTGTCGGGTGAATAGTCTGTAGTCATTTCACGATAACTTTCATCTGATATAATCTCACCGTTTGAAAGACCTGTCATCCACTTATCGATATCAGGAGCTGTTGTCACAATATCTCCTGCTCCTTTGGCAACGCCGTCTGCGTCGTCGTTGTATCCAAATGTATCATAAGTTAAAGACGCTGAGTAGAAATCGTTATCCTCCACTTCACAGATAAATCCTGTATGCTCCGTTTTGAGAGGTTCAAAAATGTTTTCTCTTACAAATTCGTTGTAAGGCTTGCCTGACACCATCTCTACAATATTTGCAAGCAAAGTATAGTTTGTGTTCGAATACTCATACGCTGTATCAGGTTCAAAGTTAAGTGACTGTTCAAACACCCAGTTTTTGATAATCTCAAAATTCTCGCTCTCTGTTTTATCAGATGTAACATCATTAAAAAGCTCAGGATTTTCGTGAATGTTCGGGATACCCGAACGCATTGTTAATAGATTCTTGATTGTAATATCCTTGCCAAGTTCATACTCAGGGAAATATTTGTCGAGGGTATCATCAACGCTAAGTTTTCCCTGCTCCTTGAGCATCATAACTGCCGTTGCACAAAACTGCTTTGAAACCGATCCAATGTACATTGGTGACTCAACAGTCAGGTCATTGCCACATTCATCCTTACCCTTTGCGTGACTGAACAAAACCTCACCGTTTTGAGTAAAATAAACGATACCATCAAAATCGTCTAACTTGTTTGAAAGCTTTTCTTTTTTCTCAGCGGTGAAAGTTGCAACGTTTGTCTGTGCAGGCTCTGTGCTTACAACTTCATTAGTTTCACTACCTGAACAAGCGGTAAAAGATAACGCTAACACGCAACATAGAATAACTGCAATAATTTTCTTCATAACATCAATCTCCTTTTCTAACTATATTATAAACCCGTGGTAGAATTTCTTCAAACAACCTTCTGTTGAGTTTGTAAACTAACAGGAGAATGACTAAACTGATAGTTTACTTTATCAAAGGTTTTGTTCGTGAAAACGCCCAATCGCACAAATATTCCGTTCTTGATATTTCGTCAGCGTATATCAATAAAGGTATAACGACATTTTCGTTAACAAACATATACGAGTACATCTCTCCGTCAGCAGTTTCGATAACGCTTTTCTCCACAAGATTAGCCTCACTTAGCACTTCCATACACTGTTCAACCTTAGGTATACTAAGTGATGTATTTTTACTGATAAGCGAGCTTGAAAGCGGAGTATTAAGGCGAGTGTACATATAAAACAATATACTAAGATTATCTTTGTCAGCAAAGGCTGTGAACACTTTGGTCAGTGTTTCAACATCCGCTATGCAATTTTTTATACCATCCTTAGGCTCTTTCATCAAAAAGAAGCAATTCATATCGTAGGTAAGCCTTGATACACACATACCCTCATCTCTCATTATTTTTGCGAAAAAGTCTATCTTTTTATCATTATACGTCATTGAGGATATATATTCATCCGTTAGTCTTTCAGGTACTAAGACATCGTGCATCATTGCACACTGCATCGCCCAACATATATTAAAAGCAAAAGGATAAGCCTCATCGTCAGGCATAGTGTTTATACGGCGTGCAACTGCCAGAGCAAGGTTTTCCTCACCCAATCCAAACAAAGTATCAATACTTACTGACAGCACACGTGATAAGGCAGGCAACAATTCAGCGTCAGGTGTACCGCCACGCTCCCATTTTGATACAGCCTGTGTTGTAACTCCCACAAGCTCGCCGAGTTGTTCCTGAGTTATTCCTTTTGCCATACGGTATTTTCTAATCTGCTGACCAATAACGCTCATAAATAAACCCCCGTTTGATTTTCTTACTCTATTGTATCAACCATTGAGATTTTTTGCAATCATTTCTGACAAAACAAAAACAGCTCCTATCAAAAGGAGCTGTTATCTTACTAGTAAAATTAATTAAACAAGCCTAAGTCATTCTTCCACTTTAAGACTCTCATAACAGAAGCGTCAATCTGAGCTTGACTTATCTCGCCGTTGTTCACAGCCTGCACGATAGCATCAACTGTTGTGTTGTAATCCTCACAGATTATCATATCATTGCCAGCTTTTACAGCAAGAACTGCTGCGTTGCTTCCATCTGTGAACTGTGCAATTCCCTGCATAACAAGGTCATCTGTGATGATAACACCGTTGAAGTTGAGTTTTTCTCTAAGTTCACGGTGAACAGCAGGAGACAGCGATGCAGGTAATTCAGAATCTATGCAGTTTACGATGTTGTGGCTTACAAGCACACTTTCTGCGCCTGAACTGATTCCTGCTATAAATGGTTTGTAGTCACCGTTTTCAAAAGCAGAATACTCTCTGTTATCATACGACATAGACTCGTGCGTATCAACACTGCCACCGTAACCCGGGAAGTGCTTGAGGCAAGAGCCAACACCATGTGACTTCATTGATGATACAACTGTACCAACATACTGTGCTGTTTCGTCAGCGTTAAGGCTGTAACATCTGTCGTAAATGTAGTTTGTTTCGTCGAGCGGAACATCACAAACAGGTGCGAGGTTAACATTCACGCCAAGTGCTCTCAAAAGCTGTGACTTTTCATCTGTATCACTTTTAACAGCGTCAAGTCCACCCTGTGCTTTAAGCTCTGATGGTGATAAAAACGGTGTTTCTCTAAGTAACGGGTTTGAGCTTATCCTAACAACTGTGCCGCCTTCCTCGTCTGTTGACACAAGAAGTGGAACGTGTGTGATGCTCTGAAACGAATCAATCATAGCTTTTACTTCGTCCGCATTTTTCTCGGCAAAGGAATGTGAGTAAAGACAAATGCCACCTACACCATATGACGAAGCCGCATCAATATTAACACCTTCGTGACAGCTGACCATCATCATCTGGGCAACCTTTTGCTCTAAAGTCATACTGCTAAGCAACACTTCGGCTTTGTCAGGTTCTGTCGGAGCTTGTGTCATGGCTTGTGTTTCTTGAGCTATTCCCTCTGTCGGCTGAAAATCCACTGAGTCAGACAGGAAGTATACAGCACCAAAAGCAACAGCAAACACCAAAATTATAGCAACTATACTGATTAACGCAAATTTACCTTTTTTCATAAGTACACCTCACTTAGGTATTTCACCATTATTTTAGACTACCAAGTGTTAATTTTCAATGGTATTATTGCACAAAAAGGCCCCAAAACCTGAGTTTGGAGCCTTTTTGCTTGAGAAATTCTAGTGGTTTTTATGAAATGGAGTTGTACACATATCAGGATGCGACTGTCAGTCGCTCGATGCTTCTGCCATCTTTTACGAGTTTCGAATACACATCGGTGCACTTTTTGTACTGAGCAAATAGCTTTAACGCCCTTGCCTTGTCGGAATACACCTTAAAATAGCCTGTGCATTTGAGCTTTTCTTTTCTATTATATATAAAGCCCTCTACATCAAGTGGCGGATATCCCAAAAACAGGCCGATTTCGTGTGGAAAATTCTCGTTTTCTTTGAGTCTTTTTACAAGCTGAACAATGCACTTCTGCGGCATAGAAACATCATAACCTCTCTCACTCAGCAAGCGATTTGCAGTGTCGTCTGAAAAATCAAAGCTGAGTTTCTTAGGTCTGTAAATGTAGACAAGAGCCTTGCCATTTCTGTATCTGAGCGGTACTGCCCTTATCCCTTTTTTAGAAAGCAGCCTGTTAAAAGAACAAAGCGATTTTACCATTTCACTTTTATCAGCAAAAGAACAAACAAACATACTTTCGGTTTTTAACCCTGCCAATGTTGGCGAGCAATTTCGAACAATCATCTCTTCAGACATAACAAGCTCCTTTCTGTAAAATTCACTGCAGTTAGCATATGCTAACTGATAGTTTAAAAAATAAAGCTTTTCAGCTTTTTATTTCGAGTTAGCCTTGGCTAACTGTTGCTAGTATATACCTATTGTTTATATTTGTCAAGGCTTTTTTGCAAAAAAATACAAGCCTCAATTTTGAGGCTTGCTACATAATTAATTGTTTTGTTTTATAACTCTAGCTTATTCTACTAAATTAGCAATCACCTGCAATACAAATAAGTGCACCGGATAAAACAGGTAAAAGCCGTATTTTAAGCTGTACTTACCGCGCTCACCATTGTATAACGCCAGCAAAATCACAGAAAGCAAACTATAAATCTGACACTGCATTGATACTTCGAAAAAATCCACGCATAGCAATCCAAGTGAAAACATTGACAACGACACAATCTTTCTGTCAATCTTCTTGTACAGCTTGTCGGACCACTTGCCCATATCATCAAAGGCAACAACGAGCACCGGAAGCATCGCTCCGAAAAATCCGTAATCAAGACCCAAATATCCACAGCAAAAATAAGCTATAACCAAGCTCAACGCAAATAGCAACAGAGAAACAAATCCAAGTGCTACATTTTTTACGAACATCTTCTTAGTGTACGATAAAAGATAAATCAGCAATATCGACACAGAAAAGGTGAGCAAAACATTTCCTGCTCCATTTCCAGAGAACACAATATATGCAAGCTCACACAGTATGCCTAGGACAAAAACGGACAAGAATCTCTTCAGCTTATTCTTGGTATATCGGCAACCCTCTGCGATAAAATATGCAAACAAAGGGAACGCTAAACGTCCGATAACTCGCAATATCTCAAATTGTGGTAACAATATGTAACCAATGTGGTCTATGAGCATAAACACGCATGCGAGCACCTTAAGTTCAAAAGCACTAAATCCGCGTTTCAAGAAATCAATACTGTTCATTCTCTGACTACCCTCACAACAGCCGCTACTGAGTTATCAGGCTTTATCATACCATACTCAAAAGCTCCGTCGTCTGCTTGTCTTACCTTAATAGTCAGTGTTTCTCCCTCAAAACTCTGATTTTTATATGTGATGTCGATTTCTTTTACGTTACTATCGTTTAGCTCTTTGCAGGAAAACAGAGAGAACAACGCTCTAATATAAGCCGCATTATTCATATGCTGCCCCACATCGATA
Organism: Ruminococcus sp.; assembly: GCA_017481885.1. Taxonomy (GTDB): domain Bacteria; phylum Bacillota; class Clostridia; order Oscillospirales; family Acutalibacteraceae; genus Ruminococcoides. The sequence goes on from JAFUOM010000038.1 coordinate 17,160, forward strand.
TCATTAGAGCATATTGTGTACTGTGCAAAAACCTCAGCATCATCAAAGTTGTCCGAAATTCGTGCGTATGAATCTTCGCAGGAAACCTCCTCGCAAAATTCAAAGTCCTCGCCGTAAATATCGTTAAGGCGTTGGAGCTTACCTGTAGCAGTGTTGATAACCGCCCATTCGGTTTTGCCAAGTACAGCAACACCTCGCTCATCGCTGATAGTATAGTGACGATTAGCACGCACACGAACTGCCTTTTGCGGCCAGGTAAAAAGTGTTACTTTCTCAGACATCTGAGGTCTTCTGTTAACAATAACCTTTGTCCTTGTCGCAAGCCAGAACATATCCTCGCCCAAGTCTTTTGAGCTTAAATGAAGCTCATTGGCATGGTCAGTTGCGATATCCATAAACATATTGAACATAAACGGAACACTTAATCTAGATGTATTGTCACAATGTGAAAGCGGTACAAACAATTCTCTTTCCATCTTATTTTTCATAACTACACTTCCTTTTAAGCTAAAACGTTGAAGCTTCAACTTCTGATTGTGATAAGTATATCACCACATCGCTAAAATTTCAAGAAAAAACAGTCGGACATATGCCCGACTGCTGTTAGTAACTCAAATTATTCTTCAACTTTTGAGAAATCTTCTTTTGGTACACCACATAATGGGCACACAAAATCCTCCGGTAAATCATCAAAAGCTGTGCCCGGTGCAATACCGTTTTCAGGTGAGCCCTTTGTTTCATCGTAAACCCAACCGCAAATATCACAAGCGTATTTCACTGTACTTTCACCTCCATCAAAAGCTTTTTCGCCGCAAAGCTCTTTTGAAAGTGAATCAATCTGAGCCTCGCTGTCTTCATTTAACGCTGACAGAATTTTTACATCTGTACCTGCGTAATCTAAGTTTTTGCATTTTGAGAGCATTTCTTTCATAACTTTTACAGCTACAGGTGCCCAACTGCCATTTTCGATAAAGGCAACTGTTCTGTCACGGAAGTTACGCTCTGTTAAGTGATTGATAAACTCACGCATAAACGGGAAAATATCAGCGTTATATGTTGTTGTTGCCAAAACCAGCTTATCATAACGGAAAGCATCCTCAACAACTTCTGCCATATCTTCTCTGGCAAGGTCGTTTACTACAACCTTTTTAGCGCCATTTGCTCTGAGCTTCTCGGCTAATAACTCAACCGCCTTTTTAGTATTACCATAAACAGAAGTGTAAGCAATCATAATGCCCTCTTCTTCAACCTTGTAGCTTGACCAAGTATCGTAAAGGTTAACGTAATACTCAAGATTTTCGTTTAAAACAGGACCGTGAAGCGGACAGATTGTTTTGATGTCCAGACTCTTAGCTTTATTGAGCACTGACTGAACCTGAACTCCGTACTTGCCGACAATACCAAAATAGTAACGTCTTGCTTCACACGCCCAGTCCTCTTCTACATCAAGAGCACCGAATTTGCCGAAAGCATCAGCAGAGAAAAGCACCTTGTCCTTATTATCATATGTCATAATAACCTCAGGCCAGTGTACCATAGGAGCTGTTACAAAAGTTAAGTTATGCTCACCCAGTGATAATGTATCGCCCTGTGACACAACAATTTGCTTTTGCGCATAATCTGTACCGAAAAAGTTCTTCATCATTGTAAAAGCTTTGCCTGATGCAACAATCTTTGCATCAGGATATTTCTCCACAAAGCTCACGATGTTAGCTGAATGGTCAGGCTCCATATGCTGAACTACAAGATAGTCAGGCTGTCTGCCATCTAAAATGTTTTCTATGTTAGCAAGCCACTCACCACCGAAGTTCTTATCAACAGAATCCATAACGGCAATTTTCTCGTCGATGATTGCGTATGAGTTATACGCCATTCCGTTTGGCACAATGTACTGACCCTCAAACAAATCAAGCTCATGGTCGTTAACGCCTATATATTTTATGTCATTTGAAATATACATATTCATACCCCCTTAATGTGCAATACTAAATCTAAGTATAACACCATTTCGTTTTTTTGAGAATACTTTATTCTAAAATTTTTCCGTCTGTTGTAATTGTTGTTACACCCCACGGGATGAATTTCCCGCTGTTCATCAGTGCTTGCTTAACAGCATTCTCTATACCGCCACAGCACGGCACTTCCATTCTTACAACGTGAACGCTCTTAATATTGTTTGTTCTGATAATCTGAGTGAGCTTTTCTGTGTAATCACCCATATCAAGTTTCGGACAACCGATTAGTGTAATTCTGTTTTTGATAAAATCGTTGTGGAAATTGCCATAAGCAAATGCTGTACAGTCAGCCGCAATAAGTAAATCTGCGTTGTCAAAATACGGTGCATTCACTGGTACAAGCTTAATCTGTACAGGCCACTGGTTTAATCTGCTTGAAACAGGTGTGAAAGCAAGATCAGTGTCAGCCTCACGTTTTAATACTTTTGAGTTAGTACCAGGACAACCGCAAGGAAGTTTATGAGGTACACTGTTAACAGATTTTTTTGCCTGATTAGCTTTTACAGCAGCTTCATCATAAGCCGCTGCCTCTCTGACTTCAAACGAAATCGCTCCTGTCGGACACGCCGGCAAGCAATCACCCAGACCGTCACAGTAGTCATCTCTTAAAAGCTTTGCTTTACCGTCAACCATACCAATTGCACCCTCGTGGCAAGCATCAGCACAAAGGCCACAACCGTTACATTTTTCTTCATCTATTTTAATAATTTTTCTTAACATAGTTTGTTCCTCCATTGACTTTGTGGCTTTATTATAATATTATATTTACAATAAGTCTGTTGTTTTTACAACAAAAGGGATGTTTTATGAAAAAATATATTGACATACTAAAACGCACTACTATGTTTTGTGGAATAAGCCAAAACGACATTGATGCAATGACAACTTGCCTTAACACGAGTTTTAAGGATTTCAAAAAGGGCGAATACATTTTCAGGCAAGGTGAATACATCGACCACTTCTGTGTACTGATTAGTGGTTCGGTGCACATACAATCTGACGATTACTGGGGCAACCGCAGTATCATTTCCGAAGTAAGAGTAGCTGAAATGTTCGGCGAATCCTACGCAGTAAGCGGCAGTTCTGCTGTGATGATTGATGCGGTAGCAACATCGGATTCAACAGTTGCCTTTTTCAATGTCAAGAAGCTTATGACGGTGTGCCCACACGCCTGTGGTTTCCACAATGCTGTTATACAAAACCTGCTCATAGCTCTGACTCATAAAAATCAATCATTGATGCAAAAGCTGACCCACATTTCAAAACGCACCACCAGAGAAAAGCTCATCTCGTACCTTTCAAATCAAGCGAAGCTCTTCGGCTCTAATAGCTTTTCGATTCCGTTCAACCGCCAACAGCTTGCGGATTTTCTCTCAGTTGACCGCAGTGCAATGTCAAACGAGCTGTGCAAAATGCGTGATGACGGACTTATTATTTTTGATAGAAACAATTTTACATTGCTTTAAAAACACCCAAACATCCACGTTTGGGTGTTTATGGTTTATATGAATGTGTGCAGTAAAGTAAAAAACATACAAATAATTGACCAAACAAGCAACTCAAACGTTTTATTAGTGAAAGGAGGTAATCGGATGAAAAATACATCGGTGCGTACTGCTGATAGTATTGAAAGTATTATAAACATCTACGGTGATATGTTATTTCGATTGTGTCTGATTACACTCGGAAACTCTCACGATGCCGAGGACGCTGTTCAAGAAACATTTATCAGGTATTTGCAAAAAGCTCCTGAATTCAAAAATATCGAACACGAAAAAGCGTGGCTCATTACAGTTGCGACAAATAAGTGCAAAGATATCTTGAGATTCAAAAGTAAACACCAGCAAATAAGTTTTGATGACATCAATGAATTCACAACAGATTCTCACGGCAGTGATATTATTGAAGCACTAATGACACTTCCCGAAAAATTCAAAACGGTGCTCATCTTATATTATGTTGAAGGGTACAGCACAGAAGAAATCGCACGCATAATTAAAAGAACAAAATCAGCCGTAAAAATGCGTCTGCAAAAAGGTCGACACTTACTGAAAGAAGCTTACGGAA
>JAFUOM010000039.1 GCA_017481885.1 Ruminococcus sp.
GCTATGGAGCTCTACAGATAGATCTCTTTAATTATACATCAATTTTTTTAGCCCGCAATCTGGCGGGTTAACTTTCTGCACCCTTTTTTAGAAACAAATCCGCAAAATTTAGACTTGACAAACATTAGCTAGATTTACTTAATTCTTCGCATTTTTTTACTTACCTGATTCGCAAGAAGATACAGCAGATACCCAATGATGAAACCTAACGAATTCAATAACAAATCATCAATATCGGATACTCTGTCATAAAAGAGAAGCTGTAAAATCTCAATACATAAAGAAACACCAATACCTGCGGAAATGACTTTCCAGTGTGTATCCAACCCCTTGTATACACTGGGCCAAACAATTCCCAATGGAATAAACATTGCTGTATTTCCAATTACATTTATCAAAATGTCTCTCATTTCGGGATAATCAAACAAATTAACAAGCGGAATCCAATTTATCCGAAACGGATATACTTTTGCACTTTCATAAACAAGCGGTTGTATTTCTCCATTCACTTTAAAAAATGGGAAAAAGGTAAAGCGAGCAACAACGACAATGCAGACATATACCAAAAGCAGTTTCAGTTCTTTTTTCCAATCTGCTCTCTTGGTTTTAATTGCACATATCACTCTTACCAAACACCAAATGATACTTATGAACACCACCATTGATGTGTATGATATTCGAATCATCTATCTGTTCTCCTTGTTGTCAAATTCAAGTTTGTTAAATTAAACAACTGTATTATATCATATAAAAATTTTAATTGCTACATATTTAAAAAAAGACCACCTACTGCTCTATAGATGGTCTTTTATAGAAATATTCAATTATATCGTAGCAGGTTTTCTGGCTTCTATATACTGGTCGATATCATCTATGATATAGTTTGTGCCTGTTGTGTGCAAAGCCTCAAAACAGGAGTAGATATAATCCCAAACACTGTATTGGCTGAATAGTTCAGCAACCTGCTTGCCTGTTAAGTAACCAAATTGAATGATAAAAAATTTTCAAAAACATATTGCTTTATAAATTCCATATGCTATAATGTGCGTGGATGACGAGTTTTGTCGAATATTTGTATGTATTATGGAGCATATTATGACTGGAAATAAAAACTATAATTTTGATAATTTCGATGTAACACTCCACCCTGAGCGTAAAAGTCGTGAGAGGGTGACAGAGAAAAAGAGTGTAAGCACACACGAGTTTCCTAAACTTAACTTTAAAGAGATTAGTTTGTCAAAGCGTGGTGGCTCAAAGCATAGCAACGGAAACGGTAATTTTACAAAAATAGCTGTGTGTGCGGTTGCTTTGGTGCTGGTTGTTAGCCTTATCATTGGTCTGGTTAGCTGTGCATCAGGCAAGGATAAAACAAAGAAAAAAGATGAGAATAATAATATGAGCGTTGAAGAAATGACTTTACAGAATGCGAAAATTTCTGCAGCTCAGTATGACTATGATAAAGCGATTGCAGATGTCAAGGGCCTTGAAAAGTATGCTACTGATACAGAGCTGCAGGCACTTGTCAGCACTTGGGAGCAGGAAAAGAGCACACTCGTTGAGTTTCCTCACGACCAGATTACTCACATTTTCTTCCATTCTCTTATCTGGGAGCCTGACCTTGCCTTTGCTCCTGATAATAACAAGGCTGATGGCTATAACCTTGTTATGACTACTGTTGATGAGTTTAACGCTATTATTCAGAGTATGTACGACAAGAATTACGTTATGGTTAGTATGCACGATATTTGTACGTTCGATGAACAGGGCAATCGTATTGACCACCAGATTATGCTTCCACCTGACAAAAAAGCATTTGTGCTTTCTCAGGACGACCTTAACTATTATCATATTCAGGATGGCGACGGCATTGCCACAAAGCTTATCATTGACGAAAATGGTAAGGTTATAAATGAATACAAAAAGCTCGATGGTAGCGTTACTTACGGTGATTTCGACGTAGTTCCGCTTATTGACCGCTTTGTTGAAAAGCACCCTGAGTTTTCCTATAAAGGACACAAAGGTATACTTGCTCTTACAGGTTATAACGGTGTTTTAGGTTACAGAACCGACAGCGTTTACGCTGATATTAACGACCCTAACCTTGACCCAGACCAGATTCAGTTTTTAGAAGCTAACCCTGACTTTGACTACCAGAAAGAAGTTGAAGAAGCAAAAAAAGTTGCTGATAAAATGAAAGAAAATGGTTGGGAGTTTGCAACTCATACATGGGGTCACAGAACGGTTCCTGATATGTCTATGGATACATTAACGACTGATACAGGAAAATGGAGAGCTTATGTTGAGCCGGTTGTCGGAAAGACAGATGTTATGATTTTCCCTAACGGTTCTGACTTGACCGGCACAGGGTACTACGATTCTTCTATTGAGAGATTTAACTATCTCTATTCAGAGGGAATTCGCATTTTCTGTCCTGTAGATTCAACACCATACTGGCAACAGAAAGGTGATAACTACTTCAGAATGAGCAGAAGAAATCTTGACGGATACAGAATGTATCACAATCCTGAAAGATGCGAGGACTTGTTCGACCCTAACGCAGTGTTTGACAAAAAGCGTCCGTTGCCTGTTCCAACAATGGAAGAAGTTTACGGTTAATTAAATAGTGCAAAAAAACAGACGGCTGATGTTGATGTCAGCCGTCTTTGTTTATTATTTTTGGGGTTATTAAATTTCAATAAAATAATATTAAGTGAGTTGTCTGCCTAAGTCTTTGACCTTACCGCCGTTTTTTCTGATTAGTTTGTGCCAGCGACCTGTCGCACCGATTTTGTACAAAAAGCGTGGATAATCCAGATTGACAAACTTACTGCTTGTTGTGCTCTTAGTTGCAATTGCCTGGGCAATAGTACCCAAAGCTTTGTCGATAGATGTTTTCGGTCCGTATCCGACAGGAACGCTTTTTAATGCATCGAAAGCTTCGCCACCGCCAACACCAACGCCGCCCGAGAAAACGTTGCCTGTTTTGTTACACCAGAATTTTACAACATTTATTGCACATTCAGCCTGCACACCTTCGTAGAAACCACAGTTGCATATTGCATATATGTTACGTTTTGTGCTAAGCTTGTTGTCGCTTAGCCATTCAAGAAATTTTAAGAGATGCGATGGCATATTGTCAACATAAAGTGGGTACGCAAACAGCCACGAATCAGCGTCTTTTACTTCGTTATAAACTCTGTTGAAAGCACAGTTGTAGCTGAGCTTTGTGTCAATGATTTCGCATTGGTCGTTAAGATAATGCTTTAAATCCGAAAGTATCAGCTCGGAATTGCTGTTTCTCGTTTTTGGACTAGCGTTTATTATTGCAATTTTCATAGTGCGATACCCTCCAAATCTTCTTTAGAGTTGTAAAAGTAAACCTTACCAAGTTCACCGTTATAGTTGTCTACGTTAGATTGCATCAAATTTCGAGCATTTTCTTTTTCTTCTTCGGTGATGTCGTTGCCGTAAAAATATGCTGTGAGTTTCAATGTGTTAAAGTAACGGCGTTTGTGGTGCATTTCACCTTTTTTTATGACAAAGCAAGGATGAATGTACGAAATTGCCCTGTCCTGCACGTTTTTAACAAACGAACTTACACTGCCATATCGACACTCGCTTATAATAATCAGTTCGTCGCATTTGCCCATAGTTATGCCTGTTTTGTTGTAGCCGTCACGAATGATACATTCTCCGGGTGTTTTTGTCCAGCACGCAAAGCATCCAATGCACGGCTTTATATCTCTTTGCGGACTGATGATTTGGTGCTCACCTGAAATATTAAAATTTGGATTTTTGATATCTGTTATAATCAGTTTCATAGTTCTCCTCCACAGTGCCTTACATATGTATTATAACAAAATATGGCATTATTTTTGTTAATTGAGTGTAAATTCAATTTTGCTGTTGTATTGTTTGACTAAAAAGGATATAATGAAAGAAAATAATAACACGGAGGTTAGTTATGAAAAAGTTATTTGCATTATTGCTTGCTGTTATGATGGTGCTTTCACTCGTTGCTTGCGGTGAGGAAGAAAGACCAACCTACGGTGCTGTGGGTGAACCACTTGTTGTTTCTTTTGAAGAAAATAGCGACAAATCTGCACAGGAAATCGCTGACCTTTTGCTTAAAGACCCTAACCTTGGTTTTATGGGTATGACTATGGCTGTTGAAGAGGGTCTGTTAAGTGGTTTTGGTAATGCTGAAATCAAAGGCTTCAAAGAAGGTGTGATGTTCGGTCCTACTATTGGCACAATTCCGTTTATCGGCTATGTTTTTACACTTGATGAAGGTACGGATGTTGATGATTTCAAGCAGACTTTAGAGGAAAACGCTGACCTGAGATGGAATATCTGCACAGAAGCTGACGAACTCATCGTTGAAAGCGAAGGCGACAAGGTTATTGTTATTATGACACCAAACAAGTTCGATGCTGAAGGTGAAGTTCCTGTTTACGGTGGAGATTTTGTTGACGAATTTGAAAGTTTCGAAGAATTTGAAGACTAAGTTTTATGTTCAGCACGGTGAAAATCGTGCTGAATTTTTGTAAAGAGGGGTGAGGTTGTGAAAAGGATAACAGCGGTTGTGCTTGGAATAGCACTGATACTATTGAGCTGTGTGTTTGTGTCAATTGAAAAAGAGCAAAAACCGCAGGAGTTTTATCTATATGACGGCTATATCGTGAAAAACGAAAATGAGCTCAACCCACTTATGGCTGACTACGCAACTGAGCTTTTTAATCGCATTTATGACGAACAGCTTTCAAACAGCGGAGACATTTACTTTGCGCTTATTCCTGACAAGCACAGGGTAGTGGGTGGACTCGATGATTACGACGAGTTTCTGTCCTATATGGAAAGTAATATGAGTTTTGCCAAAACCATTGAGATTGCCGACTTGCTCACACTTTCTGATTATTACCGCACAGACCCTCACTGGAGAGTGGAAAGTGTTGTTGATGTTGTTTCAAGGTTGTGCGAGGGGATGGACACCGCACTTCAAGCAGACTTTGAACAGCTTAGTATGAACGAGCCGTTCTTCGGAGTTTACACAAATCAATCAAAGCTTATCACAGATGCTGACAAGATGGTTTATCTAACAAGCGACAGTATCGAAAGTGCCAATGTTATGGGTGCTCACAAAATGTACGACACGGAAAAATACTACGGTGATGACCCATACGACTTGTTTTTGTCGGGTAACCAGAGCGTTGTTAAAATCACAAATGAAAACGCAAACAGTGACAAGCGTCTTGTTGTCTTCAGGGATTCGTTTGCAAGCTGTGTTGCTCCGCTTTTTAGCACCGCATACAAGGAAGTTGTGCTTGTTGACGTTCGTTATATTATGAGCGAAAGCCTGTCTGATTATGTTAACTTTGAAGATGCCGATGTGCTGTTTTTGTATTCAACCTTGCTTTTGAACAACTCAATGTCAATGAAGTAACTTAAACTGAAATATTATACAAAAGTCCCGACTTTAGTTGGGGCTTTTTTGTGTTTGAAACAGTTGAAAAAAGAAGATTAAAGGACTATAATATCCCTTGGTAAAATTAAGGCAGGGGATAAGATTGAAATATAAAAAGGATTTGAAAAAAGCGTTTGTGGCAACCATACCTGTGCTTGCAGGCTACCTTGCGCTGGGATTTGGTTTTGGCGTACTTTTGAGCACAGAGGGTTACGGTGCTTTGTGGGCGCTTTTTATGAGTATAACAATGTTCGGCGGGTCAATGCAGTATGCGGCTGTTGGCTTTTTAGCTGACGGCATAAGCTTGCTATCTGCCGCTGTTATGACGCTAATTATCAACGCACGCCACTTGTTTTACGGAATTTCACTTGTTGACAAATACCGTGGAGCAGGACTTAAAAAAGTGTATATGATACACGCACTTACTGACGAAACATATTCGCTTGTGTGTAACGATGATGCTGTTAAAGATGTAAAAAACAAGCATTTCTACTATTTTACAGTTTCGTTTCTTGACCATTGCTACTGGATTGCAGGATGTACGCTTGGTGCTGTTTTCGGCACAAATGTGCAGTTTAACAGCGAGGGTATCGACTTTGTGCTTACAGCGTTGTTTCTGACTATTTTTGTTGAGCAATGGCTTAGCTCTAAAGACCACACCTCGGCGATTATCGGTGTTGTGTGTGCCGCTGTATGCACAATGATTTTTCACGAAAATATGCTTATACCGACTATGATTGCGATTTTGGTGTCGCTTGTAGTTCTGCGTTTTGTAAGGAGGGATAAGTACGATGGATAGTTCTACCTTACATTCAATCGGGCTGGTGCTTGTAATGGCGGTTGTGTCATATCTCTTGAGAGCATTTCCGTTTTTGGTGTTTTCAGGCAAGCAAACACCTAAATTTGTTCTTTACCTTGGAAAGGTATTGCCATATGCAATTATTGCAATGCTTGTTGTTTATTGCGTCAAGGATATCAGCTTTACTGCTGTTAAAAACTTTTTACCGTACATAATATCGGGCGGTTTGGTTGTGTTGCTGCACGTATGGAAGCGTAACACCCTGCTTTCAATCGTAGCAGGAACGCTAAGTTATATGGCTTTGGTGCAATTTGTATTCTAAGCGTCCGAGGTCCGTAGACCTAAAAAGTCGAAGACGAGTCTGCATTTTCGTAGTTGATGAATATCAACGTAGAAAATCAATGCGAGACTGTGGACTTTTTAGGAGTAGCGCAGGACAACGAGGCGTGATATTCTAAGCGTCCGAGGTCCGTAGCCCTAAAATAAAAAAACAAAAGGCACTCTTCATTTTCGAAGAGTGCCTTAGCTTTTGCTATCAACTTATGCTTTTTAAATTTTAACGATGCCTAAAACGTCAAGGATTGATGAGATAAGAATGAGCACAATGCAAACAGGTGCGATGTACTTAATCATTACAACAAACAGCTTTTTACGTTTGAATGGCTTGCCGTCGATTTCAACTTCGTCAACAAGTGTCTGTGGCTTGATAACAAAACCAATGAAGATGCAAGTGAGGAAGGCGACAATCGGCATAAGGATTGAGTTAGAGAAGATGTCAAACATATCAAGGAAGGTGTTGCCGTTGATGTTGATGTGGCTCCAAACACCGAAACCAAGTGAAGATGGAATACCGAGTAAGATTGAGCCAATAGCAACAATGATGCAAGTGAGCTTTCTGCCCCAACCAAACTTATCTCTGAAAATAGAAACGACTGTTTCCATAAGTGAAATTGAAGATGTAAGAGCGGCAAAAAGCACAAGGATGAAGAACAAAGCACCGATTACTGAACCCATACCACCAGGGATAGAGTTGAACACCTTTGGGAGTGTGATGAACATAAGACCAGGACCTTTGCCTAAAGCTGACTCGTCACCACCTGAGAATGAGAACACAGCAGGGATTACCATCAAACCTGCAAGAAAAGCAATGCCTGTGTCGAAGCACTCAATCTGAGCAACAGATGAGCTGATAGAAACATCTTTCTTCATATATGAGCCGTAAGTAATCATAATACCCATAGCAAGGCTCATTGAGTAGAAAAGCTGACCCATAGCAGCCAAAACTGTTGTTGCTGAGAATTTTGAGAAATCAGGGAAGAAGTAGTATTTAACACCTTCCATAGCACCAGGCATACACATTGAATAAATCGCAATGCCGATAGTGAGAACTATAAGTATTGGCATCATAAACTTAGAAACTTTTTCGATACCTTTTTCAACGCCGAAAAGCACGACGATAGCAGTTAAACCGATGAAAAGCAAGAACCATCCGAGTGGCTCAAACGGCTGAGCAATAAAGTTTGAGAAGTAATCATCAGCCGCAGAAGCAGAAGCACCACCTGACACAAAAACTGTCAGATACTTTGCAACCCAACCACCGATAACTGAGTAGTACGGAAGGATGATGATAGGAACGATTGATGCAAGCACACCAATAAAGCCGAAGCGTTTGTCAAGGTCGGCAAAAGCGTGAATTGCACTTTTACCTGTTTTTCTGCCGATAGCGATTTCCGCTGTCATTAAAGCAAAACCGAATGTAACCGCAAGAATAAGATAAACAAGCAGGAAAATACCTCCACCGTATTTAGCTGCAAGATACGGGAAACGCCAGATGTTTCCTAAACCTACCGCAGAGCCCGCAGCGGCAAGCACGAAGCCGATTTTGCCTGAAAAACTGCTTCTTTTTTTAGTCATATTGTACCCCTTTCACGCACGATTTAGTGTTGTTATCGTGCATAATTATTATAAACACAGACAGTATACCATATTCGAAAGGTGGTTTTCAATATTTTTATCAATGTAAAATGCTAAAATTTTAATATATTAACGTGCTAATTAGTATTTATATACAAGATGTAACTATATATTACTAAATTTTAACTTGTTTATCCTACATATTGTGTTATAATTTCAATATAGAATAATGTTATCCGTATGTGGGGTGTACCGATGAAGTGTCCGTATTGTGGCTATGAGGAAAGTAAGGTTATAGATTCTCGTCCAGCTGATGAGGGCGAAAGAATACGCAGAAGAAGAGAGTGCTTGAGCTGTTCAAAGCGTTTTACAACACACGAGGTTATCGAAACTGTTCCGATTATTGTCGTAAAACGTGACAAGTCACGCGAGGTTTTCGACAGAAATAAGCTTCGAGCAGGTATCCTTCACGCTTGCGAAAAGCGTCCTGTGTCTATCGACCAGGTTGAAAAGATTGTTGATTCAATCGAATCTGCTTTGCAGGCTAGCCTTGACAGGGAAGTTACATCGGGCAAAATCGGTGAACTTGCTATGGACCAACTCAAAAACGTTGACGAAGTAGCATACGTTCGTTTTGCATCAGTTTACAGACAATTTAAAGATATCAACACATTTATGGAAGAACTTACTAAACTTTTAAGAGAAAAGTGATATATCCTCCTTCATAGTATTTTCATAGATGTTTTTTGCTAAAAGGCACCCTTACAGGGTGCCTTTTGCTTTGTGAGCCGTTTTTGGTGCAACAAAAAACCGACAGGGAAGACCTGTCGGTTTAATTCTTATATTGAGTTATCAGAAATCTGAACAACCGCAACCGTGGTCGTGGTCACATTCCTGGATTTTGCCAACGATTGGCTCCGGGTCAATGCCCTGACGTGTGTAGTAGTCAGCTAAAGCTGCCTTGATAGCCTGTTCAGCAAGCACTGAGCAGTGAACCTTTACCGGTGGCAAACCGTCAAGTGCTTCCATAACTGCCTTGTTTGTGAGCTTTAATGCATCATCAATTGTCTTGCCTTTGATAAGCTCTGTAGCCATTGAGCTTGTAGCAATAGCAGCACCGCAACCGAAGGTCTTGAACTTGCAGTCAACGATAACGTTGCCCTCGACCTTGATGTACATTTTCATAATATCTCCGCATTTTGAGTTACCAACCTCGCCAACGCCTGAAGCATCTTTGATTTCGCCGACGTTTCTAGGGTTAGCAAAATGTTCCATAACCTTTTCAGTATATGCCATAGTTAGTTGTTCCTTTCCTCTTCTTTGATTTTTTCCCAAAGCGGTGACATCATTCTAAGATAGTCAACAATCTTTGGTACTTGTTCTAAGATATAGTCAACATCCTCCTCAGTATTGTCGTCTGAGAAAGATAATCTCATACTGCCGTGAGCGATTTCGTGAGGCAGACCGATTGAAAGCAGAACGTGGCTTGGGTCTAAGTCGCCCGATGTACACGCTGAGCCGGAACTAGCACAAATGCCAGCCATATCCAGTCTTAAAAGCAGACTTTCGCCCTCGATACCCTCAAAGTACATATTGATGTTGCCAGGGAGTCTGTGAACTCTGTCGCCGTTAACTCGTGAACGCTCGATGTTTAAAAGTCCGTCCATAAGTCTGTCACGCATTTTTGTGAGTCGTGCGTTACGCTCGTCCATAGTGGAAAGAGCAAGCTCCAATGCACTAGCTAAACCTACGATACCGGCTACGTTTTCAGTACCAGCACGTCTTGTGCGTTCCTGAGCACCGCCATCGATGAGGATTTCCGGTCTGACTCCACGTCTGCAGTAAAGTGCACCGCAACCTTTAGGACCGTGGAACTTGTGACCTGTAAGACTTAACATATCAATGTTCTGGTCTTCAACGTTTATCTCTACATTACCGATAGCCTGAACAGCGTCGGTGTGGAAAATAACCTTGTTTTCTCTGCAGATTGCACCGATTTCCTTTATCGGCTGGATTGTACCAATCTCGTTGTTAGCGTACATAATTGTAACTAAAGCGGTTGTGTCCTTGATTGCGTTTTTAACATCCTCTGGCTTTACAATACCGTTTTCGTAAACATCGAGATATGTTACCTCAAATCCCTCTTTTTCAAGAGCGTTACAAGTGTGAAGCACAGCGTGGTGCTCAAACTTTGATGTGATTATGTGGTTTTTTCCTTTTTTCTTTAAAGCTCGGCACATACCCTTGATAGCCCAGTTGTCGGCTTCGCTACCGCCTGATGTGAAGTAAATCTCGTTAGGAGATTTTGCACCGATAAGACTAGCAATTTTTGTACGTGCTTCTTCTACTGCTTCTTTAGCCTGTGCACCGATACCGTAAAGGGAAGATGGGTTGCCGTAAACTGTTGTGAGGTACGGCATCATCTTATCTAATACCTGTGGAGCGAGAGCTGTTGTAGCAGCGTTGTCTGCGTAAATTCTTCTCATTATGTTATCACCTTTATAATTGTGCATATTTTTGTGACTGAGCTACTGCGAGCTTGTCGCAACGCTCATTTTCGGGATGACCAGCGTGGCCTTTAACCCAGACGATATTTACACTGTGACTGTCGTATAGCTTCAAAAGCTCGTCCCAGAGCTCAGGATTCAGCGCAGGGTCTTTTTTATTACGCATCCATCCGTTTGCCTTCCACTTTTTAGCCCAGCCCAGTTTAAGAGCATTGCACACATACTGTGAGTCCGAGTACAAGGTAACCTCGCACGGCTCTTTTAAAAGTTTGAGTGCGTTGATGACAGCGAGTAACTCCATACGGTTGTTGGTAGTCAGCTTTTCGCCGCCTGATATTTCCTTTTCGGTTTGTTTGTACCTTAAGATGGCACCCCAGCCGCCGGGTCCGGGATTACCCGAGCAAGCACCATCTGTGAAAATTTCAACCTGTTTCAAGCCATAATCTCCTATTATAAATATCACCCTATATTATAGCACACAAGTTGTGGATTGCAACACTTTTTACGTGATTATTCTTTGCTTTTGAGTCAATAATATTAGCTGTGAATAGTTTGTGATATACAATCAATTGAAAAAGCAAAGGTTGTTTGTGAATATAGTGTAAAGTATTGTGCTGTTTATCTTGACCTTGAGGGATATTTGAGGTATTATACAGTTACATATATTTAATATCGGGAAGTATTGCGTTTCGGATTTATGTCTGCATGGACGTTTTATATGCAGATGTCACATATACATAACAAATTTTTATAGGAGGTAATATTTTGAGCGTAGAAAAAAAGAAGAATTTCAAGAATATGAACGCTAAAGCTAAGGCTAAAAAACCTGTTAAGAAACCAACAGCTAAAAGTAATGCTCATTCAAAGAGCAATAATACAAAGTCTGCTTCAACATCCAAGAAGCAGTACAAGAAAAAGCAACCCCCAAAGGTAGCTAAACCACCGATTAAGATTGCATTTTTAGGCGGTCTTAACGAAATTGGTAAAAACCTTACAGTTTTTGAGTGCAACGACGACATCGTTATTCTTGACTGTGGTATGGCTTTCCCTGACGGTGATATGCTGGGTGTTGACTTGGTTATCCCTGATTTCACTTATCTGGAGCAGAACAAGGACAGAGTAAAGGGTATTGTTATCACTCACGCCCACGAAGACCACATCGGCGGTCTGCCGTATCTTTTGTCAAAGGTGAATGTGCCGATTTATGGCACAAGACTCACAGTTGGTCTTATCGAGAACAAACTGAGAGAGCACAGCTTGGATAGAGTTAATCTTCAGGTAGTTGATGCAGGCGGTTCTGTGAAACTCGGTTGCTTTGACATCGAGCTTATCCACGTTAACCACTCAATCCCTGACGCTGTCGGTGTTGCAATTCATTCACCTGCAGGCACTGTTGTGCACACTGGTGACTTCAAAATCGACTGCACACCAATGTCAGGCGGTATGATAGATTTGTCACGTTTTGCTCGTCTTGGTGATGAGGGTGTGCTTGCACTTATGGCTGACAGCACAAACGCATCACGTCCGGGCTTTACCGCTACCGAGCAGACAGTCGCTGATAGCTTTGACACACTTTTCAGAAGAGCAATGCACAGCCGTATTATTATCGCTACATTTGCGTCTAACATCAGCCGTGTTCAGCAGATTATCAACTGCGCTGTGAAGTTTGACCGTAAGGTTGCTTTT
Source organism: Ruminococcus sp. (assembly GCA_017481885.1). Lineage (GTDB taxonomy): Bacteria > Bacillota > Clostridia > Oscillospirales > Acutalibacteraceae > Ruminococcoides. The sequence continues at coordinate 12,371 of JAFUOM010000039.1, forward strand.
TCAGGCAGAAGTATGGTCAACTATATGAATGTTGCAAAGGAACTCGGTTATTTAGAAGTTCCAGACAGCCTTATTATTGACATAGATCAGCTCAAGGACTACCCGATGGAAAAGGTAGTGCTTGTTACAACAGGTTCTCAGGGCGAGCCGATGAGTGCGTTGTCACGTATGGCTTACTCTGACCACAGAAAAGTCAGCGTTGGTGCAGGCGATTTTATCATCATTTCTGCTAATCCTATTCCTGGCAACGAGCGTACCGTAGGCAACGTTGTTGACGAGCTTTTAAAGCGTGGATGCGAGGTCGTTCACGAGTCAATGTACGAGGTTCACGTTTCGGGTCACGCTTGTCAGGAAGAACTCAAACTCCTGCACAGCCTTGTGAAACCTAAATATTTCATCCCTGTTCACGGTGAGCAAAAGCACTTGAGAAAGCATATGGATTTGTCGCTGTCCCTTGGAATGAAGCGCGAGAACATCTTCATCGGTGATATCGGCAAGGTGGTAGAACTTTCACAGACAGAAATGAAAGAAGTTGCTCCTGTTCAGGCAGGCAAGGTGTTTGTTGACGGCTTGGGTGTAGGAGATGTTGGTTCAATCGTACTCAGAGACAGAAAGCACCTCGGTCAGGACGGACTTATCATTATTGTTGCATCCTTAGACGTTTACGACGGTCACGTTATCAGCGGTCCTGATATCGTTTCCCGCGGTTTCGTATACGTAAGGGAGAGCGAAGGTCTGCTTGACGAAGTTAAACAGCGTGCTCTTGATATCTTAGAAGACTGTGCACGCAGAAACATCCACGAGTGGGGTGTAATTAAGAATAAGATTAAGGACGATGTTGCTAAGCTGATTTTACAGCGTACACGCAGAAGTCCGATGATTTTACCTATATTAATGGAAGTATAATTCTCTATAAGAATAATGTTTCAACATTACTTCGAGGGGTAAGGGGAAATTTACTTTAGATAAGGGGTATAAAGTTGAAAAAACGTATCTGGACAGTAATGCCCGCATACTTGATTTTTGTTGCAGTGATGCTTATTATGGCGTTTGCATCACTGAAATACAGTAAAATATTGTTTTTTATTGAGGCTGGTGTGGCACTCATTTCATTTGCAGTGGTGCTTGTGTTGATGCTCAACTTCAAAAAGTATCTGCGACAAATGGTCAAAGGTTCTGTTTTGTCTGTTGCTGACATTGATGAGGATTACATCGAGTCGCTCAAACTTCCGACTGCTGTTATCGGCGAGTACGGCGAGATTCTTATGTACAACAGGCACTTCAACCAGTTGTTTTTTAAGACTCACGATGCAATAGGAGAGAGTATTTTTACCTATTTAAAGAACGACACAATTGACTCTTTGTGCAAAAGTGTCGGCGGAGTGGACACCGACTTTGACGGTAAAAAACTCACTGTTTATTCCAGTAAAGTTGACAAGGGTTACACAATAACCGTTGTTGACAATACATATTTCAAGAACATCGAAAAAGAGTATTTCGACACCAGAAAATCTGTTGCTTTGGTTGTATTTGACAATATGAGCGACTTTATGTCTGACAGCGAAGAAGAGGCTACTGGGGCTATGATTACTGTGGAAAACCTGCTTTCACGCTGGGCACAAAAGCACAACAGCCTTTATCGAAAACTCAGCGATAGCAGATATCTCATAATCTTTGACGAAAAGGTACTCGAAAAACAGATTGAGAAGAAGTTCAGAATTTTAGACAAGGTGCGACAGATTGAGGTTGGCTCTGTAAACGCAACTATTTCTGTTGGTATAGGCAGGGGTTGCAAAACCTTAAGCGACAGCCACCACAATGCGAAAAAAGCTCTTGATATGGCACTTGGTCGTGGCGGTGATCAGGTTGCTCTGCTGAATAATGGTGAGTACGAATTCTTTGGCGGCGTTTCAAAGGGTGTCGAAAAAACCAGTAAGGTAAGAGTGCGTGTGATTTCGGAGTCTATCAAAAATGCAATCAATGCCTGTGATAAGGTGCTTATTATGGGTCACAAGTTTTCTGACCTTGACTGCATCGGTGCGGCAACAGGTATCTACTCTACAGTCACCAAGACTTTTTCTAAGCATGCTCACATTGTGTGTGACACTGAAAAATCAATGGCCAAGTCGCTTATCGAAAGTCTTTCACAGCGTAACCGTGATATGTTCATTTCAGTTGATAAAGCACAGTCTATTGCTAATGACAAAACTCTGCTTTTCATTGTTGACACACATTCACCTGATTTTGTCGAAAGTCCTAAGGTGCACAAAGCGTGCTCCAAGGTTGTTGTCATTGACCTCCACAGAAAAATGGTCAACTATATTGATGATGCAGATGTTTTCTTCCACGAGCCGACAGCGTCCTCTGCATCCGAGATGGTCACTGAGCTTATCTCATACTTAGGTGATGACGGACTATCAAAAATCGAGGCAGAAGCTCTGCTTTCGGGTATTATGCTCGATACAAAGAATTTTATTATCAACACAGGCGTGCGTACATTTGAGGCAGCTGCATATCTGAGAAAGAAAGCTGCTGATACAGTTACCGTACGCAGTATGTTCAGCAGTTCAATTGATACTTACAAAGAAAAGCACAAGATTGTATCTAAATCACAGGTTGTCAATCACTGTGCTATTTCTACCGTTGACGGTGTGATGAAGAATGCACGACTTTTAAGTGCACAGGCGGCTGACGAAATGCTTATGATTGAAGATGTTTTCGCATCATTTGTTGTTTCGCAGATTGACCAGAAAACCGTCAATATTTCAGCAAGAAGTTACGGAAAAATCAACGTTCAGATTATTATGGAAAAACTAGGCGGTGGCGGACACCAGAACATGGCTGCTGCTCAGCTTTCTGACACAACAGTTGAGAAAGCCAAAAACAGGTTGATTGACGTTATTAAATCACTATAAAGTACATTGGAGGTATAGATATGAAGGTAGTACTTTTAAAGGATGTAAAAGGTTTAGGAAAGAAAGGCGAGCTTGTAAACGCAAGTGACGGCTACGCTCGCAACTTCCTTTTTCCAAAGAATTTAGCAAAAGAAGCTAACGCTCAGGCTATGAATGAATTGAAAAACGCAGAGGCTTCTAAGCAGTATAAAATCGACACAGCGGTTGCAGCTGCAAATAAAGCAAAGGCTGAGCTTGAAGGCGCTACATTTGTTATGAGTGCAAAAGCAGGTAGCAACGGCAAGCTTTTCGGAAGCATTACAGCTAAGGAAATCGCCGCTGAAATCAAAAAGCAGAAGAATATCGATGTTGATAAAAGAAAGATTACTCTTTCATCAGATATCAAAACCTGCGGTCTTTACGATGTTGAGATTAAGCTTTACACATCAATCTCAGCAAAGGTACAGGTAGAGGTAAAAGCTATATAAATCGTAGGGGCGGCGATTTCGACGTCCTGCAAAATCAACGTTTTTGTATATGCACATTATCTCTGTGCACCAACGAAATGAATTACAAATTGTAGGGGCGAGCATTGCTCGTCCGAGTGCTTGCACTCACAAAATTACGATACACAAAAATAAGAAGGTGATATTTTGGCAGACAATAAAATTACATCAGGCTACGATGGTATGAAGCTTCCTTACAGCCCTGAGGCTGAACAGGCGGTTATCGGTGCCATTTTGATGGAGCCTGAAGCAATCGCCAGAGTTGCGGAAATATTGCCAAAATCAGATTATTTTCATGTTTCAACACACAGACTGATTTACTCTGTAATGCTGTCTATGTTCACTCAGGGCAGAGTCATCGACTTTGTAACTGTGCTTGAAGCGTTGAAAACAGAAAGAGCTTTTGACGATGCCTCGGGCAAGACCTACCTTATGCAGCTTGCCGAGAGTTGTCCGTCAATTTCAAATATCGAGATTTACGCCCAGTATGTCAGAGATAAATACGATGTGCGTATGCTCATTTCCGCTTCCCGTGATATTATCGAAGAAGCGTCCGATGGTGAGCTTGAGCCGTCGATTCTCATTGACTCTGCCGAGCAAAAGATTTTTGATATCCGCAGAGGCAAGAATATTCAGGGTTTACAGCGACTCGACGAGGTGCTGGTGGAGACGTTTGACCGACTCGATTTGCTCAATAAAGCTGACGATTCCGTCAAGCCTGTGTCTACAGGTATCGGTGACCTCGACAGAGTTATCACTGGTCTTAACCGTTCTGACCTTATCCTGCTTGCGGCTCGTCCTGGTATGGGTAAGACAAGCTTTGCGCTTAATATCACAAAGAACGTTGCGTGTACTGCTAAGAAAACAGTTGCGTTCTTCTCGCTGGAAATGACCAAAGAACAGCTTGCGTCCCGTCTGCTTTCATCAGAAGCGTTAGTTGGCGGTACAAAACTCAGAACAGGCAAGCTGTCTGACGAAGAATGGCAACGTCTTATTTCAGCAGGCGATGTTCTTAACAAAGCTAATATTTATCTGGACGATACTCCTGGTATCACTGTTTCCGAGATGAAAGCAAAGCTCAGACGATTAAAAGACGTTGATTTGGTGGTTATCGACTACCTCCAGCTTATGTCAGCAGGCGGTCGAAAAACCGACAACCGAGTTCAGGAAATCTCGGATATCACACGAAACCTCAAGATTTTAGCTAAAGAAATCAACGTACCTGTTATCTGCTTGTCACAGCTTTCCCGTGCGAGCGAACAGCGTACCGACCATAAGCCACAGCTTTCTGACCTTAGAGATTCAGGGTCTATCGAGCAGGATGCCGACATCGTGCTTTTCCTTTATCGTGAGGGTTACTACGATAAGGACAAGGGCGAGAACGTAGCAACAGCCGTTGACCAGAACAGCGGTGAGTGTTTGGTTGCAAAGAACCGTCACGGCGAAACATCATCCGTAAAACTGCATTGGCAGGGCGAATTTATGCGTTTCACCAGTGTGGAGGCTCACCGTGAAGCATAAGCTTAAAAGAACACTTTGCAATTACTCGATGCTCAAAAGTGGCGACAAGGTTGTTGTTGCTTTGTCAGGCGGGGCTGATTCTGTTGCTTTACTGCACATCTTAAATTCTTTAAAAGAAGAATACGACTTCGAACTTTACGCTTGCCACCTTAACCATAATATAAGGGGAGAGGAAGCGTGCCGTGATGAGCAGTTTGTGCGTGATTTGTGCGAAAATATGGGCGTTGAACTTTTTGTCAAAAGCGTTGACGTACCAAAGATTGCAAAAGAGAAAAAGCAGAGCCTTGAGCTTGCAGGCAGAAACATTCGTTACGAGTTTTTTAGAGAGCTCAGTGATAAACTGGGTGCAAAGGTTGCCACTGCTCACACAGCATCCGACAATGTCGAAACTGTGCTTTATAATATCACCCGTGGCACAGCAGTGTCGGGACTAACAGGCATCCATCCTGTAAGGGACTACATTATCCGTCCGCTGATTATGTGTACCAGAGAGGATATAGAGCGTTACTGTGAGGAA
>JAFUOM010000040.1 GCA_017481885.1 Ruminococcus sp.
AGAATCTTCGAGTTCTTGGACGAAAAAGAAGAAGTTCCTGACGTTGAAAACCCTAAGTTTCCTAAAGAACTCAAGGGTGAAGTTAAGTTTGACCACATCAAGTTTGGTTATCTTCCACACCAGACACTTATCACAGACCTTGACATCACAATCGGTGCAGGCGAAAAGACTGCTATCGTTGGTCCAACAGGTGCAGGTAAAACAACACTTGTTAACCTTATTATGCGTTTCTACGACGTAAGACAGGGTGGCATCAAGATTGACGGCGTTGACATCCGCGATATGGAGCGTTCACGTTTGCGCGAAATCTTCGGTATGGTTTTACAGGACACATGGCTGTACAACGGTACAATCCGAGAGAATATCCGTTACGGTAAGCTCGACGCTACTGACGAAGAAGTTGAAGAGGCAGCTAAGAAAGCAAGAGCTGATGCGTTCATCAGAACTCTTCCGGGCGGTTACGACTTTGTTCTTCAGGAAGGTGCAAGCAACATTGCACAGGGTCAGCGACAGCTTATTACAATTGCAAGAGCTATGCTCAATAACCCACCTATCATGATTCTTGACGAGGCTACATCTTCTGTCGATACTCGTACTGAGGTTATGATTCAGGAGGCTATGAACGAAATGATGAAGGGCAAGACTTCGTTCATCATCGCTCACAGACTTTCAACTATCAAAGATGCTGAAAACATCCTCTATATGCAAGACGGCGACATCTTGGAAGTTGGTAATCACGAAGAGCTTATGGCTAAAGACGGCTTGTACGCTAAGCTTTACAACAGCCAGTTCTCTGACAATAATTAACAGCAAATCGAAAAAACGCGACTGGATTTAAAACTCAGCCGCGTTTTTTTGACACAAAAAATTTCCGCAGTACTTGAGCACCGCGGAAATTATGATACAATAAATTAGTAGTATTTTATTTTACTCTGATAAGATGTTGGCAATATGCATAAACGTTTTGAATTTTCTTTGCCTCTACCCCGTCATCAGCCTGAATAATCGGATTAGACGCTGACGGTGTTGTGTAGAGCTTAAACACAATAGCCTGCTGGTTTACCCTCATATTTCTGATATGCTTATATTCAAAGCTACGCATTTCAATACCCAACTGTGAGAACATTACAGACTCTATTGCAGGGTTAGAAAAGCACTTGAGATACTCTTTTTCGTCGAAAATTTCAAGCAACATCTTAGCATCCTCAAAGGACATATTGGAGCAACGGAACTCTCCTTCGTTGATTACGCTCATCATTGAGCTATTATCCAGCAGTAATAAAGGTAAATTGTTAACACTCATATTCAGACCTCCTTGAAATATTATATCGAAAGCAGTTTTAATTTATTACTCACTTTCTTTAACTTGATGTCATAATACTACTAATTAGAAAAAATTTCTGTGACTTAGTCACATTGGAGTGATTTTATGGAAAATAAAATATACTCATCCATATACAAAGAGCAATTTCCGTTTTGGGACTCGCTTAATATTACGGACAAAGAATATCTGTGTAATAATTCAGTTACAAAAACTTTTACAAAGGGTAGTTATATTTACAATGGCAATGGTTCAGGCGGCGTAATTTACCTTTTAAAAGGTTGCTTGAGAGTTTATATGATAAGTGAGAACGGCAAAGAGCTGACCCTTTTGAGAATTCACGACAACGAGCTTTGTCTTCTTTCCGCCTCATTTGCAACGCAATCAATGACATTCGATATTTTAGTTGATGCAGAAGAAACAAGCGAATGTTACTACATAAACGGAGAGGCTTTTGAATACATCAACAACAAATACAGCGATGCGAAAATCTATGCTCTTGAAACAACAGTTGAAAGTATTTCAAGTATGATGTGGATTATGGAACAGATACTATTTATGAGTATGGATAAAAGACTTGCGATTTTCCTGCTTGACGAAATTAACAGATGCAATACTGACACGGTTATGCTAACTCACAGCCTTATCGCAAAATATATGGGTTCAGCAAGAGAAGTGGTTTCAAGAATGTTGAAATACTTTGAAAATGAGAATATAGTTGAGTTATCACGCAGAGGTGTTAAGATTATTGATAAAAAACGCTTGCGTGAACTATCGCAATAATAAAAAAAGGCACCCAGTAACGGGTGCCTTACATGCATAAAATCTAAATTTAAATTGAAGAAACTGTGAGTTCTTCGTCGTTTGCAGAAACCGAAATTGCAGAGAGTTTGCCCTCGCCTGCTAAAATCAGCTCGCCTGTGATTTTGTCTTCTACTTCCTTACGGATAAGGTTGCGTAAATCACGTGCACCACTGCGACCATTGCAGGACTTTTTAGCAAGATACTCGCAAGCTTTTTCGTCAAACTTGAAGTCGATGCCTTTTTCAGCGAGTGTTTCGATGTACTCAGAAAGCATCAGGTTAGCGATACTTACAAAGTTTTCCTGTGTTAAAGTTTTGAACACAATGATTTCATCGACACGAGCGATAAACTCAGGACGCAGGAATTCGTAGAGAGCCTTCATTACCTTTTCACGCTCAGCATCCTCTGCACTCTTAGCAAAGCCAAGAGAGTTTTCACGCTTGTCAGAACCAGCGTTTGATGTCATAACGATAACTGTGTTAGAAAAATCAACCACTCTGCCGTGAGCATCGGTCAGCTTGCCTTCGTCAAGAATCTGTAAAAGGATGTTAAGCACATCAGGGTGAGCTTTTTCAATCTCGTCAAAAAGAAGAACAGAGTATGGTCTGCGTCTGACCTTTTCTGTTACCTGACCAGCCTCGTCATAGCCGACATATCCCGGAGGTGAACCGATGATTTTTGACACGGAGTGTTTCTCCATAAATTCAGACATATCGAGTCTGATAAGTGTTTCAGGAGTGTCAAAAAGCTCTTTCGAAAGCACCTTTACAAGCTCGGTTTTACCGACACCTGTAGGACCTACAAAGATGAATGATGCAGGGCGTCTGCGTGGTGAAATCTGAACTCTACTGCGTTTAATTGCCTTTGCGAGTGCGTCAACAGCCTCGTCCTGACCAATAATCTTCTCTTTGAGCTTACTGTCAAAATCAGCAAGCTTTAACAGCTCGTTTTCTCTGATTCTTGTTGACGGAATTCCTGTCCAAAGCTCAATTACCTTTGCTAAATCTTCTTCTGTTACAGAAGCTGTGAGAGATGCTTGATCAATAGTTGAGAGCTGTTCGTCTACTTTGGCAAGCTCGCTTGTAACGGTAGCGAGTGCTTCGTAGTCAATTTCGTCTGCTGTAGAAATCTTCTCTTTTGTTAAAGACAGGGTTTTCTTCTCGTCGTTTAATTTATCGAATGTTTCGAGTTCTTTGTTTCTTAAAGCGGCACAAGCACAGGATTCGTCAAGCAGGTCGATAGCCTTGTCAGGTAAGAATCTGTCTGTAATGTAACGCTCTGAGAAAATAACAGCTTTTCTGACGATATCATCAGCAACAGTTACTCTGTGGTGTGTTTCGTAATAATCACGCACACCTGAAAGAATCTCAATCGACTCAGCAATGCTTGGCTCTCCTACCTTTACAGGCTGGAATCTACGCTCTAAAGCGCTGTCCTTTTCTATGTACTTGCGGTACTCGTTGAAAGTAGTTGCACCGATAACCTGAATTTCGCCACGTGACAAAGCAGGCTTTAAGATATTAGCGGCGTTCATTGTTCCGTCAGCATCGCCTGTACCAACAAGGTTATGTACCTCATCAATGAAAAGGATGATGTTACCGGCTTCTTTAACATCCTGAGTCAAGCCTTTGATACGGCTTTCAAACTGACCACGGACTTGTGTTCCTGCGATAAGTGCAGTGAGGTCTAAAAGCTGGATTTCCTTGTTTTTTAGACGCTGAGGAACGTTGCCCTGAGCAATTCTTAAAGCCAAGCCCTCGGCGATTGCTGTTTTACCGACACCAGGCTCACCGATAAGACAAGGGTTGTTCTTAGTACGGCGTGACAAAATCTGAATCACACGCTCGATTTCCTTATCTCTGCCGATTACACGGTCGGTTTTGCCCTCTCGTGCCTTTTTAGTAAGGTCATAGCAATAAAGCGAAATGTGCTTGCGGTTCTTTGGTGTCTTTTCTTTTTTGCCCTTTTTGTCAGCTTTCTGGGAGCCGTCAGCAGGTTTTGCACCGCCGAACATATTGAAGAAATTAGGGAAACTTGGTGCACCACCAGGGGTGAACTCATCGTCAGAATCGTTGTTTTCATCAACCGAGAGCATCTCACCCATCTGGGACATATCACCCATACCAAGCGACTGAGCAAGCTCGTTTAAGTCGCCTGTTTCGGACATATTCTCCATAATAGAATCCATCTGGTCCTGAACAGCCTCCAAATCGTCAGAGGAAATTCCCATTTTCTTCATAAGGTCTTCAACCGGCTTGATGCCGAGTTCTTTTGCACACACAAGGCAATATCCCTTTGGTTGTGTGTCTGCGTTATTGGTGGAAACAAAAACAACTGCTGGTCGTTTTCCACATCTACTACAAATCATAATTCTCTCCTTTATATAAATCGTTTAAACGAAATTTATCTCATTCGGTTATTGAGGCACTGCTTTCTTTTGATTCCTGAGCCTCACGCATAATCTGTTTATATGTTATTGAATACATAACAAAAGCGAAAATCATCATCGCCGCTGTAAGGCACAGCATAACCATCGAAATCCACTTGCCTGTTTCGTAGTCAATATAAATAACAGGTGATGCTGACGTCTGCATCATCTCGACAAGCACAATAAATGATACTGTTACATAGAACATAACAGTGCCAAGCTTACCGTACCACTTTGCTTTTGGAACGATGATTCCCTTTTTTACAACTCTGGAGCTACCGATGAGCATTAGCACATCTTTTAACACCAATATAATAACTACTGGTAAAAAGAACGGCTCAATTACGCAAAGGCAGATTCCGACAGCAAGAAGTGTCAGCTTGTCAGCCAGCGGGTCAAGGATTTTTCCAAGCTCTGACTCCTGATTGAACTTTCTGGCAATCATTCCGTCAAAGCAGTCTGAAAGACCAGACAGTATAATAACTAACGCCGCCCATTCATACTGAGCGTCAAGAAACAGCTTGACAAATGGTGTGATTAAAAGAATACGCACCAGACAGATAATGTTTGGAATGGTAAACGCACGGTTGCTCAAATCAGTAGTTCCTGAGTTTTGAAACTCAGTTTTGATTTTATTTGTTTTTTTATTAGACATATTCTTTCATATCCTTAAAATGCAGAAATGAGATTAATAAATATATTACCACTGTAAAAGTGATAAAATATGTATGAATTGTAAATTGTTGACTCAGAAAGCCAAAAAGGTATATCGGTCAGGTACGGCATAATTATGTTTAGCAAAAATGCCAGAAAGCTCACAAAAAGCAAACTTGAAACAAATGACAGCACCACACCGAATACTTTGTTGATAACTTTGAGGACAGGCAGTGTGAACACAAAATTAAGCACAGCTCTAAGCACAAGTCTTAATACAAAATAAATTATTACGAATATCAACAGTGTGAGCACAACCTCGAGCACAGACATAACAACCGGTCTGACTGCTGTTTCAAAGCCTGTGGCAATCGCTTGTGGCAAGCTTTCAAGAGAAGTTTTTAAAGCATTGTCATAATCAAAGCCTGTAAGCATCATAGCGAAGCTGACAAATGGCGGTAGCTCTGCTGTTACTAGTTCGCCTGCTCCACTGTTCACTACAGTTGATGATACGCTGTTTATGATAGCTGTGCTCAGATACGAATCATAGATAAGCTGAGCACAAAAGTCACCGAAAATCGCCGCTAAAACGAATGATGCTATGCCCGAAAGCATTGAAACAAGCATTTTTGCAGCTCCTACTTTGTAACCAACAAAAAGTGAAATTATCAGTATTGCGATAACGATAATATCATAAATCATCAGAGGTCTAGCCTCCTGATTTCACTTACTCCGAGAATGTATGCATCGTTTGTTGAATAAAGAACAACAGCGTTTGGTGAAAGTCCTGCATCAATCTGTGAAATTTCCTTGCCCTCTTTTGAATACAGGTACACCTTGTTATCACTCAAAGCCGCCACTCTGTTTTTGTATGTTGATAATGATGTAATCTTGAGTTCAGTTGAAATTGTATTTTTTAGCTTTCCTTGAGTTGAGAAAACCAAAATATCGCATTTTCTGCCGTCAGCGCTACGGGAAAGTGACAACGCATAATTGTTAGTGTCTGTGTTAACATCAAAAGCTGTCAGAGTTTTTCCATCGTAAGGAGTTTTTGAGAACTTCTTTGTAAACATATTAAAATTAAAAGTCGCACTCTCGCCGATGATGCAGACATTATTGTTTGACAGGTGGTCTGCGTAGTAGAAAATGTTATCCTCAAATTCTTCAAACACCAGCGGTTCCTCTTTTGTGAAATCGAGCACGTAAACACAGCTTATCTGCTTTCCTTCGTGTGCAGAGATACCCGTGAGCAACGCAGTGTTTCCTTTATCGTCAAGAGAAACTGATGTTATATAGTAATCAGCAAATGAATACGCATAGTACGGTTTTTCTGAATTATCTTTTTTGTACACATACAGCTTTGACAGATAACCGTCTTTCTCGGTTACAAGCGCATACGCACCGCTCTTTGAAATATCGGCTACTACAATATTATCCTCTGCTTCACCCGAGAAAATTGTAGAATCAAGGTTATAAATAGAATAACCTGTGCTACCAAGGTTGTAAACAAGGGATAAATCGCCGTCAGCCGCACGTGTCAGAACAGGTCTTAAATACGCCTGTGAGTTTTCGTAAACGGTTCTGCCGTAATTGTTGAGAATAGCAAATCGTGTATCAGAAGCGTACACAAGGTCACGCTGTACACGGCTGAAGTTACCGTTGTTGATAACATCGCCGTTTGTAGCAACAGGAAAGCTCTGCTCGCTTTCTTTATTAAGCACGCCGTACTCAACCCAGTTTTTAACACTGGAAAAAGAAAGTCGGTCACGGTTAGAAAAAACAAAAACAGAAATCAGAAGAACCAGAAGAATAACCGCACACAGTACAATTGTTTTTTTGTTATCCTGCATTTTTGACAAAAGGTCAGATATCTTGCCTGATGTCTTTTTCTCTTTGCTCTCGTTAATATCGTAGTTATCGTTTTTGTTTATATTATGTTTACTTTGCTTGTTGTCATTAGTAGCTTTTTCTTCAACCGTTTTGAACCTGATAACCTTGCTACTTTGCTCAATTTCTTCGTGAACGTCAAAGTTGTCCTCTGGCTTTTTAGATTCTTTCAAGGCTTTTTTACGGCTCTTTTCAAGCTTTTTTGAAATCTGCTGTTTCATACGCTGTTCACGTCTAAAGTCAGCTTTTGATTTCTTGCTATCACTTTTGATATATGATTCATCCTGAGCATTTGTGTCAGAAACACCGTTTTCGTCAAAGGTGGTTTCTTCCTTTTCAAGCTCAACGTTAGCTGTCTTTTTAGTTTTTTTAGCTTTCTTTGCAGGTTCTTCTACATAAAAGCGTCTTCCTTTTTGTTTCATAAGAGTTCATCCTCTCAGTAAAAAACTTCGTCAAGATACAGACCGCAGGCAGGTGCAGTAGGACCTGCTTCTTTTCGGTTTTCTGCTTTTATAATTTGTGGTATCGAATCTGGCTTGAGCTTACCCTGCTGAATTTTGAGCAAGGTGCCAACCATAATACGAACCATATTGTACAGAAAACCGTCAGCTTCAACTGTCATATACACAAAATCGCCTTCCCTGTACACTGAAAAGCTCTTTACCGTGCGGGTAAAGTCGCCTTTTTCCCTTTTGTCAAGTGTACAAAACGAGGTGAAATCGTGTGTGCCGACATACGCCTGTGCGGCAACGTTTAGCATCTCGACGTCTATTTCGTAACGATGATGCAAGGCGTAACCCTCTGTAAACGGGTTCCTCACTTCTCGGTTTAAAATCTTGTAAACGTAACGCTTGCCTTTACAGCTGTAACGTGCGTGAAAATCTTCGTTCACTTCGCAAACAGAAAGCACAACGATTGACAGCGGCAGATAACGGTTAAGCGCCGACTTCAATCTTTCGCAGGCAATCTTGTGGTCAGTTTTCATCGAAATAACGTACATATTGGCGTGTACGCCTGTGTCGGTACGGCTACATCCCTTTATGTCGGGAATATAACCCAGAACACTTTGCACAGCTTCCTGAAAACGCTGTTGAACGGTAATAGCGTTTTTTTGAATCTGCCAGCCGTGGAGCTCTTTGCCGTCATATGAAATTGTAATTTTTAAATTTCTCATCTCACTGTGTGAGGCAGAAGAACATTGCATAATACTACTCCAACAATAAGCACGACTACTACAGCAGAGCTTACGTAATCTCTGTAAGATAATTTCAGGGATTTCATACGGGTTCTGCCCTCTCCTCCCTGATAACAACGACATTCCATTGCAACAGCAAGCTCATACGCTCTTCGAAATGCCGAAACAAACAACGGAATAAGCACCGGAATAAGCGCTTTGATTCGTTGTATAAGACTTCCCGACTCCATATCTGCACCACGGGATTTTTGAGCAGACATAATTTTGTCGGTTTCTTCTAAAAGTAAAGGCACAAATCTTAACGCAATAGTCATCATCATTGCAATTTCGTGCACCTTTACGTGGAACACATTGAGCGGTTTCATAAGACGCTCAAGTGCGTCAGTCAAATCATTTGGTGAGGTTGTGAAAGTAAGCGCCGAGCTGATAAGAATCAGGCTGATAATTCGTGCACCAACAAAAACTGCGTTGTTGATACCAGCAAGAGTGATTTTGAACACCCAAAACTCCCACAACGGCTCGCCTGTTCCGTAAAACAGGTTGAGTGCTGACGTTATCAGCACAATGAATATAATCATTTTAAGGCTTTTAAAATACAGTCTAAGCGGAACTTTTGACAGCAAGATAACTCCGATTACTGACGCTACTACTACCGCCAATGCAGCGTAGTTTGCGGTGCAGAATACCAAAACTATAAATGCTACAAGCAAAATAATTTTTGCTCTTGGGTCAAGCTTGTGAAGCAAGCTGTGCCCTGGATAGAACTGTCCGAATGCAATATCTCTCATTACAGCTTGCCCTCCTTTTTAAGGAGCTCGGTAATCTCCATTACTGCTTTGTCAACAGTCAGAACTCCACTAGGCAAGTCGATGCCTTTTTCTCTTAATGCTTCGATAACTCTGGTTATCTGAGGAACTCTGAGTCCCATTTTAGAAAGCTCATCAGAACGAGCAAACACAGCGGCTGTGTCATCGAACATCGCAAGGTTTCCTTTGTTCATAACCATAACTTTGTTTGTAACGCGTGCCACATCTTCCATCGAGTGTGACACAAGGATTACGGTGTTGTTCTTTGCTTTCTGGTACTGCGAAATCTGGGACAAAAGCACGTTTCTGCCAACCGGGTCAAGTCCGGCTGTCGGTTCGTCTAAAATGAGCACCTGGGGGTCCATTGCAATTACACCTGCAATTGCGGCTCTGCGCTTTTCACCGCCTGACAAATCAAACGGTGACTTGTTCAAAAGCTCATCTTTAAGTCCAACAAAATTTGCGGCGTGGATTACACGCTCTTTAATTTCACTTTGCGACAGTCCCATATTGGTCGGACCAAACGCAATATCCTTGTACACGGTTTCTTCGAAAAGCTGGTACTCCGGATACTGGAAAACAAGGCCGACTTTAAAACGGAATTTGCGGATTTCCTTTGGCTTTGCCCACAAATCAACAGAGTCAACGTACACCTTGCCTGTTGTCGGCTTAATAAGGCCGTTGAGCATCTGCACTAAGGTTGACTTACCGGAACCCGTGTGGCCGATTAGTCCGACAAAATCGCCTTTATTTATTTCAAAAGATACTTTTTTTACTGCATGCTGTTCAAAAGGAGTTTTTGCTCCATAAACACAGCTTAAATTTTCAACCTTGATGGCACTCATTTAAGCACCTCCAAAAGCTTTTCTATGCACTCATCACTGTGCAGACTAAGGGTGTCGATATCTACGCCACGGGCTTTTAAATTGTAACAAAGCTCGGTTACCTGAGGCACGTCCAGTCTATGGCGTTTTAACAGTTCTACCTGAGAGAAAACTTCCTGCGGTGTTCCCTGTGTGAGAATTTTGCCGTCGTCCATAACGATAACACGGTCGGCGTCCACTGCCTCTTCCATATAGTGAGTGATTAAAACAATAGTTATGCCCTGCTCACGGTTAAGCCTTTTGATTGTAGACATAACCTCTTCTCTGCCCTTTGGGTCGAGCATCGCAGTTGGCTCGTCAAGCACTATACACGAAGGCTCCATTGCGATTATACCCGCAATAGCGACACGCTGTTTCTGACCGCCTGAAAGCTTGTGTGGCGGTTGATTGCGATAGTCGTACATATCCACAGCTTTCAAAGCATTGTCAACCCTGCGTCTGATTTCTTTTGGCTCAATACCGATGTTTTCAGGACCGAAAGCCACATCTTCTTCAACAACTGACGCAACAAGCTGGTTGTCAGGATTCTGCAAAACAAGTCCGACTTTTTTACGGATTGTGAAATCTTCGTCTTCGTCGGCTGTGTCCAAAGAATCAACATAGACTTTTCCGCTGTCAGGCAACAACATTGCGTTTAGGTGTTTTGAAATTGTCGATTTGCCACAACCGTTGTGACCAAGCAGAGCAACAAATTCACCCTTTTTAATGTTGAAAGAAACATCATCAAGCACATTCCTGACAACTTTTGTATTAACTTGTGTTTCGTCTTCCTCTAAATATCGGAAGACAAGATTTTGTGCTGTGATAAAGTCCATAATAAGTAAACTCCGATTACTTTCTCCAGATTGCGGTATTGCCACAAGGGAGAATAAGGTTAGTATCAGTAACAGGCAAGCCGATTTCGGATGAAGAAACCGTACCGCCGAATTTTTTAACAAGAATTGTTGAAAGCATATACTCCATTACTGATGGTGGCAGTCCTGTTGTATATGAATTGAGGATAAAGAAGCGTGCATCGTCAGAAAGGATTGTTGAGCATAATTCTAAGAAAGAATAAAGTTGCTCTTCAAGTTTCCACACTTCACCGCCTGGTCCTCTGCCGTAAGACGGTGGGTCCATAATAAGACCGTCGTATTTATTAGTGCGGCGTTGCTCACGGGCTACAAACTTCATACAATCGTCAACAAGCCATCTGACAGGCTTGTCAGCAAGTCCTGAGGACTGAGCGTTTTCCTTTGCCCACTGCACCATACCTTTTGATGCGTCAACGTGGCAAACCTTTGCGCCAGCGTTAAGACAAGCTAAAGTTGCACAGCCTGTGTATCCAAAAAGGTTTAAAACGCTCAACTGACGGTCAGCACCTTTGATGATATCAGACGCCAAGTCCCAGTTTACAGCCTGCTCAGGGAAAATACCTGTATGCTTAAAACCCATAGGCTTAACATTGAACACCAAATCACGGTATTTTAAAGACCATGAGTCAGGAATCTTTTTGAACACCTGCCACTGACCACCACCTGAATTTGAACGATGATACTTTGCGTGTGCTTTACGCCACAATGGATTTTTACGCTCGGTGTTCCAGATAATCTGAGGGTCAGGACGAATAAGGATAATATCGCCCCAACGCTCAAGTCTTTCACCCGATGAGGTGTCTATCAGCTCGTAATCGAGCCAGTTTGAAGATACTCGCATCAGCCCAGTCTCTCCTTAACGATGTCAGCCATTTCGTGTGCAAGAGCATCGATTTCGTCGTTGCTTTCGCCTTCTAACATTACTCTTACGAGTGGCTCTGTGCCTGATGCACGAACCAAAATTCTGCCGCGGTCGCCGAGTGTTTTAGCAATACGCTCGTTTGCTTCCTTTAAAACTTCGTCTGTCTTGAACTTAGCTTTACCCTCGTTTGAAATCTTAACGTTAATGAGCACCTGTGGGTAACGCTCCATAAGTGTTGCGATTGATGAAAGCTTAGCCTGACGTCGGTTGAGCATACTCATAAGGTGTGCACCTGTGAGCTGACCGTCACCTGTTGTTGCGTAATCAAGGAAAATTACGTGACCGCTCTGCTCGCCACCGATGTTGTAATCACTTCTAAGCATTTCTTCTAAAACATATCTGTCACCAACTGCAGTTGAAACAAATGTCATACCGTTAGCTTCGCAGAATTTATTAAAGCCCATATTTGTCATAACTGTGCCAACTACAGCGTTGTTCTTGAGTTTTCCCTGACTCTTCATATCAGCGGCACAGATAGCGATGATGTAGTCACCGTCAACAAGCTCGCCGTTGTTGTCAACAGCTAAGCATCTGTCAGCGTCACCGTCAAAAGCAAGACCAGCTTGTAACTTGTGCTCCTTAACATAAGCCATAAGAGTTTCCATATGTGTTGAGCCACAGTTTGTGTTGATGTTAACACCGTCCGGGTCATCAAAAAGCATATGAACCTTTGCACCTAATTTTGTGAAGAGCTTCTCAGCTGTGCGTGATGATGAACCGTTTGAGCAGTCGAGTGCAATTTCCATACCTGATAAATCGTGTGTAACAGTAGAAGCTACGTAGTCAATGTACTCATCAGCGGCTGTTTCAACAGTTTCAACAGTGCCCAAACCATCGTGTGCAGGAACAGTGTAAGGCTGTGCGTTGTCTAAAATGATAGCCTCAATCTTTTCTTCGAGCTCATCAGGAAGCTTGTAGCCCTGTGAAGAGAAAATTTTGATGCCGTTGAATTCATAAGGGTTGTGAGAAGCAGAAATCATAATACCTGCATCTGCGCCGTACTTCTTAACAAGGTAAGCAACAGCCGGAGTTGGAACAACGCCCAAAAGCTTTACGTTTGCACCAACTGAACAAAGACCTGCGATAAGTGCACCTTCTAACATATCACCTGAAAGACGAGTGTCCTTACCGATAAGGAAAGTCGGATGCTCAACCTCTTTGCTTGTTAACACCATAGCGGCAGCTCTGCCGATGTTCATTGCAAGTTCAATTGTAAGTTCTGTATTAGCAACGCCTCTTGCGCCGTCTGTACCAAATAATCTTCCCATATTTATTCTCCTAAAATCAGATTTTATTATATATTTTCATCGTAAAGATGATATAAACTAGTTGTCAAACAGACTTCCCTGAGCCTGTGCAGTGTTTGTTGGGACTTCATAACCCAAGTGCTGATAAGCCTGAGCGGTAACACATCTGCCACGAGGGGTTCGACTTACAAAACCAATCTGCATTAAGTACGGTTCGTAAACGTCCTCGATTGTGACAGCTTCTTCGCCGATTGCAGCAGCTAACGTTTCAAGTCCGACAGGACCACCACGATAGTAGCGTATCATTGTGTCAAGCATACGTCGGTCGTTTTGGTCTAAACCGAGCTCGTCAATTTCGAGCCTGTCAAGAGCCAGTCGAGCAACATCGCAAGTGATAACACCGTCTGACATAACCTCAGAAAAGTCACGCACACGCTTTAAAAGTCGGTTTGCAATTCGAGGTGTTCCTCGGCTACGGGATGCAAGCTCCAGTGCTCCGTCGTCATCAATTGCAATGCCTAAGATACCTGCACTACGTGTGATGATGTCTGCAAGCTCACGCGGTGAATACATCTCAAGTCGAAGCACTACGCCGAAACGGTCTCGAAGCGGTGCTGTGAGCTGTCCTGCTCTTGTTGTTGCACCGACAAGCGTGAACTTTGGTAGTGGCAAGTGGTAGGATGCCGCCATCTGACCTTTACCTGTTATGATATCAATCGCAAAGTCCTCCATTGACGGATACAGGATTTCTTCAACAGCTCGTGAAAGTCGGTGTATCTCATCAATAAAAAGCACATCACCGGGGTTAAGGTTAGTAAGCAGAGCCGCTAAATCGCCGGGCTTTTCAATTGCAGGGCCTGAGGTGATGCGGATGTTAACTCCCATCTCGTTAGCAATAATGCCTGCAAGCGTTGTTTTACCAAGTCCCGGAGGTCCGTAAAGCAAAACGTGGTCGAGCGACTCTTTTCGCTTTTTTGCAGCTTCGATAAAGATGCTCAAATTTTCTTTAGCCTTAGCCTGACCTACGTATTCATCAAGTGATTTTGGTCTTAAAGGGTTGTCACCCTCGACTAAGTCCTGCGGGATTTCGGAGGTATCCATCAAACGGTCCTCAAAATCCATTTCAAATTCTTTATATTCGTTCATTATGTTATCCTCTCAAAAGGAAATATATTTCTATAGTAGAATTAACCCATCTGTCTTAATGTTGCGGCAATCAGCTGTTCAACGGTTAAGCTTGGGTCAAGCTTAGAAAGTACAGGGGTTACATCTGCGGCACTGTAACCAAGAACAGCAAGTGCCTGCACAGCTTTAGGAATGTTACCTGTATCAGCAATAACAGAGCCTTTTGTAACAACGCCGTCCATGCTGTCGTCAACTGAAATACCCTTAATCTTGTCTTTAAGCTCAAGGACAATTCTCTGGGCAAGCTTTGGACCGACACCAGATGCACGAGTCAGCGTTTTGTAGTCCGATGCTGAAACAGAAAGTGCAATCTGCTCGCTTGAAAGCTCGGACAAAATTGCTAAAGCAACCTTTGGTCCGACACCCGAAATTGAGATAAGCATCTTGAATGTCGAAAGCTCGCCTTTACTGTAAAATCCGTAAAGCTCCATTGCATCCTCACGAACGCTCATATGAGTGTACAGCGTGACAGTTGAGTTAAGCTTAACGTTTCTTTGAGTAGTTAAAGTAGTGTTTACTCGAAATCCGATGCCGTTGCACTCGACAACAACAAAACCTGATTCAATGTGAATCAACGTACCTTTTACTGAATAAATCATAGTTTAACTCCTCCTTTTATCATATCTCTTCTCAGTGCTGAACCTGATGCGTGGGTGTGAGTGATTGCGATTGCAAGAGCGTCGGCAGTGTCGTCAGGTTTTGGCACTTCCTTTAGGTGCAGAAGCCGTCTGGTCATTTCCATAACCTGTGGCTTTTTTGCTTTGCCGTAACCTGTTACTGCGACCTTGACTTGGAGCGGTGTGTACTCAAAAACTTTGACGCCGCACTGCTGTGCCGCCAGCAGGATAACTCCCCTTGCCTGTGCAACCAAAAGTGCGGTTGTAACGGTTGTTGTGAA
>JAFUOM010000041.1 GCA_017481885.1 Ruminococcus sp.
CGACCACCATACGGTGAGTACGACAACTCGGTTGTCCAGACCTGTAACGATGCAAAAATGTATTGTACGCAGTGGAACATAGACAGTCTGGACTGGAAAGACCCGACACCACAGGAAATGGTACAAAGAATAGAGAGTAAACTCTGCCCCGGTTCGATTATCCTACTACACAACGGAGCGAAAAACACACCGGAAGCCTTACCGCTTATTATAGAATCAATCAAAGCACAAGGCTACAAAATCGTACCTATTTCGCAAATCTTACCAAAGGGCGAATACACAACCGACCACGAAGGTAAAATGATTTGCAGCACAAATGACGAAGCTTAAACAAAAACAGGCTACCTCTTTGAGATAGCCTGTTTTTTATTATTTAGCTTAATTGATATCACTCGCCGTATTCATATGACTCGTAGAGATATTTGCCACCTGAGAGTGTTGTGAGGTAGTAACCATAGCCGTGAGCAAGACCTGTAACGTCTGTGCTCTGCACACCTGAGCCGTTGTTGAATACAACTGAAGCACCAGCAGGGAGAGTAATTGTGTAAATCGGCTGACCCTGAGAATTGTTTCTGACAAATTCCATCTGCTGACCAGGCCATGTGTTGTTTTTACTGCCAAGCCAGTAGTAGCAGTTAACCTTTGACCAGTTAAGCGTGTCTGTGAAGTAGATGGTAATATCTTCGAGCACCTCATCGTCACCCACTTCGTCCTGCTTTTCGCCGTACCACATCTGCTTGAAAGTGGTTTCTTCCACTGCCCACTTGCCTGTGGTTGCATCCTGAGTTGACGGATAGTACAGCTTACCTGAACAGCCATCAAGAGCAATGTTGTCTGTCTTGTTTGAGCCACCGCTAAAGATAACAGTATCATACTTTGAGAAGTTGAGTGTTACAGCATAGATGCTCTGGCCATAAGAATTGGTGCGGATGTACGAACCAATCTGTCCTGGCCACTCCTCAACCTTAGCGTTAGTTGAAGCATTGTAGTAATAAGCTCTGATGTTGCCAAACGCTTTGCCGTCAGTGTAGTAAACTGTCTGCTGATGCACCTTTTCTCTTAATGCATCAAACTGTGCGATAGCATCGGTAAGCTCTGCCATAGCTGAAGTTGAAAGCGCAGTTGTGTCAGTATCTTTGTACTCGTAGACTGTCTTTTTGAGTGCCTGATAAGTATCGTATGAAGCATACTGGAAGTAGCATGACAGATAGTCAGTAGCCTTTGTGAAAAGCTCCTCTGAAGTAAGAGCGTCTGCTGATGTTGTAGCAAACGCAGTCTTAGCTTTACCTTCTTCAACAGGGAACTTGTCAATTACCTGAGCAAGTTTGAGCTGGATGTGAGTAGCATCCATAATTGTTACATCTACAGCTCCGTCAACATCTGCACACTTCAACTGTTCATCGCTAAATGTAGTTATCTGTGCAAGATAAAGCTGAATGTAGGTTGAGTCCATAATATTTACGTCGCCATTAAGGTCAGCATCACCATATAAAATCTGCACTTCTGTTGGCTCAGTTTCGGTTGGTTTTTCTGGTTCGGTTGGCTTTTCCGGTTCAGTTGGTTTCTCTGGCTCAGTTGGCTTATCCGGCTCAGTTGGTTTCTCTGGCTCGGTTGGCTCAACTGGTTGTGTTGGTTTTTCAGGCTCGGTTGGCTGTTCTGTAGGATATTTTACAGCCAATCTTGAGCTGTTAAGACCAAATGAGAATACATAGTCACCTGCATATGTTGTGGTGATTGTTGCGTTATCGTTTGTTGAAGATGAGAATACGAGCTCCTCAACGTCGCCTGTGATAGGTGTTGTGTTACTTGTCCAAGCGCCCTCTCTGACAACCTTAAACTCGTATGTTGTGTTTGCTTCAAGCGTAAGAGTAACATAGCCTGTTGATTCGCCCTCAGCTTTGAGTAAGAATTCGTTTGCTACTGTGCTCCAGCTGTTGAACGAACCAACCAGATAGCGGTCTGTTGAAAGAGAACCAACAGCAGGAACATCGTCAAGCGAAGCGTACCATTTGCCTGATTTAACATCAAAGTACTGACCATCCTGAACAGTCAAGTCGGATGTCTGTGAACCTTTGTCGTTATTATTGAAGATAATGCTTGTATAGTCAGGCTCTACTACCGCCTTGTAAACATCAAAACCGTTAACTGTTTGACCTGTTTTTGTCATAGCGTAACCAGGCCATGTTGTGCCGGCACCACCGTCAATCCACGAATGAACGTAAACTTCTTGCCAGTTAGCTGAATTTACGCAGTAGACTGTTTTGCCATCTTCAATGTCAGGCTGTGTAGGAGGTGGAGTTGTCGGACGAGGCTGTGTAGGCTCGGTTGGTCTTGTTTCAGGCTCGCCTTCTTCAATAATGTAAGTATATCTTGGATAAACCTTGTTGTAATGGAGGTTGGTTCCGTAAAGCACAGTTGCATTTTCGAAAACATCTACAACGTAGCCCTGTGTAGCATCATCGTAGAATGTATAATCTGTACTTGAACCTAAAACCTTGTAGCCGTTAGCATCACGCTTAAAGCTTGTTGTGTTACAAGCAGACGGGATGTGCACCATATGGCAGGATGTGCCGTTTTCGCTAGAATAGTTCTGCTCTTCTTTAAAGTCTAAATGTGTGTGACCTGAGTACCAGATAATCTCCTTGTTGTCTTCGATAATCTGCTTGAATCTCTGGTTGTTAGGGAACTGCTCGCCTGTTTCTGCGTGTGCCATTCTGATACCACCCTGATAACCAGGGTCGTAAGTATCGTCACCTGCACCGTAACCCTGTAAGAGAGCGTGCTGTATCAGGAAGATTTTCTTGCCGTCACCTTTGTACTTTTTGAGTAAACCCTCAAGCCAGTCAAGCTGTTCTTTCGAGAAGTTGTCATTTTCGCCAGGGTGAGCGTGCACCTCGCCCATAAAGATGAAGTGGTCACCTGTTACAGGTTCAGTAATTTCGTAGTAGTTTTTACCGTCAACAACTGCCTGCGCTTCTTTGTCAAGACCTGTACCAAGGGCGTACTCCTCGTTACTGCAAGAATCATCGCAATTGCTGTTGTAGCTGCCACGTGGTTCGTGGTTGCCATCTGCTTCGTAAATCGGATTTACGTAGTCTGAGTCAGCAATAACCTGCTGATATGTCAGCCACTCCAAGGTTGCACCGTAAGCGTTTGTAATCTGGTCACCTGCAGAAATAATAAAGTCAACCTCCCTGTCAACGCAAACGTCGAGGGTCTGTTCAAAATGTGCTACAGCATCGGTATAATAGCCTGCAGATGTTCCGTGTTGCATATCGATGTGAATGTCGGAAAGTGCTGCATATCTGTACTGACGCTCGTCTGACGAATCGAAAAGCTTTTTACTGTCTGGAATGTCAAATTTTGCAATATTTTCACTTACCTTTGCGTTTTCGCAAGTGCTCGCCTTTGAAACAAAAACACACTCAGCGTCGGCAGGAATAGCTACCTGTGGCGGAAAATCATAGGTAACACTTGTGCCCTTTTGAGCAGTAAACGATGTAATTTCAAAATATTGTGGGAGGGCTTTTTCTTCGTCGCCCCAATAGATGTAGTATTTAGCTGAGGAAGCCGCATAGAAGGTGAGCGTACCCTCTGCGTAGCCCGGGTCATCAGCGTTAGTGCCTGTAAATTCGTAGGAAAGAGTGCTTACTTCGCTTGCAAACACTGTGGTCGGCATAACGCTCAATATCATAATAACAGCTAAAAGTATTGATAATAACTTCTTCATAATAACCTCCTCGTATTATTAAAATATCTATCAATACAAGTTTACTACTTTTATATTGGAATAGCAATAAATTTTATCTAAAATGTACAAACAAACGCAAAAAATAAAAGCACAGACTAGCTGTGCTCTAAAAACTTTATATTCTCTGACAAATTATTGCGATTTTGACTCTGTCCTTTAAATTATCAAGCGGAGATTTTGGCACTTCCTCACCTGTAGGGAGCTTTTTCTTAGGGATATTCGACGCACCCGGTAAGCACTGCATCTGCAGGACTAGCCCTTCGTGTTGCACAAGCGCACAAACCTGACTGATTGACACACATTCATCAACAGCCTTAAGCAGCTGGGCTTTGGTTTTCTTCTTATAACCTAAAACCTGCACAAATATCCCCCTTTCTCAATCTACAGCTAGTTATTTATATTTAGTTAATTATAAAAGAAAATCAGAACATTTTCAAGGTAAAAGTAAACTTACTGTTAAATTTGTTTACTTTAGTCGCGTTTTGTGGTATTCTCGTATAAGAAAATGTTAAAAAGGAGGAATTTTAACTATGTTTTCTAACAGAGGCAGACACTCAAAAGGGAGAAATGTTTCTCCTTTGCTTATAATTATACTTGCAGTTGTGCTAGCTGTAGCAGTACTCGTTGGAGTTTTCACAAGTTGCAACAGTAGCAATCACAACAATAACGATAACAACAGAACAGGAGAAACTCTCTTTGTCGAGCAGAAACCTGATGTTGTTAAACGTGGCGAAAAAATCACTATCAATGACCCGTCTCTGGGCAAGATTGAAATTGATGCCGTACACGGCTTCCCTAAAAATGCATACGAAAACGACAACTTCAAAGTTGATGACAAAGGTATGATGACCTACTATTTAAAGGATGAGGTTGCATCTTGTATGGGAATCGACCTGTCAGAATATCAGGGAGATATTGACTTTGAAGCGGTCAAAAATCAGGGATTCGACTTTGTAATGCTGAGAATTGGCGGAAGATATTACTCGGATGAAGGCAAGTTCTTCTCTGACGCAAAGTTTGAAGAATACTACAACAATGCAAAAGCAGCAGGACTGCGAGTTGGCGGATACTTCTTCTCTCAGGCTAAAAACGCTGAGGAGGCAAAGGCTGAAGCAGTTTTCACTTTAGATTCAATCAAGGGTATGGATTTTGACTATCCGATTGCGTTTGACTGGGAAATGATTGAGGGCGACTCAGCAAGAACAGACGATGTATCAAACGAAGATTTGACTGCGGCGGCTATAGCTTTTTGTGAGACAATAGAAGAAAGCGGACACACTGCTATTATCTACGCTAACACACAGCTTATGTACTACAAGTACAACCTCGAAGATCTGAAAGACATCGATTTCTGGGTTGCTGACTACGAAAACCATCCGTCAATGTACTACAACTTTACAATGTGGCAGTATAACATTGAAGGCAAGGTTGACGGCATTGAAGGCAACGTTGACATGAACATCTGCTTAAAAAATTACTGATTAAAGGATAAGAGATAATTATGAAAAAAATAGCAAGCTTTACAGTTGACCACAACAAGCTCGACAAAGGTGTGTACGTTTCCAGAATTGATGGTGACATCACAACATTTGATTTACGCTTTATAAAGCCTAACACACCACCGTTTCTTGAACCGTACGCTATGCACACTATCGAGCATCTGTTTGCTACATACGCAAGAAACAGCGAGTTTTCAGACAATGTAATCTACTTTGGTCCTATGGGCTGTATGACAGGTTTTTACTTTCTGACTCGCGACTTAGAGCTTGATGTTTGTTTAAACCTCATTAAGGATATCGTAAAAAAGTGCCGCGACCACGAAGGTGAAATCCCCGGCAACTCAAAAATTGAGTGTGGCAACTACCTTGCTCATAACGTTGAAAAAGCACACGAGGAGCTATGCATTTACTACGAAGCAATCAAAAACTGGACCACTGAAATGCTCAGCTACGATTACAACAAGTAAATAAGCAAAACACAAAAACGGACTGCAAAATTGCAGTCCGTAATTTTTTGCGTAAAAATTTAGTTTTCGTCGTCGAGATAAGTCTCAACAATATATCTTGGTCTTGCTTTTGTTTCAAGGTAAATCTTGCCGATGTACTCACCGATAACACCGATTGCAAGAAGCTGTAAACCGCCGATTGCCCAGATAGACACTGCAAGCGACGCCCAACCCTGAACAGTAGCACCCATAAAGAACCTTACAACAAAATAAATAAGCATAACAATGCTGATTAAAAAGATTGCAAGACCGATTCTGCTAATCATCTTGATTGGTTTTGTTGAAAGCGAAGTGATACCCTCAAACGCTAAAGCCAACATCTTTTTAAGCGGATACTTGCTCTCGCCCAAAAGTCTTTCGCTACGCTCGTATGTAACGATGTCAGATTTATATCCAACCATCGGAACGAGTCCACGCAAGAACAGATTAACTTCTTTGAACTGTGAAAAGCCATCAAGAGCTTTTGCGCTCATAAGTCTGAAATCAGCGTGGTTGAAGATGATTTTTGCACCCATTTTATCGAGCACCTTGTAGTAAGCCTCAGCAGTGAAACGCTTGAAAAAAGTGTCTGTTTCACGCTTTGAACGTACACCGTAAACAACGTCGCAACCACCTTCAAACTTTTCGACCATCTCGTCAAATACATTTATATCGTCCTGCAAGTCGGCGTCAATCGAAATAACCGCATCACATCTGTCCTTTAAGGTCATAAGGCCACAAAGCAGAGCATTCTGGTGACCACGGTTACGGCTGAGCTTAATGCCCTGAAACATCTCGTTTTCGCTATGTAAGTTACTTATTATCTCCCATGTTTTGTCCTTACTGCCATCATCAATAAAAACAATTCGGCTGTCAGCAGTAATTTTTCCCTCGCTGACCATTTGATTCATTTTGTTAAGAAGCTTAAAAGAAGAATCAGGGAGTACTTCTTCTTCGTTATAGCAAGGCACCGCAATGTAAAGCTTAGTCATAACATTCTCCGTTATTTGCCGATCAGTTGAGCTGTCTTTTCGCTAACTGTCGGTATGTAGTATTTATAATATCCAAGCCTGTTAGGATGGATAGAGTCGCCGTTTGGAAAGCGATTTGTGTGAACAGTGTAAACACTTCTCATATAATCATCGTGACCGTCAAATCCACTAAGGTTGAAAATATCCGCAGATTCAACTTCCCACTTATCGCAGATATCAAGTGCAAGCGTTCCGAAATGAAGCTCGTTGCGCTCAATTCCGTATTCCATATTATGAGCTCTGACATACAGCACCGGAGTGTCAGCGTAGTAGTCTTTAATAAGTCCCAAAGCGTATTCCATTCCGCTACAAAAATCTTTTCTGTCGTGACTTTGATAGTCAAAGTCGTCAGACACCACACCCGGTGAAACCTTACGCATATCGTTTGTTCCGCCGTTAATCAGGATAATATCAGCCTGCTGGCCGTCATCAATAGCGGTTAAAATCTGGTTACTGATTTGCTGTCTGTCTAAAACCTCGCCAAAAGTGGAACCGCCCTTTGAATAATCAATTGCAGTCATTTTATATCGTTGAGCCATAAGGTCAGCGATACCTACAAACTCGTTACCGTCACCGTGCATTATTGAGTCGCCAAACGACATAACCGTGTAACCCTTGAGTTTGTTAAGCATAGAAAGCTCTGACACAATAAACTTAACCTCGTCATCGGTTATCCTGTCATATGGATTGAAGCAATTGTTCTCGTCAGTTTCAAGGTAGCCAAGATACAAAGAAACAGCCGCCTGAGCTTTATCTTCAACATATCTATAATCACTACAATCAAGAGCACAGCTAAAATCATACTGAGCACCGTTTACAAGTGTTGTAGAAACATACTGTCTGGTAGCAGCGCTGTATGGGTCAAACTCGCCCGAAAAACCGCCTAAAATATCATTTTGCACCGCTGTAATAAAATACTCGCCGGAGTCAAAATAGTCCTTATCAAGAAAGTTATCGCACTCACCATTATCGCCATAACAAATGTTAAGATTTAGTGCCACAATAAGCTCTTTGAGCCAATCTCGACGAGTGATTATTGTACTTGAAAACTTTTCGTCAAGGAAATTAGAATATCCTTTGAGCGTTGTATAATCAACCTCGTTTTCGTACCAACTAGCACATACCTCTGAGAGTACCTTTTCGCAATCACCTACACCATCGTATGTCACATCACACACGTAGCGATTTTTCACCCTCAAATCGTCAGCAATAACGGTACTTGCATTTATTTGCGTAGCACAAGAACAGCAGGAGCAAATTACTCCCACCAACAACAGCAATATAACTAAAATCAGGAGCAAGCTCCTTTTTGACTGGTGCATTTCTTGTACTTTCCTTATCTTGTAACTTTTACTTTTTCAGGTATAATAACCGACAACGCCTGAGGCACAACTGTAATCACAGGGTCCTTGAGATTGTAAATCTCGCCGTCAAAGCCGATGTCTATATTTTTGTTATCCTTAAACTGAAGCTGTTTGCATTTTTTGTGTGTAATAAATGAGGCTTTTTCGTGACCGATGTGCTCACCTTTTGTAAATGGTGCGATAAGCTGAGCAAACTGCCACAGTGACACAGTAGGCACAGACAAAAAATCAATGTTGCCGTCCTTAAAGTCTGCAAGCGGTGTTGCCTTAAATCCACCGCCGTAGAACTTGCCGTTGCCTGCAACACACATCATCTGGGTTTTGTAGCCTTTTGGCAACTTTATCTGTGTACCATCTGCATACGGCACAAAAGTGTGCTTGCGCTTTGAGAAAAGGCACAAAACCACAGCCACCTTGTACGCTGTTGGACCTGTCACAAACGGAAAACGCTTGATTTTCTGAGCAAGCTTTGCAACCGCACAATCATAACCGGCTGAAATCGAATTCATTGCGTATTTGCCGTCACAGTGGAGCAGGTCGATTGTAACAGTATTTCCGCTTGCCATCTTTTCAATATCACGGAAGTCATCCATACTATAGTCAAAGCTTTTGACAAAATCGTTTCCTGTACCAACAGGAACAACACCCAACGCACAGTTGGTGTAACCAACCATTCCTGTCATAACCTCGTTAGCTGTGCCGTCACCACCACAAGCGTAAACACGCACAAACTCCTGTGTATTGCTTATGTATTTTCTGACAATAGCGGTGGCGTCGCCTCTACCCTTTGTTTCTTCAATTATACATTCGCCGTCAAAGTCCAGCTGTTGTATCTTTGCTTTCAGCTCTTCTACAGAACTCTTTTTGCCTGCAAAAGCATTTAAGATAAAAAGGTGCTTCATAGCCTAACCCCTTAAATTGGATTCATTTATTTTAAAAACTTTTCAAGTTCACGCTTGAGTTGTCCTACCGGAAGACCGACAACGCTGTAATAGTCGCCGTAAATCGCTTTTACCAAGGTTTTACCCTGTGACTGGATGCCGTAAGCTCCAGCCTTGTCAAACGAATCCCTCGTTTTAATGTAGCTGTTGATATCCTCGTCTGTCAGCTCAAAAAACTCGACTTCGGTCTTAACAGTAAAGCTCACTTTTTTCTGTAAGCTTACAATCGCACAACCTGTCATAACAAAATGCTTTCGTCCGCTTAAAGCTTTCAGCATAAGGAAGGCGTCTTGCTCATCCTTCGGCTTGCCGAGCACCTTGTCGTCGATTACAACGATTGTGTCGCTTCCAATTACAACCGAGTCAGGATTAGTGCTCAATACATCGCTTGCCTTAATCAAAGCAAGGTGTTTTGGGATATCCTCTGTTTTCATACCACTTGGCACTACTTCGTCGGCTGAGGACACCACAACCTTAAAATCGCTGACTACATCTTTCAAAAGCTCCTGTCGTCTTGGAGAAGCTGACGCCAAAATTATTTCACTCATAACTTATCCTTTCAACAAAAGCTTACTCACTTTCGTTTATATACGGTAAAAAACTGCATTGGACGCAATATCATTTCAATTATAGCACAAATACCGTAAAAAACAAAGACAAAAATACAAAAATTCAACATATTAACACTACCCCTTTTATTTTTATGGGAAAATCCCCTTGATTTATTTCAATTATAAAAAAGGATGTGTCCAAAAAACGGGACTATGCTTTGACGCATCAATCCGTTAATTGCGTTAATTGTAAAAGTAAATGCAAGTTCAATTTATGCATTAATTATCAGTCTTTGTTGTACGCATTTAAAACATCGCTTATGTAAGACAAAAACTCCTCTTTTGCAAAGCTTGGAGATAAAAGCCTTGCCTTGTCTTTGAGCGAAAACAACCAACCGTAAAACGTTGGCGAAAGCATAACTTTTGTACTCATCTCAAAGGTGTTATCGTCGTTTGTCGTGATAAAAACATTCTTAGAGAATCTGTCTACAACAACGCCAATGAGAGAATTATCAAAACGAATTTTTACATCTGTCAGCTTTCCGCCGAACATACCAAAGCTTTGCTTTGAGTACACCGCCATATCAAACTTTTTGAACAACTCTTTGCCGTCACGTTTTTCTTTTGTGAGCACCTGCACCGCGTCCATCTTATCAACTCTAAAATGCTTGATTATTCCTGCTTTTGAATCATACGCAATCAGGTAGTAATTCTCGTCATCCCAGCAAAGTGCCCACGGTGAAACCACGTATCTATCACCGTTGTTTCTCTTTTTCTTTGCGACCTTGTTAAGGTTGTTGTGGGTTAGCTCCCATTGATAGTAGAAAAAGCTGATTTTGCACCCCATATTAAGTGCAGTGTGCAGACTATCGATGCTGTAATACACCTTTTCGTTCATCGTTTTCACACGATTTGACACAAAAAGCTGACGCGAAAGCTCTTTTGCTTCACTTTCACTTGCAAGGTTTTCGAGCTTTCTGATAAGCTCGTTTGACTTTTTGTGTGTAATAAACTTTGCACTCTGCACCGCATCAACCAAAAGCTTCAGCTCAGACAATTCAAAATCTCTGCTTGCGATGTAATACATCACAGTTTTGCTTTTTGTAGAGCAGATATCCACACCGAAATCCTGCAAGGTTTTTATATCGTCATAAATGCTTTTTCGCTCGGCTTTGATGTCAAACGAATCAAGGTAATCTATTATATCGTTTACGGTAACACCGTTGTTTTCGTCTGTCTTTTCAGTAAGAAATTTTAATACATACAGAAGCTTCTGCTTCTGTTTTGGATTTTTCGCCATAGTAATACCTCGCTATCTCAGGACAAATACTGTGCAAAGCCGACTATCAGCGGCATAGTCACAAGCGATACCAGTGTTGATGCCGACACAAGTGACACAGAAAGCTCTGTATCACGACCGTACTTTGCAGACATCATTGTTGTGATAGCCGCAACCGGAGATGCTACCGAGATAATCAGCGACACCAAAAGCACGCCATCTATACCACACAACAGCAAAGCAAACAGTGTCACAAGCGGTAACACAATAAGCCTTAATCCCATTGAAACATACGACCATACATCGGTGAAAGCTTTTTTCAAATCTGCTTGTGAAAGGTAAAAACCGATAATCAGCATAGGTACCGGAGTGTTGAGTGCCGCCATATATGACACAGGCTGTGCGACGATAGTCGGCAAAGTTACTGAACACAAAAACAGCACAATACCAATAATCGTTCCAATAATGCCAGGGTTAATCAAAATTTTAAGACCTGCACCTTTTTCGCTTTTGCCTTTCATTGTTATAAGTCCGTAGCTCCACACATAGATATTGAACATAGCTACAAAGGTTGCACCAAAAAACACGCCCTCATCACCTAGCAACGCCTGTTGCAAAGGGAGTGACATAAAACCGCAATTCGAAAACACGGTCGCAAATTTATAAATACTTGCTTTGTTTGGGTTGTGTTTTTTGAACAACAGTTGTGCTACCAAAACGCTGAACAAAAGAATCAGTGCAGAGCACACCGCAGACACCACAAGCTTTATGAGCATAGTAACATCAAACTCACGCTGAAAAGCATTGATGATAACGCAAGGCGTTACAAAGTAAAGCACCACTTCCGTCATAGCCTTTGAGCCTGTTTCATTGATTAGCTTTGTTTTGCCACACACATAGCCGATTGCTATTAGCACAAAAAGTATCAGTACCTGCTGTGATACCGTCAGAAAACTGTCGAGCATTCTATCCCCTCGTTTTAGAAAAATATAGTAAACTGAGACTTTTTCAAAGTCCGATAACATGTACTTTGTTATTATACCAAATGCATCCTGATATAACAATACTGCATATGGTAAAATAACACATTTTTAGAATTTTGCTTTGGTGAAAACCTACATAAAACCTGGTTTTTCTCCATTTTGTGCACAATATTTGTAACCGTAATTTAGCAAAAATGCTGGGCAAAAAAAGGATAGTCTACAAAAAACAGCAAGTTTTCATTGTCATAAACATATAAAATCACGCACAAATCCACTTACCTTTGTTCATTCAGCCAAATTTTTAATTATTGGTTTGACTTTTATCTTTTATTAAAGATATAATTTAGTCAGCAAATATAAGATTTGCTTTGTATTTTGGTAAAAAGAGTATTTCTTAATATTTTTGAAAGAGGGACTACAAATGGCAACTACAAAGAAGGCTGCTACAACAGCTACAGAGGAAAAGAAGACAACTGCTAAGAAAACAACTAAGGCTGCTGCAACAAAGAAGACAGCTGCTAAGGCTGAAACAAAAGTAGAAGCTAAGGTTGAGGCTCCAAAGGCTGAAGAGAAGGCTCCTGCAAAGAAGGCTGCTGCTAAGAAGACAACAACAAAGAAGACAACTGCTAAGAAGTCAACAGCTAAGGTTGACCTTTACATCCAGTTCGGCGGTGCTACAGTTTCTGTTGCTGACATCGAAGAGAACGTTAAGAAGGTTGTTGAAGGCAAGAAAGCTTACACAGTATACGTTAAGCCAGAAGAGTCAAAGGCATACATCGTTGCTGATGGCGAGACAACAGGCATGGACGTATTCTTCTGCGAATAATTTAATATTAACGCAAACTAAAGGCGAAGCACTTTTGTGCTCCGCCTTTTTTATTTTTATGCTCCGTTAAGTTTTATAGTTATGCATCAATCTTAGCAAGTATCAGCTGAATTGCGGTAGCATCCAGAATTGTAACACTGCCGTCGCCATCAATGTCAGCTACTGCTATGTCTTCAGGTGTTTCTTTAAGCTTAGCCACAACAAGCTGGATTTCAGTTACATCCATTATAGAAACTTCTCCGTCACCATCAACATCACCAATTATAGATTCGTCTGAGATATGCTCGCCATTCTCGTTCATATGGTCACGTCTGGAACAATCACTCTTATCCCCGTCTTTTGTTGTGCCGTAGCAACCATCACCATAGTAGTAGTACCATTCACCTGCCCAGATGTTTTGCGGTTCTAACTCGTAGTCACAGTCATATTTTAAAACATAAATCATATTTTCAAAACTATCCAGACCATCAGGGTAGGTGTTTGATTCACCCGCTTCATATCCGTACATATACACATTTATAGTCTCTGCCATATCAAAATAAACCGGATCCCACCAACCAATTAAACCACAATCAAAATAGTTATCAAAAATTACTGATTCAACATAAACCGGCAGGTCCACGTAGAAAACAGATTCTGAGTCTCCTGTATCCATTTTATAACCAGGCCATTTATTTGGTTTTATAACACCTTTGTCCCACCAATAAATACCTGCTGTGTATGCGTTTTCATTGTACCAGGATGGTGCAAGTTTGCCATAGTTTTTGTTCTGTTCATCTTCACAAATCTCACCGTTAACACCATCAGGCATAAGGAAATAGTAACGTTTTGTCTCAACCTTTTCGCCTGTTTCTTCCTCGTACTCTTTCAGTATTTCACTGAATGGTCTGTGGTCGTGAGTGTGGTCCATTCTTATACAATCTCGGTTATCCCCGTCTTTTGTTGTACCATAACAGCCCTGACCATAATAATAGTACCACTCACCGCCGAAACGCAGTGGTTCCAAAGGCCAATCTACAATCACAACATCAGGTGATACAACAAAAATCATTTCGTCAAAGCTGTCCACACCCTCAGGATAGTTGTCAGACTCACCATGATCATAATACTGAGTGCCAATCCCGTAAGTCTGGAACGCATACTGTTCCAATTCATTATCGCTATGACTAAAACACAGATTGTTGTTAAAGTAAACTGACTCTACAAACTCAGGAACATCAGCGTAGTAAACACTATTATACATATCCTGTTCCAAAGTATATCCGGGATACATATCAGGGTTAAATTTGGCATCCTCGTCCCACCAGTAAATAGCAGGCTTTGATGTATACTGATTACTCCAAGAGTCCGCAAACTTGCCGTATTTATCGCTGTCAGGGTCAGCTCCCTTCATTCCGTTTTCGCCATTTGGCATAAGGAAGTAATAGCGATTTGTTTCAAGCTTTTCGCCTGTTGATTCTTCGTATTCCGCTACTGCTTCTTTCACAGATTTATGGTCATGTGTAGGGTTTAAACAATCGCTCTTGTTGTTTGAATAGCAATCCATTCCTTTGTAGATATACCAAACGCCTGAAAAATACGCAGTTGCAGATGACTTGTTACCTTCATATTTCTTGAGCACATATATCTCGTTATTATGATTAGGGAAATTACCGAATTTGTCAGCAGCTTCCAGACCTAAAGTGATTGTGCGACAAGCACTTAAAGCAGGGTCTGCATCAACCTCTACTCCGTTGTTAATAACAAACTGTTTTACATCAACAGGAATGTCAGCGTAATATACATTGTTTGTCTTCTTTTTCAGCGCATAGCCACAGTTATCCTCAGGCAAAGGAGCATTTTCTGCCATTGATGAATCATACCAGATGCAGATATTCTCAGAGTATTCATTCTGCCACAAAGGTACATCAGCAGTATCACTATCAAAAAAGCCAGAATTACTTTCAGGAATGTAAAAATAGTTTCTGTATGTTTCAAGCTCAACGCCGTTTTCTTCTTCGTACGCTTTTACAGCATCATCAAGCGATATACAACGCTCGTCTGTCACATTATAAGCAAGCTGAGCTTTATCAAGTGTGACCGCGCTAACGCTCAATACACAGGATAATATCATAGCAAAAGCCAGAATTAACGATAAAAACTTCTTCATAAAATCATCTCCAAACAGAGTTTATATATACCACAATTAAATTATATCTCCACATCAATGTACTTTCAATTGTGAATAACACTAGATTAGTTAGTCTATATTTGTACATTATAACAAACAAAAAACGGCTTGGAGCAAAAGTCCAAACCGTTAAGCTTTTGTGTTAAGTTTTAGTTGTGGCGATTGTGAAGTTCTGCCAAAATTGCATCGATATCATCTTCTGTGTAGCTTGTTTTACTTTCAAAAGAGTTATCCTGCTGCTCAAAGCTGAAACTGTCGTTACTGTCATTGCTATAATCGTCAATAGGCTCATAGCTTTTTGGAAGCTCAATTTCCTCAACAGCGTTGTACTCACTAAGATCATCTTCAAGATAAATATCGTCATTTTCTTTGACAGTAGCAGTTTTTGTATCAACAACTGCAGGAACTCTTTTGCGTCTTTCGTTCTTGTTATTCTTTGAGTCAGATCCTTTAATAATCTCACCCAATGTAAGACCGATGTATCCGCAGATAAAGTAAGAAACCAGATAAATCAACGAATTTAAAACCGAGTCTCTGATATTACCGTAAAGCAACATACTTGGAATGTAGATAATCGGAGCAACAAGGCTCAAAGTAAAATCGTTTGCCTTTTTGTAGCTGTAGTGAATATTACACAACAAAGCTGTCAGCGGGAACAGACCGATGTAAATAATCTGGTTTAACATTCCTGTGCTGTCTGTAAATACAAGAAGTGCAGGTGCGAATAAATACACAACTCCGATGATGATAATATATGGTAAGAATTCTTTCAGTTTTTTCTCAAACTTATCGTCCATTTGCTCATCTCCTGTTATTTTTTGTAGAATGAGTCAGTATCTTAGAATCATATTTATAAGGATTTATTTTTACTCACTCTAAAGCACTGCTTATTATACTTAATTTATCATCTAAAATCAAGGTGTATAGTATTAATTTTTTATTACATCAATGTTGACTTATGTTTTTTGATGGTATAAAATTGTAAGGAATGGATTTTCCATATTACACTATGAAAGAGGCGAGATTTAAATGGACGCTGGAAGTACCACCGGCAATCCCCTTGGGCGAAGTATAACTGAAAACAGCCTGTGCAAAACCTGTGTCTGTTTTCTTCTTTAACTACCTTTTTGGGGACTGTCTTCTACTTCCGCCTAAATTAAATTAGGAGGATAACACTATGGAAAGGAACACAGTCACTCTTTTCGAGACTATTGTAACACTTCTCGAAAATAAAAAATACGCGACTTTAAGGGACATTCTCTCGACAATGAACCCTGTTGACATCGCTGTTATTTTTGAAGATATTCAGGACGAAAAAACTGCGGTACTGTTTAGACTTCTGCCAAAAGAGCTTGCGGCTGAGGCATTTGTCGAAATGGACGAAGACACCCAAGAGCTTCTTATTCACGGCTTTTCTGACACAGAGCTCAAGGAAGTCATTGACGAGCTCTACGTTGACGACGCGGTTGACATTATTGAGGAAATGCCTGCTAACGTTGTAAAACGTATTTTGCGTCAGGCAGACCCTGATGTAAGAAAACAAATTAACGAAATTTTAAAATATCCTGAGGACTCTGCAGGCTCGATTATGACAACCGAGTTTGTCAGGCTCAGACCGAAAATGACGGTTGAAGAAGCTATCAAGCGAATCAGACGTACAGGTATTGACAAGGAAACTATCTACACCTGCTACGTTGCTGACGAGCAATCAACCCTCATCGGTATTGTTACCATCAAAAGTCTTCTCCTTGCTGACGAAGAGGAAACAATCGAAAACCTGATGGAAACAAACGTCATCTCTGTTAACACCTTAGACGACCAGGAAAAGGTTGTTCAGGTGTTCAACAAGTACAACTTCCTGGCGGTTCCAGTTGTTGATAAAGAAAACCGCCTTGTTGGTATTGTCACAGTCGATGACGCTATCGACGTAATGGAAGAAGAAGCTACCGAGGATATCCAGAAGGTTGCGGCTATCACCCCGACCACCGACAAGCCATATGACAAGCTGACTGTGTGGGAGATTTTTATGAGCCGTATTCCGTGGCTTCTCATTCTTATGATTTCAGCAACATTCACGGGTATGATTATCAACTCGTTCGAAGCAAGCCTTGCAAGTTCAATCGTGCTCACAGCCTTCATTCCGATGCTGATGGGTACAGGCGGTAACTCAGGTTCGCAGTCATCAGTTACTATCATCCGTTCGCTCTCACTGAAAGAAATTGAATTCAAAGACGTTTTCAAGGTTATTTTCAAAGAGTCAAGGGTATCAATCCTCTGCGGTGTTGTACTCGCGGTTGCTAACTTCGGCAAAATGCTCCTTGTTGACAGAATGTTGCTCAACAACCCTGACGTAACGGTTATGGTTGCGTTAGTTGTATCTCTGACACTGGTGCTGACAGTATTTTTTGCAAAGATTGTCGGATGTACACTGCCAATGCTGATTGAAAAAATCGGCTTTGACCCTGCAGTTGTAGCCAGCCCGTTCATCACAACTATCCTTGACGCTCTCTCGCTGTTTATCTACTTCGAGATTGCAACATCAGTATTACACATATAACATACAGCACAAATTAAAGGGCAGTTTAAAACTGCCCTTTTTGTTATGCCATAAACGTAAAAAGAGGTGGCCAGAAGACCACCTCTTAAAGTTTATAATTATTCCTCAGCGATGAGTGTACCATCAGCGTCGTAACGGTAAGCTTTTTCTTCACCGTTTGCGTCTTTTTTGTACTCGATGTAGTACTTGATTTCGTTTTTGCCGTTGTACTCTGTCATCTTTGTGCAATCGTTGTTCGCATCATACTCATACTCTGTGTATGACTTGAGTGTGCCGTCGCCGTTGTAACGGCAAACCTTGTGCTCAAAACCAGCCTCAGTGTATTCATATGTGATGTAAGTTTTGATAGCACCTGAAGCATCCATATCTGTGTACTTAGTAATACGGTTCTGGTCGTCATACTCAGAAGCAGCAGAAGCCTTAACATTGTCGTTCTTATCGTAGTAAGTAACCTTAACCTGATTGCCGTTAGCATCGAACTCATTCTCTGTGTAGCCTAAGAGCTCACCTTCTGAGTTATAGTTAGCGTTCTTAACGCAGTTATTATTTTCGTCGTACTCGTTCTTGTAGTAGCCTGTAGGGTTACCGCTGTTGTCATAGCTGTAAACTTCGAGGTCCTCAGGGATGTTCTTCTTCTCTTCTTTACATCCACCAAAAACAACTGCACAGGATAACACAACAAGAACTGCTAATAATATAGAAGTAACTCTTTTTAAATAACTAACTTTCTGCATATTATATTTCTCCTTTACAAAAATATACATAGTTCATCACATAGTAGATTATATCATCAAAAAAATAAGTGTCAAGAACAAAATTGTAAACAAGCTAAAAACAAGGAGGATAATATGGTCAAAAAGATTATATCTGCAATGCTTTGTGTAATAATACCATTTGGAGGAATGATAATGCTTACATCTTGCGATACAGTACAAAACAACTACACTTTACAGTTTGTCACAACGCCTATACAAACAGACGCTGACGTCAGTACTATCCCCTGTGACATAACGTTAAGCGACACCACATTTTCAGCTACGCCAAGCAGTTTCAGCAAGGATTTGTCACTGCTGTCGCTGACGCTGTCTTCTGCCGCTTACAGCTACACCTACGCACTTGATAATCTGGAAACTCTGGGATTTGAACACTTCGGCAAATTCAACTACAGCGACGAATACAATAGTAATGCCGTCGGCACAATCATTGCATCAAAAAAGCTTTATGATACAACGATTGTCGCTATCATTTTCCGTGGAACATTTGAAAAAGAATGGTTCTCAAACTTTGACATTGGCAGGGATGTCAACACAACAAAGGTGCATAGCGGTTTTAACAAAGCACGTGAATTTGCTTTAAAAAAGCTTGATATGTACATTGCAAACTACGGCATTGACCGCGACCACTGCAAGTTTCTTGTCACCGGTCACTCACGTGGCGGTGCTGTTGCAAACCTTGTGTCAAAGTCGCTGATTGACACCTACGGACCGAGCAATGTGTATGCATACACATTTGCAACACCAAACACAACAACCGACGAAAACGCAAGCGACAACCGCTACGCGGGTATCTTTAACTTTATTAATCCCGAAGACTTCATTGCGTACATTCCACTAAAAAGCTGGGGATTCACAAAATACGGTACCACCATCGCTTTCCCAAAAAACAACTCAAATGATACGTACAACGAAAAGCTCAGAAAGGTATCACAGTACTACGAAAGTCTGAAAGGCAGAAAACTTAAAACATTCGGTGGCACCAAGCAAATGGAAGAATTCATCAACACAGCTTTCAAACTCGCCCCAAGCATAACCGACTACTACGACACAAAGTACGAAATAGCAGGACTACAGCTTAGTGTGCACGAGTATATGACCGTAGTTGCAAATGTGCTTACTAATGAAAATATCATATCAAACGGACTTATACTGATGTCGTCTGATGGCACAGCCTTTGAACCATTTTCAAACTATATTATGAGTGGAATGGAAACCGAAAGCGACGGCTTTTCGCTCGACTACGATAACTCTATGATTGCCTACGCACACACAGCAGAAACTTACCTTGCGTGGATGTATGTGTACACTGAGGATATGTGATTGATTTTTCCGTTTTCACATACTATAATAAAGTATCACAAAAACGAGGTGCTTTATGAAGATAGTAATTTTGGATGCACAAACAATAACAAAAGGCGATGTTTCGCTCTCAACTCTCTGTGATTTCGGAGAGGTTGTCACATACAACCTGACAAAGTATGAGGAAATCCCACAGCGTATCAAAGATGCGGATGCTGTTATCTGCAACAAAACTCTGCTCGATGAAAACAGCTTAAAAGATGCGAAAAATCTTAAATACATCGGACTTTTTGCAACAGGCTTCAACAACATCGACATCGACTACTGCAGCAAGCACGGGATAACTGTTTGCAACGCTGGTTCGTACTCAACAAATGCTGTTGCTCAGCACACCTTCGCTCTTATCTTAGAGCACTACTCAAACGTCGGAAAATACAACAGCTTCTGTCACAACGGCGGTTGGCAGACAGCAGAGACATTTTCTCCGTTTGTTTTTCCGCTTAACGAAATAGCTGACAAAACAATCGGTATTGTCGGCTTTGGTGCTATTGGACAGGCTGTTGCAAAAATCGCATTAGCATTTAATATGAAAGTTCTGGCATACAATCGTTCAAAAAAAGACTTTGATAATGTTTTTTTTGTAGACTTAGACACTTTGCTTAAATGCAGCGATATCGTTACGGTTCACTGTCCGCTAAATGCAGAATCAAACGAGATGTTTGACAAAACCGCTTTTGACAAAATGAAAGAGGGAGCGTTTTTTGTCAACACAGCAAGAGGCGGTGTTATGGTTGAGCAGGATTTGATTGACGCTTTAAACAGCGGTAAGCTGGGCGGTGCAGGAGTGGATGTGCTGTCCACCGAACCGATGAGCAAAACCTCAAAGCTACCAAACACCGAAAACCTGCTGATAACCCCTCACATTGCGTGGGCACCGATTGAAACACGCAAACGACTGATTGACATTGTATACGATAACATCGACTGCTTTATTAAAGGCACACCTAAAAATGTAGTAAATAATCCATAAGAAAACGGAGGCACATTGGGGGTGTCTCCGTTTTGCATTTCGTTTTATATTTTGTTTTATGTTTATTTAGCGTTTCTGTCAACAAAGCGAGCTCTACGCTTTGAGTAAACGATTTTCTGACCAGAATACAGACCGTAGTAACCTGAAAGCATAAAGCTCACAGCAAGTGCAACTGCAAACAGAACGATTGAACCTCCTGAGAAAAGCTCTACGCTTAGTGCAAGGGACGCCATCGGACAGTTAACAACCGCACAGAAAAGTGCAACCATACCAATTGCTGCTGAAAAAGCAGGGTCTAACCCGACTACAGTGCC
This sequence comes from Ruminococcus sp., assembly GCA_017481885.1. Taxonomy (GTDB): domain Bacteria; phylum Bacillota; class Clostridia; order Oscillospirales; family Acutalibacteraceae; genus Ruminococcoides. Next base: position 20,857 of record JAFUOM010000041.1, read on the forward strand.
GACAACATAACCGAATGTCGCTCCGATAAACAAGGTAGGAATAATCTCGCCACCCTTAAAGCCGAAACCGATGGTAATTGCAGTGAACAGTATCTTCATAAGCGGGTCGTACCAATTGATATCACCATACTCAAACGCTGAGTGAATGACATCCTCTCCTATACCGTTGTAGCGTGTACCAAGAAGTGCAGTTAGTCCGATAATCAGCAGACCGCCAACAACAACCCTTAAGTAATCGTTTTTGACAAGCTTTGCGGAATATTTATGAGTAAGTCTTAAAGCAAGGCAGAAAACAATCGAAACAATTGCACAGCCTACACCAACAAACCCAACCTTGATAACAGACCACATATCTATTTCAGGAACGTTTGTGAGCTTATACACAACAGGATTGAGTCCCATTTGCAGTGTTATTGCGAACGACACAAGCGAAGAAACAAGGCACGGAACAAAAGCGCTGTAGTAGAAAATACCGACAGAAATAACTTCCATCGCAAATATTGTTGCAGTAAGTGGTGTTCCGAAAAGCGCTGAAAACAGACCGCTCATTCCACACAGCACACATATGTGCATATCCTTTTCATCGAGTTTGAACAAATCGCCTACCTGTTCACCAATGCATCCTCCAAGTTGAAGTGCTGCACCCTCTCTGCCAGCCGAACCACCAAAAAGCTGAGTGATTACCGTACTAATAAAAATTACAGGTGCTAACAAAACCGGAACCTTGTCATCGCTTCTGATTGATTTAATAACAAGATTTGTATCGGCGTTGTCCCTTAGCTTTGTTATGTGATAAAGAAAAACAATAAACAGACCGCCAAGCGGTAAGAATAGAATAAGAAACTCGTGAGCCTGACGTGTTTTTGTTGCAAGGTCAACGCAAAAACGGAACAATCCGCCAACAGCTCCACCTATCGCTCCCGTAATAAGAGCAATGAAAACCCATTTTAAAAACGAGATAACGTACTGCCACACTCGGTGCAGTTTGTATCCCAGCTTATTTTTCACTTTTCCCATATGAACCCACCTCTATTAATACATTATATCTGTGAAGTGTATTAAGTTCAAGATGCTACCACATAATTAACTAAAATAATCTAAAAATAGTAAAAGGAAAGGTGATAATATGGACAAAAGAAAGATTGTGCTTGTCGGCACAGGAATGGTTGGTATGAGCTTTGCATATGCAGCCCTTAACCAGAATGCGTGTGACGAGCTTGTGCTTATTGACATTAACAAAGAGCGAGCCATTGGTGAAGCTATGGACTTAAACCACGGTCTTGCGTTTTCACGTACTGCTATGAAGATTTACGCAGGCGATTACATTGACTGCCATGACGCTGACATTGTTGTTATCTGCGCAGGAGTTAACCAGAAAGAGGGCGAAACACGACTTGACCTTCTCTCACGAAATGCTAAAGTTTTCGAATCAATAATCAAACCCGTTTTAGAGAGCGGTTTTAACGGGATATTTCTGGTTGCGACAAACCCTGTTGATATTATGACACGCATAACCTACGATATGTCAGGATTTGAGTGTAGCAAGGTTATAGGCACCGGCACAACGCTTGACACTGCAAGACTGAGATATCTTGCAGGTGACTATTTTGGCATTGACCCTAGAAACATCCACGGCTACGTCATCGGTGAGCACGGCGACTCGGAGTTTGTTCCGTGGTCACAGGCATTAATTGCAACAAAACCGATTTACGATGTTATCAAAGATAACAAGGAAAAGTTTTCGCTTTCGGAGCTTGAGGAAATTGCCACTCAGGTCAGAACCTCAGCACAACAGATTATCAAAGCCAAGGGTGCAACCTACTATGGCATTGGTATGGCTATTGTCAGAATCGTCAGAGCAATATTTCAAAACGAAAACAGTGTACTCACTGTATCATCAAGAATGGATGGAAACTACGGACTTACTGATGTGTTTTTAGGAAATCCTTGCATCATCAACCGAAACGGTGTCCGTTCACTGCTTGAGCTTACTTTGCAACGTGACGAATTTACTAAACTCAGGGACAGCGCAACAGTATTAAACGAAAGTTACAAACAACTTCATATAAAGGAGTAACGCAAAATTTAACACTTTGTTCTTGAATTAAATCTCCCCTTGTGCTAAGATATTGTACAGTATATTTAATAAGGGAAGATTTGTTTTGAAAAATTTAATGTATAAGCTCGCAGAATTTATGCAAGGTCGTTACGGCAATGACAAACTGAACACATTTTTGCTGATAGTGACTGCTGTTATATATATCATCAACTTGTTTGTACGTTCAGCGTGGTTGTTTGTTGTTTTGGCAGTGCCGGTTGCTCTTTACATCTTTCGTGCATTGTCAAAAAACATCAACAAGCGTCTGTACGAAAACCGTAAATTTGAAAGCATCTACACAGTAGTTGAGACATTTTTCAAGCGTCAATATCTGAAAGTTCGTGATTTTAAAACTCACCGCTACGTAAAGTGTCCGTACTGCAAATCTCAGCTTCGACTCAAAAAACGCACAGGAAACCAGAAAATCCACTGCCCACGTTGCAACGAGGATTTCAAGAAAAACATCCTGTTCTAATAATGACACGAAAAAAAGCACCTGTAAGGGTGCTTTTTGTTTTTTACTGCACTGTTATCAACGGTTGTAAAATTATGTAATCCTGATATCCTATGCCGTACACGTTCTGTATTTCATCAACACTTTGGAACAAACCGTTTTTCTCTCTGTAACTGATTATCCTTTTAGCTGTGCTTTCTCCTATATTCGGGAGCGAACACAGCGTTTTTACGTCTGCTGTATTTATGTTAACAAGCTCTACCGCCATACTTTCGACTTCATCTTTGCTATACGAAAGCTTATCGGTTTTATCAACTGTGATATCATAAAAACAATAGCATATTATCACCGCAATAAACACAAACGAAATTAGTATAAGAGTCTTTTCGCTTTTGAAAAGTTCAAGTAATCTTCCCATTTTTTATCCGCCCTGACAAAATTTTACACAAGCTGATTATATAGTATATCCAAGTTTTTGACAATAAAAAAGTCAAAATACGCAAATTCGCTGAAAAAGCATTTAAGCCCACTTATTGCCTCATATTTCATTGACTTTGAGTGATAAAACAACTAAAATGTAAGAGTATTATAATAGGTAAATATGTGCCAAAATAAGGAGGCATACTATGGTATTTTCAAGCTTACTGTTTTTGTTTATGTATCTGCCGATAGTTTTGCTTATATACTACGCAGTACCACGCAAATTCAGAAACCTGTTTTTGTTCTTTGCTAACCTTGTTTTCTACGGATGGGGTGAACCTGTCTACGTAACACTGATGCTGTTTTCAACAGTTGTTGACTATACCTGCGGTCACTTTATCGACAAGTACAGGCTGACTAACAAAAAAGTCGCCAAAGCGTGGGTATTTGTTTCTGCTACTGTTAACCTGAGCCTTTTAGGATTCTTCAAGTACGCAGGATTCCTCACAGACACGTTGAATGCTCTGGGATTTTTCAACTTGCCATCAATCAGCGTTCCGCTTCCGATTGGTATCAGCTTCTACACATTCCAGACAATGTCCTATTCAATCGACGTTTATCGAGGCGATGCACCGGTTCAGCGTAACATCGTCACTTTCGGTACTTACGTAGCCCTCTTCCCTCAGCTTATTGCAGGTCCTATCGTTAGATACAAAGACGTTGCGTATCAGCTTGACCACAGAAAAGAAACTCTCGATGTTTTCACAAAGGGCGTAAGACTTTTCTGCATCGGTCTGGGCAAAAAGGTTCTGCTTGCTAACCAGATGGGTCTTATGTGGGACTCAATCCGTGAATCGGGTGAAGTTAACGGTTGGCTTGGTAGCCTTATCGGTATATTAGGCTATGCGTTTCAGATTTACTTTGACTTTTCAGGCTACTCGGATATGGCGTGCGGTCTTGGTAATATGCTCGGCTTCGAGTTCCTCAAAAACTTCGACTATCCGTACATTTCAAAATCTATCACCGAGTTCTGGAGAAGATGGCACATCTCTCTTGGTACTTGGTTTAGAGAATATGTTTACATTCCGCTTGGTGGTAACCGAAAGGGTGTTTTCCGCCAGATTATTAACCTGCTGATTGTATGGTTTTTGACAGGTTTCTGGCACGGTGCTTCTTTCAACTTTATTTTGTGGGGTCTTTACTTTGGTGTTATCCTCATCATCGAAAAGTTTATCCTCAAAAAATGGCTCGACAAAGCACCTGCTTTTGTACAGTACATTTACTCATTACCGCTGATTTTGTTCGGTTGGGTTATCTTCTACTTCGTAGACTTGAAAGAGCTTGCTGAGTTTGCAACTACACTGTTTGCTTTCTCAGGTCCTGTTATCGGCGAAAGTGCACTTTCAACTACAATCTCTTACTTACCGCTTCTTGTTATCGCAGGCATTTCTTCAACTCCGCTTATGTACAAGCTTCATGGTAAGATTAAAAATACCAAGGTAAAGATTTTGGTTGACACAGCTTTCTGCATCTTCATTCTCTTTGTGTGCACAGCTTCTCTTGTTAACCAGAGCTACAACCCATTCTTGTACTTCAGATTCTAATTCACAGAAAGGAGCTTAATAATGAAGAAAGCGTTAAAGCATTTACCGACTATCGTTTTCATCGTGTTTATTTTTGCGATGACAATACTTTTCTTCGCTCTTCCTAAAAAGGAATACAGCTCCTCTGAAAAGCGTTATCTGTCAGATTTTCCAACGCTGACAGTTAACACATTTTTCAGCGGTGAATTCGGCGAAGACTTTGAGACCTACCTCAGTGACCACACAGCGTTCCGTAACTTCTGGGTAGGACTCAGCTCATACTACAACTATTCACTCGGCAATCCGCTGTCAAACGGCATTTACAACTGCAAGGACGGCTACCTTGTAAATGACCCACCAAAGACAGACAGATTGATGATTAACATTGACGTTATAGGCGAGTTTTCAAAAAAGCACGACCTTCCTGCAACAATGGTGCTTGCTCCGTCAACAGGCTATGTATGCTCTGATGTGTTACCTAACAAGCACATAATTTACAAGGATGATGAGCTTTTTACTGATGTTGCAAACACATTAAAAGAAAACAACATAGACTTTGTTGATGTTAGGGAGAGTTTCAAAGAAGCTTACAAAAACGGCACTCAGGTTTACTACAAAACCGACCATCACTGGACAGCAGAGGGTGCGTACCTTGCTTACACTGAGCTCGCACCTAATCTGGGATTGACTGCCAATGGAGAAGATGCCTACGAAATTTCGTCTCACAGCGGTTTTTACGGCACAACTTATTCATCATCAGGTTTCTGGTTCAACGAGGCTGACAGCATCGGAATTTACAAAAGCAACGCTATTAAAGACGGCGACATCGAAGTGACCATCGTTGACAACGGCGAAACCACTTCCCTGCGTTCACTGTTTGTACTTGATAACCTCAAGGACGATGACAAGTACCCTGTATACCTTGATGGCAATCATCCGTACACAGTCATCAAGAACAAAGCAGTTAAAGACGGCGAAAAGCTCCTTGTTATCAAAGACAGCTTTGCTCATTCGCTCATACCTTTCCTTGCTGACCACTACTCTGAAATCACAATGCTCGATATGCGTTACTACAAGCAGAATGTTTCAGAACTCATCGAAAAGAGCGATTTTGACAGAATGTTGTTCATCTACAGTGTAGACAACTTAGGCTCTGACACCGACATCGCTTGGCTTGAGTAATTAAATACAGATACAGACTTGCCCCGAGAAAATCGGGGCAAATTCTTTATAAAAGTTGAAACCAAATGGGTAGTTCAAAGCGTTTTATTTATAAAGGAATTCACACATTCTTGCATAGAGGAGGAACCCAAAATGAAAAAACTTAAAAAACTACTGGCTATAACGCTCGCTGTGGTAATGTTTATATCTGCTATGCCTTTAATTCAGGCAAATGCAGCTGATTACTCCTATGATATAATACTAAACCGCGATACAAGTGTACGCTTGACGCCAAACGAACCAATAAAGTATCTGGCTTTTTACGCTGAAAAAAGTGGATACTATGCATTTTATTCCAGTTGTCATGATTACAGCGACCCGTTTGTCTATTGCTACGACGAAGACCACAACCTGTTAGGCTATGACGATAACAGCGGTGGTAACGAAAACTTTTTCTACAAGGCTTATCTTGAAAAAGACAAGGTATACAAATTTGATGTCGGTGCAAAAAGACTTGACCAAAGAGAAGCTATGTATAATGTTTCGATTGTAAACCTTGACGAAAGAACTACAGACATCAAAACAGGCGACGTCTTGGATGTTGTACCGGATACCCAAAAAGATGTTGAATTCTTCAAATTCACACCAACTGACAGCGGATATTACGCTTTTTCATCTTTGCAGAAATATGCATTTACTAATGCAGTATTATATGACAGCGAGTTTAAATATTTAGACGAAGATGAAGATAGTGGTGTAGGCAGTAGCTTTTGTCTTTCATACTACCTTGAAGGTGGAAAAAACTACTACTATATGAGTATGACGGACTTTAATGATACATATCAGGTTACTATCGACAAATGTGAGATTATCAAGCAGATAAACATTTTGACCTACCCTGACAAGATGACGTACTACGACGGGTTTATTAATCAGGAAACAATTGACCTGAATGGACTGTCCGCAGAACTTGTGTACACAGACGGCACTACTTGCACGTGGACATACAGCGGTGATAGCTGGGAAAACGAGATTGTTGGCACTACTGTATACGCTGAAATAACACAGGATGAAAACGGACAATTCTATGGTTATGTAGCCGCTGACAAGGGCTATGCACGTTTTGATATTGAGGTTGTTGACTGCCCTGTTAAGAGTATCGAGGTTGTGTCTCACTCAAGGGTAACGTGTTATGAAAACATAACAGGTCATAAATATGAAGACCCTGAAACCGATAAAGAATGGTTTGTGTATTACTATGAGCTACCAAGAGACCTTGTTATTCGCATTAACTATGACGACGGCACATACGAAGAAACAAGATATTTCGATGATAATAACGAGGTATCATTTAAATACTATGACAATCAGCGTGACAGTGACAAGTGGACAGTAGGCAAAAATCCTGTCACAATCACTTATTATGACAAAGCGTGTACATTTTACGTTGATGTTGTAGCAGTAGAAAGCCTTATACTTGTACAAGCACCTGACACAGTGTACTATTTTGAAATTAATTCAGAAGATGAGAACTCAAAGCATTGCGTAATTCGACCAAGTAACCTCAACGGTATTGAACTTATGGTAAATTGCCAAGGCGGCTCAAGTAAATTAGTGACTGATCAAGACTGGGATGAACTTAACCAAAAGCTGGACAACAATTACTATAGCACAGGTGTTTATACTATTGACGAATCACAACAAGTTCTGGTAACGCTGAGTTACTGCGGTCACGAAGTATCATACTATGTTCCTGTTGTAGAAAAAGGGGATGCAGATATGGACTATAATATCTCAATTATGGATGCAACTGAAATCCAATGTATTCTGGCACAACTATCTGAGGCTAGAGATTTATACATTACCGATTATGATAGTGATGGTGAAATCTCTACTCTGGATGTGACTGCTATTCAGATGAAGTTAGCAGGGTTTGAATAAGACCACACTTATTGCTAGATACACAAACAATTAATCCCACAAATTTTATATCACAAAAATCCCCACAGACGTTTAAGTCCGTGGGGATTACTTTTGCGTAAAAATATTTAAGCTTAAATTACTTGAGCTTTGAAATGTTAGCTCTTGCCTTTTTGATAACTCTTAAATCGTTGTCGTAGGTGCATTTGTTGTGCACATCGTTTAAGTCAACCCAGATGTAGGAGTCAATCTCCTCTTTCTGCACTTTTACGTCAGTTGAGAAAGTCTGTGCCATAAAGAAGACAACACGCTTTTTGATTCTGCCAAAAGGACAGTAATCGGAAACTTCACGAAAACTGTCAACGATTTCAACATCCAAGCCGGTTTCCTCTTTAATCTCTCTGATAGCTGTTTCTTCCTCAGTTTCGCCTTTTTCAACGTGACCTTTCGGGAAGCTCCAGTATCTGCCGTTGTGGTTCTTAACCAAAAGCACCTTGTAGTTATCTTTGTTAGCCTTGTGGATAATGATAGCACCACAGGATTTTTCGTAAAGACAATTGAGAGATTTGAGCTCAACGTTTCTTAAAGTGCTGAGTCGCTCTCTGATTTCAGGCTCGTAGAAAATTTCGCCCTCAGGAGCAACGATACATTTCTGCTCTCCACTTTTGAGAGTTGCAACGGCTACAACAACGCCACGCAAAAACTCGTATACTCTTTTCCTGCTGATAACATATGAGCTCACATTGTTCATACCCTCAGCACTCGAATAGCCCGAATATAGACCATCGCTGATTTCGCCGTAAACATTAACTCTTACCTTTTTTGCCAGCACGCCGTTACACCTCCTTTTTAGTTAGTCAAATAATGTTCTGATTCTGTCAACCTGAATAGCTGTATTAGCCGCTACAATATTGTTGACAAACATAACTTCTTCAATACCGTTAGTGGTACAATAATCTTTGAGGTTGTCTTCAAAATATCTGAAATCGATAACGTGAACTTCCTCATAGTTTGCTGTTAAATACGGAACAAAAGCGTTGCCGTAGGATTCTTTGATTACTGCGATTTTCTTGCCGTTTGAAAGCTCGTTGTTGTGTTCAACGAACAGTGCACAGTCACCCCAGATAAAAGCACCGTATGTGTAAGAACCTGACGTTGCGCCCTCATAGTAAACAGTTGTTTCATAAGGTTCGTCGCCTGCACTATCAGTACGCATTGCGTAAGTGCTGTAAGGGAATGTCCAGAAATGAACTGTGTCTAAGTTCTCATAAAGACTGCCGTCACAGTACATCAGCGAACCTTCGTAGCCTGGAACCTGTTTTTCATTACATATCGCAAGGTCGAGCACTTTCTGACCTGTCTGCTCACAGAAAGCCTTGTATGCGTAATATCCGCCAAGACCTGTCCAGTGGTGGTCTGTGTTGAAGTAGATATACTCGCTATTATGAGCTGACAATTCGTTGTAGCAGTTGATTGGAACAACGTCCTGAGTATAACTGCTGTAGATTGTCTTGATGTTTTCAGCCTGATTGTTAGACTGAACCTTACCCTCCTGAATAAGGCGTTTTGGAATACCGAACTCAGTGTGGTTAGGAATAATCATATTGTAAACTGTTATTTTGTCGCCTGCCTGAGCTTTGAACTCTGAAATACAGTCAGCGTAATCTTTCGCCGAGCTTTCACTTCCTGCAAAAAGCTCATAAGCTGCTTTGTTGTAAATATAAACACCGCTGTTAGCTGATGAAGTGTAACCGTCGGTCTTGTCGTCCGGAATATCGGGTTCGTTGAAAACAAGAGCATTGTTGTTAGTGTTTGTTGAAGACATCGCAACAGTAGGTGCTTGTGTCTCCTCGGTTTTGCCACCTTTATTGCCACCGCCGAAAACTGCCTTGACCCCCAAAACAATGAGCGTGACAATCAGAACAACAATGAGGAGCATAACTGCGACGATAGTTGTTCGTCTTATCAAAAGTTTTTTTCTTCTGCGTTTCTCTCTTTCCAAAGCACGTCTTGCGTTTCTTCGCTCGATATACGCTTTGTCTTCATACAAATCGAAATCGTAGTCCATTTTGCTCCTCCTTTTTAGTACAAATAAAAACACATATTACATTATAATACAAAAATACATTTTATACAACAAAAACTTTCACAAAAGTGAAAATTTCCTGCTATTTCTGAGTAATTTTGGAACTTTACACACCGAAAACTCAATTTTGTTGCAAATTCTGCATATATATGTTAAAATAACTTATTAACATTATTTAGAAGGTGATTGACTTGACATACAATTTTTCAGACAAAGTTCTGGCTCTTAAGCCAAACGCTATCAGAGAAATCCTGAAAAGTGCATCAGACCCTGGTGTTATTTCTCTTTCAGCAGGCAACCCTGCTCCTGATGCTTTCCCTGTAGATGCTATCAAAGAAATCTCAGCTAACCTCTTAAACGAAAACCCAATCGGTGTTTTGCAGTACGGTATTTCTGACGGTTACACACCGCTTAGAGAAACCCTTAAGAAATACTTAAGCGAAGAGCTTGATGTTATCAAAGAAAACGACGAGCTTATTATCGTTTCTGGTGCTCAGCAGGTTATGGACATCGCCGCTAAGACTTTCTTAAACGAGCACGATACACTTATCTGCGAAGCTCCGTCTTTTGTTGGTGCGTTAAACACATTCAGAAGCTACAACGTTAATCTTGTTGGTGTAACCGTTGAAAAAGACGGTATGAATATGGAAGAGCTTGAAGAAAAGCTCATTTCCGAAAG
>JAFUOM010000042.1 GCA_017481885.1 Ruminococcus sp.
AAACGGTGCTGTTTGTTTTTTATTCTTTATTTTACTTACCTAAATCTTCTGTACAATATTTATCGATATCAAATGTGTCGTGCGGCGAGTCTTTTTTTAGATACTGAGGATGGTGCGGATGGCCTTTTTTTGAAATCTTACCAGCTGTGTACCACAAAGCGTTGTACCTCTTTCCTATCTCAGCCATTGTTAGCACGCACTCGGATAGATAATCACGTTTTTCAATTATATTTCCCCAAGCTGCCCAGACGCAAGGTCTCTTTTTGCTAAGTTTCAGGACATATTCAAATGCTTTCATATTTTCTTTATGCAAAAACTCGTTGAAGTTTTCTTCCATATCATCTGGATTTGTAGCTCGCTGAGCATACACATTGAACATAATGAAGCTGTCAAATCCATTGTGTAAAGCGATTCGTTCTACGGACTTTAGCGTATTATCCAAATCATCAGGAGCGGCAGTTGAAGGGTTAATACCAATGCAAATCAAAGGGTTATCGCCTTTTGTGCCGAGTATGTAACGATATTCGCTGTAAAAATCAGGAACATAAAGCCATCTGTTTGTATCGTATTCATCCGGATGCTTAACTTTTAAAGCATCTTCAAAAGTAAGTACAGGTATATCCAAAGTATCTGCTGACGGAATGTGCATAATATCCTCCAAAATTGGTTTTGTTTATTATAGCACAAAGCGTGCAACTTGTACACAACAAAAGGCGGACGCAAAAGCATCCGCCAAAAGTTTTTTAGTATTTAATTATGGCTCTACAATAGTAACTTTTTCGCCGATATTTGTACCTTTATCTATTGAAGCAAGGAACATCTGGATGCAAGTTACGTCCATAATAGTGAGATTGCCATCACCATCAGTTTCAGCAGCCATCAGCTTAACACCTTCGATTAAACGGCTGTTTGCAAGATGGAACTGGATAGTTGTAGCGTCCATAATGGTGATATCGCCAGTACCATCTGCGTCGCCAACAATGTATTCAATCTTATTGTATGGATTTGAAGGTGCAGGTGGCTGTGTTGGATTATCCGGTGTTGTAGGGTCATCAGGGTCAGATGGCTTTGTAGGCTTTTCGTAATTATAGAAGTTAGGATCCCATGTACCGATTGTCCACTTACCAAGTGAGTTCTTTGATGCCATATACATACCAAGACTTTCAGTTACTTCAAGGTCAACAGTCTGATCGCCGTTGCCATCGTTGATGATATAACAATCATATTCAACAGGAATGTAACCTACAAACTGGCTCTCACCATAATCATTTGTAAGAGCAAACTTCATTTCCTGACCAGGCCAAGCAACGATATAATCGTCTGTACCCTTAACCCAAGCGTAGATATAAGCGCTAGTCCAGCCTTTAGCTGAGTAAACAACTGTGTTGTAACCATCGATGATTGGGTAGTTACCTGAAGATACGTCAATCTGCCATGGATCATCTGTTGGGTCAGGAACCTCAGGTGCTGTATCTTCTGCGTAGTAGATACAAGCAATACCTGTTGTACCGATAGAACCGGAAAGCTTGCCATTAGCAACTGTGAATTCGTTACCTGTGATAGAATCTTTGTATGTACCGTTAGCAAGAGTGTTAGCTTTTATGTTAACAGTTTTTGTTGTACCGCCAAGGTTAACAAGTGTAGCACCTAAACCGCCACGCTCAATCAGAGTAACCTTATCCTGTGTTGAGTTATACTCAGCAGCATCACCAAAGTAGTTATCGAACTGGTTAACAGCCTTAACTTCAGGTAATGTCCAGCTTGTGAGAGCTGCATCACCAAGAGTGATGTTTGCACAGATAGCTTCGATAGCCGCACGGTTAGCACCAGTTCTGTCGTCTGGACGAGCAAAGTATACGCCAGTGATTGTCTGTCTAGCTGCTGTTAACGCCCAGATTTTGTTTCTCTGCTGGATTGTAAGTGATGATGTACCGCCGTCGATATATGTATCGTGGGATTCGTTCCACTGGATTACATTTTCTTTTGTGAAGTTAGTTGATGGATAATATGGAGTTGGGCTGCCGCCGTTACCCATATTTACAACAGCATCTTTAATTCCCCAGTATGATGAAGAGTCAGTAACGTCCATAAGTTCTGTATACTCTGAGAATGGACGACCGTCACCACACTTGTTGAGGATTTCACCGTAAGCATAACATTCTTTGTCAGGATAGTTAGCTCTTAATTTAAGGAGTGTATCTTCCCAGAAGTCAGATGCAAAATATGTATCGTGAGATGTTTCGATATGCTTAGCAGCGTCAAAACGGAAACCGTCTGCACCTGCTTCTACAAGCTCTACAAAATATTCATAGATAGTGTCCTGTACAAGCTGCAAACTTGTATCAAGGTCAGGAAGACCCGATGTACAATGCTGAGTCAAGTCTTCTTCGATATCGTAATCTGACCAACCATCCCAGTAGTTCTCTTTGTAAGTCATATCAACCCAAGGGGAATGGAAAGCCTTAGCAGCTAAGAGTTCAGGCTCGAACTGAGCGGCACGAGGGTTAACGTGATCCATAGGGTCAGTTGATGTGTTTGTGTACTTGCCGATGTGGTCGTCGTCAGTACCCATATGGTTGATAACAGCGTCAACGATAACCTTTAAGCCTAACTTGTGAGCTTCCTCACACATTTTGACAAACTCAGCTTTTGTACCGAGAGCGTTATCTTCTGATTCATTGAGCTGGAAACCTGCAGGCTGATAGAACATCCACCAACCATTAGGAGCTATGCCATCAATAGCAGGCTCGCAAACTTTAACACCCTTTGTTGGCATTTTCAATTCGTTTGGAGGAGATACCTGGATTGTTGTAAAGCCCTGCTCTGCAAGTTTTTCAAGATTTTTGATAATGTTAGCATAAGACCAGTTCCAAGCCTGGATAATCTTACCTTCGTTAACAGTCTTTGCAAGACCATAGTTGTTTTCAGGTTTAATAGCTTCCTGCATTTTTTCGTACTCATTGTAGTCTGTCTGTGCACCAACAGTCATAAAGCTGACAGTGAAGCAAGACACTGCAATAGTGACAGCCAGTAACAAGCTGATCAGTTTCTTAGCGTTCATAATAACCTCCTAAGGTATGCTTTTTTGAAGAAACTATAGTTTTACATATTCTTCATTGTTAATTATATAATAAAAAATCTCCACTTTCAATGAGTATTTAGCACAAAATACATTAATAAATTTATTCAATATAGATAAAAAGAGACTTTGAAATCAATTTTGCAAACATCATTGAAAAAAATCGGTTCTTGTGATAAAATATCAACATTATTTTATTGAAGGTGAACAAATTGAAAAAATGTGAATACTGTGCTAAAGAAATTTCTTATCACGAAATATACTGCTGCGATGATTGTCAGACAAACGCTAACAAGTTCTACGAAGTAAGGGATAAAATTTCCAAACTTATGGGAGTAATAAACGGTGTTAGTGTACTATCAATCGGCATCGGACTTTTTGTATACTCTATGATTAGAGAAGTTGGTGCGTTTATGGTGGCTATTCCAACCGTTATTCTGGGAATACTGTTTCTGTTCTTCCCTATTCCTGCGGACGTTATGATTCAAAAATACAAAATTAAAAAAGCTGTACAAATCACTCGTATTATCGCAGTTGTACTTCTTGTTTTTGGTATTGCCGCAACAATTTTTGCGATATTTTCCACTTAACACGAGAATATAACACGCAGATATGCTAAGAATATTAAAACAACCTATAAATAACAGGAGGTTTTAATATGCTGGATAAAATCGCATTGAGTTTACTTGTCATCGGCGGTATCAACTGGGGCAGCGTGGGACTTTTTAAGTTTGACCTTGTTGCCTGGATTTGCGGCGGTCAGACAGGTATTATCAGTAGAATAATCTATGTTGTAGTCGGATTATCTGCTTTGTGGTGCATCTCACTTCTTTTCAGAGACCACACAGAAGCAGGCGACTCAGACCTGACATCAAACCCAATATAAGCAAAAATGCCGTCGGTAACCCGACGGCATAATTTTTATCAAACATTATTCAAATAAAGCATTAAAGAGCAGAAACGATGTCTCTTGTATCTCTTGCGATAACAAGCTCCTCGTTTGTAGCGATAAGCTCAACACGGATTGCAGAATCATCTGTTGAAAGCTGACCTGTAACACCACGCATAGCTGTAGCGTTGAACTCCTCGTTCATTTTAACTCCGAATACCTTTAAGTAGTCGCAAACTCTCTTTCTGAGCTGTGGCTGGTTCTCACCAAGACCTGCTGTGAATACGATAGCGTCGCAACCGCCCATAGCAACATAGTACTGACCGATGTACTTAGCAATCTGGTAGTAAAGCATTTCGTGAGCAAGATGTGCACGCTCGTTGCCTGCTTCCTCTGCTGCAGTAACGTCACGGTCATCAGAAGAAACGCCTGATACACCAAGTAAACCTGACTTTTTATTGAGGAGAGTATCCATTTCCTTTGGAGAGAGGTCCTCTTTGTCAGCGATGAATGTAACAACTGATGGGTCAAGACAACCTGTACGAGTACCCATCATAATACCATCGAGTGGAGTAAGACCCATTGATGTATCAATAACCTTACCGCCATCAACAGCTGTGATTGATGAACCGTTACCGATGTGGCATGTGATAATCTTGAGGTCTTTGATATCCTTGCCCATAAGGTTAGCCATTTCCTGAGAAACATAACGGTGTGATGTACCGTGAGCACCGTATCTTCTAACAGCGTACTTCTCGTAGAACTCGTATGGTACTGCGTACATATATGCTTTTTCAGGCATTGTTGAGTGGAATGATGTATCAAATACAGCAACCATTGGTGTGTTCTCACCGAAAACTTCGAGACAACCCTTCATAGCCTGAACGTGAGCAGGGTTATGAAGTGGAGCAAGTGGACTAAGACCATCGATATCAGCAAGCACCTTTTCGTCAATAAGAACTGATGACTTGAAGATTGAACCACCCTGTACTACACGGTGACCAATAGCTGATACTTCGTCAAGAGTCTTAATTACGCCATACTCAGCGTCAAGGAGAGCGTCTTTAACTACCATAAATGCCTGTGAATGATTCTTCATTTCTGTTTCTTTCTCAAAAGCTCTGCCGTCAGCAGTCTTGTGACCGATAAAAGAACCTTCCTGACCTACACGCTCGCAGTTACCCTTTGCAATCATCTGCTCTGTTTCCATATCGATGAGCTGGTATTTTAAAGATGAGCTACCTGCGTTGATAACTAAAATTTTCATAACAATATCCTCCTATTGAAAATGTTAATTTTATCACATATAATATAATAATACTAATCAGATAATATTTCAAGGTTTTTTATTAAAGAGGTGAGAAAAATGAAGATTGCGGCAGTTATTTGCGAGTTCAACCCGTTTCATAATGGTCACAAGTATCTCATAGATACAGTTAAGAGCGAACACGCTGATTGCGTTATTGCAATTATGAGCGGTAACTTTGTACAGCGTGGCGATGTTGCAATTATAGATAAATTTGAAAGAACAAAAGCTGCGCTTCAAAACGGTTGCGACTTGGTTGTTGAATTGCCGACAGTTTTTGCTTTGTCAAGTGCCGAACGATTCGCAAAAGGTGGCGTGCAGATAGCAGATGCTTTGGGTGCTGATATATTATGCTTTGGTGCTGAAAATGATGATACAGATAAGCTTATAGAATTAACCGATATTTTTGAAAGCGATGATTTTAACACAAAAGTCAAAAACTACCTATCAAACGGCGAGTACTACCCTAAAGCCATAAGTCTTGCGGTTATGGAGCTGTATGCGCAAGAATATGCAGAGATTTTAAACGGTGCTAACAACACACTTGCTATAGAATACATCAAAGCGTTAAAAAACA
>JAFUOM010000043.1 GCA_017481885.1 Ruminococcus sp.
ACACAATGATAAAAGGATTACCTGAAAAGCTCAAAGCTCTTCGTACAAAACACGGATATTCTCAGAAACAAATTGCAGATAGACTTAATATTTCTCCGTCAATTGTTTCTGGATACGAAACTGGAGAGAGAACACCTAGCACTGATGTTCTCTTGGAATTATCATATTTGTTAAATTGTAGTACTGATTATTTACTTGGAAAACAGCAAATAGAACCATCAATATTAATTGATGCTAATGGTTTAACTGACAAACAAGCTCAAGCCGTCCGTTTGCTAATAGAGTCCATAAAAAACAAGTAAGCATTGCCAAAAGTAGTGCTATTTTTTTAGATCTACTATACAGCCTTAATTCACGATAAAAATCTTGTTTTATTTTGAGCTTCATACACTTATTTCAAAAATCCATACTCGAATTTTTCAAATAAACATATTCATTTAACGATATTGCTACTTGCACTTGATGTTCATTATTTGTTCTTTATGATTTAAAATAAAGTATAATTCAATAAAATACAGATACGTTGCAAATGACTTATAATGGCACAAAGTGAAACATAGTGTTATAAACTAACACTATCGTCTAATAATTCAAGTCCCGTCACTCGCACCAAAAAGACAGCTTTTGTGAGCTGTCTTTTCTTTTTATCAAAATTTCTTAAAATGCCCGAAATCGGCTTAAACACTAGGGTTTTAAGGTGTAGCTAAGTAACTTTAAGAAAAGATGAAATCACTTAAAATAAGATAAAGTGCAGTCAAAAATGCAGTCAAAACTGCTACTTCAAATTAAAACATCACACGAAATATCACACGAAAAAATATATTGCAAAGTATTACAACAACAGTAAACGGCAAGGAGAATTTTTATCTCCTTGCCGTTTTGTGATTACACAAGCTTTCGTGCTATTTTATAGTGATCATTCATAATTGTTATCTTTGAACTCAAGTTTAAAAACCACTACATATTTCCCCTATCACATAAAACGCCTGTAAACGCCATAAATCACGCAAACAGGGGTTAAGGTACATTCACCTTAACCCCTGTTTTATTTTTTTATTTAAATTTAATCATAGTTTTTATCCTAATAACACGCTTGCGTACTCAAACAGGCGGTACATTTTCTTTGAAATTCTTCCGCCATAGAGCAGTTTAAATATGTGTTTTTCTACACCCTTAAGGTCATTGATAAGGTAATCAGGTGTCATATTGTGCTCTTTAATAAACTTAAACTCGTCAGTTTCGAAATCCTTTGGGTCATCCGTGCCGTAGACCGTGGTAACGCCGACATCGTTAATAGGATTTTTGTATTTAGAAATTTTTGCCGACAGCTTGGTGTAGCAATCCATCATAAGGAAAACTTGTTCAAAATAAGCATTAAGAGCTGTTATTAGCTCTAATATTTTCTCAGTTTTCAGATACATACTGATGCCTTCAACAATCACAATTGCTGTCTTTTGGCTTGGGATTTTGCTAAGCCACTCGGGATTTCGTGCGTCCCCTGAAAGCATCTTGTAATTTTCACTTTCGGTGTAATGCAGTTTGCGTTCGTTTATGACCTCAGAAAAATCAATATCGTACCACTGGTGGGTATGTGTGCCGACTCTGAGCACTCGGCTATCCATACCGCAACCGATGTGGATTACAACTGCGTTTTTGTGCTCGTTAATTTTGTCTTTTACCCAAGCATCAAAAACAGCAGACCTCATCCCCATAAAGTAAGCTAGCCACTTGGACTTTGACTTACCTTTAAGTTCAAAGCCTTCTTTCGCCCAGATTTCTTCAGCCTTTTTGTCTTTGAGGATTATCCCCTTTTTGCTTACATAAGACTTTCCGTACAATGTAATATAGCAAGTTTTGTTTACACCGTTCATTGTATCAACCTCATCGCAATATTGAGCAAAAGCGGATGCTTAAATCACCCGCTTTTAAACTATAAACCTATATTAACTCACTTTACGCTGTAAGTAAAGCGGCAGATTGCTCTGTCTACGCCCTGATATGAACCCATACCCTCGAACTCCTTGACAAAGCCTGCATTTTCCATAACTTTAACTGACGCTACATTTTCAACAACACAGATACCGAGCATTTCTTTGATGCCGAGTTCCTTCATAATAACAGGTAAAAAGGCTTTTACCGCTTCGGTACAGTAGCCGTTACCTGCGTATTTCTGAGCGATGTGGTAGCCTATCTCCCATTTACCATCGTCCATTGGCACAGCCTGAACATAGCCGACATTTGTGCCATCCGAGAGCAACACAGGATACACAAGCGGACCGTCGCCGTTTTCGTATACACTCATAAGAAATTCAACCGTGCCCTGTGCGTCTTCCATAGTTTCGAAAACTTCATCGGGGTTGAATTTTCTGTTGTCTTCATCAAGTGAGTTGAGGTGCACAGCCTCAACCATATCAAGTGTGAATTCAGTGATTTCAAGTCTTTTTGTTTTAATGTTCATAATTTCCTCCTAATAATTCTTTGATAATTATACTTTATCTGTGGATATACATTCTTGTCATATCAGGCTCGCCGTCACCCTGAACCATACACAAAAACTCCCAGCCGTAACGCTCGTAAAAGCCTGTGTGGTCAGTGACGAGATAAAGCGGTGAAATCCCCTTTGTTCTGAGGTCATCAACCACCATATTGAGAAGTGTTCCTGATATACCTTTTTTGCGGTGAGTTTCTTCGGTATAAACAGCGCAGACGTTTGGTGAAAGGTCTTTTCTGTCGTGAAAATCGTTTTCAATAACGCCCATTCCACCGACAATCTGCTCATTGTCTAAGCAGAGATACCAGCCGTATTCTGTTTCACCGTTAAGGTATGCCTGCATACACTCAAGGTACGCTTCTTTTGGCACGCCCCATTTGCTGTTAAACCATGAAGCTGCTGTTTCCATCAGTTCCGGTCTTTCTCTTAATGTAATGTACTTAAAGTTTTCCATTGGTTTTACCTCGTTTAATTATATTTTTATTTAAGTGTTTCGTAATCAGCGTATGAATATTTTCCGCTGATATTGTCTAAAGCACCGTCTACAAGTTCCTTAACCATAAGGCACTCAGGTGCTGGAAGTCCAACGTCTTGCGCTGCAACAATGCCGAAGTCGGCAGATGTTTTAAAGCCACGGTTGCGGTAGTTCATAGGATTACCCTCTACAATTACTGCTTTAAAACCCAACTCTTTTGCCTTTTCAAAACCCGCTTCGATAAGTTCCTTTGAAATATGCTGACGCTGTAATTCGGTTTTTACTGCCACAGGGTTTAAAACCAAGAGTTCATCCTGCATCTTACCGTCAAGAAAGAGCTTTGAAAACATAACGTAGCCTATAACTTCGTAATCATCATTTACCATCACAATCTCCAGTTCAGGCACATAAGAACTCATTGTACGGATTTCTTCGATAATGTTTACTACAATCTGCGCATCCTCGGCTGTTTCGGAATTTGTAAATGTTCTTCTTACCATATCGAGTGATGTCTGCAAATATTTATTATCCATTGATTTAATAGTTTTTGTCATTGTTAGAATCTCTCCTTTTTTCTTTTCTTATCGCCAATTCTTAATGCTTTTTCCCATTGCTGTTTTTGTTTTCGATAATCAAACGAATCGTCGCTGTACTTTGCTTCTGCCTTTATCTTTTTGTAGCTTTCGAGTCGGCTTTCACTTAACTCTCCGTCTAGTATAGCCTTTCTTACAGCACAATGGGGTTCGTTTTCGTGCTTGCAATCCCTGAATTTGCACATACCTGCAAATTTTTCGACATCTGCAAAAGCGTCAGTAAGACCTCTAATTACATTCCACATTCCAAGCTCACGCATACCCGGTGTGTCGATAATCATCACACCGCTGTCGAGCTTAATCAACTCTCGGTGAGTTGTTGTGTGTCTGCCCTTGGAGTCATCCTCACGGATGCCGTTAACATCCATAATTTCTTTTCCTGCAAGTGTGTTTACAAGACTTGACTTGCCGACACCCGAAGAACCCAAGAACACCAAGGTGTTGCCCTTTTGCATATACTTTTGCAGTTCTTCTAAACCAAAGCCTGTTTTTGCACTTACGATGTGTGTTTGTACACCCTGCGCAACCTCGCTGACTTTAAGAATATACGGCAGATAATTGTCAGTTAAATCTGCCTTTGTAAGAACCACAACAGGCACAGCCTTTGATTGACGAGCAACTGTCAGATAACGCTCCAATCGCTTTGGGTTAAAGTCGTGGTTGAGCGACTGCATAATAAACACATAGTCAAAGTTTGAAGCAACCGCCTGTTCACCTCTGCCCTTGTCAGGGTCACGACGGGAAAAGTAAGTCTTTCGCTTCAATGTTGCAGTAATTCGGCTGTCGCCGTCTTCAATGTAGTCAAAAAGCACAAAGTCGCCTACTGTCGGGAAATCCTCACCGTCGTAAAAATATTCCTTTGTTTTGAGCTGTGCGTAACCCTCGCCGTACTGCGAAACTATGGCATATCTGCCTTTGTGCACAGCGGTTACTCTTGCTACAGTGCCCGTCTTGTTTTCAGGGTTAAAATCACCGCTAAATCCGTAGTCATTAATATTAAAATTCAACGCTTATTCCTCCAGAATCAGTTATGTTAATAAATAAAAATCTATGAAGCTAACTGAAAATGGACGCAAAAATGCCGCAGAAAGCAACCCTAAGGGGATTTCTGCGGCTGAAAAATGATATAAAAAATACACACCCTTTTGAGTGTGCTACAACGTCAGTCATAGAATTCACGAAAGGTTCCTTAAAACGGCACGACAAACAAAAGGGCTAAAAAAGTCCCGTTAATATTTATACGTGCCAATATTCAGTTAGCCGAAAAATACCTCGCTAAAAATCATCCTAATTCTCCTTTCATATTTACTGATAATTTTTGTAAACGCAAACGTCTACGGATAATATATAACACCACTTGTAAAATTTGTCAACAGTTTTTTTAATCAATTTTACAGTAAGTGTGAGTATCAACACAAACACTCACACCCTTTTCTCTGTTACAATGTGCTCTGCATATTCTTTAAAAGTGCGTTGAGATTTTTGACTCAAGATGCTGTCTAAACCACATCAACAAAATCGCAAGCGCGTAAATCACCGCTACAGATGCACAAAAAGGCTTTTTTGCCCTTAAAACTATATATTGAACAGTAGAAAAAATATTTTAATTCATTTATAATATTTAAGGATTATTTAATAATTAGACGATTATAATGTGACCATCGTAAGAACAAACGAACAAAAAACAAAACAGAAAAGGAGTCACACAATGTATCTCAACATTCTAAAAAAAGATTTGAAACGTAAAAAGACAATGAACGTGATATTGCTGATATTTGTTATGCTCTCTGCTATGTTTATGGCGAGCAGTACAAATAACATTATAGCGGTTACAAGTGGTCTTGACACTTTCTTTGAACAAGCCGGTATGGCAGACCACTACGTTTTAGCCCTTGACAGCAAAGACAATAATTTGAACAAAGCACTGGACAAACTCGATTCAACAACTGAATATAAAAGTGAAGACATCTTCTTCTCCTTAGGTTCAAATGTTGAAGTCAACGGGGAAACAATGAATGATTTGGACAAGACAGCTCTTGTTATGTCTGTTGATAACAGAAAGCTCAGCTACTTCTCGCCTGACAATGAAGAAATCACAGAGGTTGAAAAAGGCAAAGCTTACATTTCAGGTCCGTTTGCAAGTGAAGCTAACATCGAAGTAGGCGACAAATTCACTTTAGTCATCGGTGAACACAGCTTAGAGTTTGAATATTTAGGTAGAGCAAAAGACGCACTTCTTGGTTCTGACTTTATGGGCAACCCAAGATTTATCTTAAATGATGCTGACTACAAATATCTTTCAGAAGATGAAGAAGCACAAAATTTCGATGGTAGCGTTTACTACATAAATACAACAGATACAGCTGCAGTGGAATCGGCTGTTGGTGAACAAAGCGGTATCATTCTGAGTGTTGACAACAGTACAATCGAAACAACATACATTATGTCTATGATTGTTGCGGCACTTCTTCTTATCGTGAGCTTGTTCCTCATTATCGTTTCATTTGTAGTGCTTAAACACACTATCGGATTTACTATCGCTGAAGAATTCAGAGAAATCGGTGTTATGAAAGCCATCGGTATGAAGAACAGCTCAATCAGAGCATTATACCTCATCAAGTATTTTACAATCACTCTTTTGGGTTCTGCAATCGGTTTTGGACTGAGCATTCCATTCTCAGAATTTATGCTTAAATCTGTAAGCACATCAATATATCTTGGTAACGAAAACTCAATTTTGGTAGGTCTTTTCTGCAGTATTGCAGTAGTGCTTATCACTTTAATCTTCTGTTGGGGTAGCACAAGAAAGATAAATACACTCTCACCGATTGATGCCGTAAGAAACGGTCAGACAGGTGAAAGATTCAGAAAAAAGAGCATTATGCATTTAAGAAAGAGCAAACTCGGCTCAAACGCTTTTCTTGCAGTTAACGATATTGTTAGCGCACCAAAGAAGTACTCAATAATTACAATGGTATTTGCTATACTGATGCTTCTTGTAATGATTCTTGCAAACACTGCAAATACTTTAAACAGCGATAAACTTCTGTTCCTGCTTGGTTGTACAGAAAGTGATGTTTACCTCTTCCAGACAGATGCCACTGTAGAGGCTATCAACCCTAACGTTAATCCGAAAGATGTTATCGACGAAAAAATCACTGATATTAAGAATAAATTAAAAGAAAATGATATGCCGGGCGATGTACATATAGAGTTTCAGTACACAACATCAGTTCTTACAAACGGCAACAAAGCAGGTGTTCCTTTCCAGTACTGTCCTGACACAAAAGCCAGTGACTACACATACGGCGAGGGTTTAGCACCTCAGAGTGCAAACGAAGTTGCACTATCTTACCTCACTGCTGAGAAACTCGAAGTTGGAGTTGGCGACGAAATCACAATTCTTGCAAGCGGCGAAGAAATCAAATGCACAGTAACTGCATTATACCAGACATTCCAGCAAATGGGTACAGTCTGCCGACTTCACGAAGACTTTGATGTTTCAAAACTTGATGTTTCAGGTGTATTCGCTTTCCAGATTGACTTTGACGACGAACCAAGCAAAGCTGAAATCGAAACCCGAATCGAAAAACTCAAAGATGTTTTTGACACAAATCGGGTATTCAACTGTGGAGATTTTGTAAAAGATAGTACAGGTGCGGCTGATACCATCAACGCAGTAAAGAATATGGTACTTCTCATCACGCTGATTATCGTAATTTTAGTTGCTGTACTTATGGAGCGTTCATTTATCTCAAGCGAAAAAGCAGAAATCGCTTTGATGAAAGCAATCGGATTTTCAAACAAATCAATCATTTGGCACCATACATTAAGATTCGGTATTGTAGCGTTTATGGCTTCAATTCTCGCAGCCATATTATGTATGCCGTTAACTAAACTTACTATGGACCCTGTTATGGCAATTATGGGTGCAGTTTCAGGTGTAGGCTACGAAATCGTACCTGTTGAAATCTTCCTTGTATACCCTGCAATTTTAGTAGCGGTAACAATTATCGCAGCATTTTTCACATCAATTTACACAAACACAATCAAGTCATCAGACGCATCTAATATAGAGTAATTTAAGAATAGGAGAATTATTATGAACACAGTACTTAACGTTAAAGACCTTTGTAAGACATATATCACAAACAAAAGACAGAACAACGTATTAAAGAACGTAAACTTCAAGGTAAATGAGGGCGAAATGGTTGCGATTATGGGACCATCAGGCTCAGGTAAATCCACACTTCTCTACACAGTTTCAGGTATGGACAGAATGACAGCAGGCGAAGTTAAGTTTTGCGGCAAAAACATCGAGAAGTTAAACGACAACGAGCTCGCACAGCTTCGTCTTGACGATATGGGCTTTATCTTCCAGCAGATGTATATGCTCAAAAATCTCTCTGTTCTTGACAACATCATCCTGCCTGCCGTTAAGTCTTCAAAGAATAAAGAAAGCAGAGCCGAAATCACAGAGCGTGGTTTAAAGCTTATGAAAAAGCTTGGTATTGAGGACATCGCTAACAACGACATCAACGAGGTTTCAGGTGGTCAGCTTCAGCGTGCTTGTATCTGCCGTAGTATGATAAACAACCCTGCTGTAATTTTCGCCGACGAGCCAACAGGTGCACTTAACCGTACATCTTCTGACGAAGTTATGGAAGAGCTTACAAAGCTCAATAAAGAGGGTACAACAATCATGCTCGTTACTCACGATGCAAAGGTTGCCGCTAAGTGTACAAGAGTGCTTTTCATCGTTGACGGTAACATCAAGGGCGAGTATAATGTTGATGTAACCTCAACACTTAGAGACAGAG
>JAFUOM010000044.1 GCA_017481885.1 Ruminococcus sp.
ATTCAAAATCGAACTTATGGTCATTGGGGAGATTATGCGATTACATCATTGTGCCAAGTTAAACGCGTAAGTATATCGCAAATACTT
The DNA here is from genome assembly GCA_017481885.1 of Ruminococcus sp. GTDB lineage: Bacteria > Bacillota > Clostridia > Oscillospirales > Acutalibacteraceae > Ruminococcoides. Next base: position 88 of record JAFUOM010000044.1, read on the forward strand.
CAGGATCCGTATCATGCAAACGTATTCGAATCCGATGAGACGTTTCTGTTGAGGAGATCTGATGGTAGTCCATGTTCTAAGTACACACGAATTATTAGCACATCTCCAACATCGATACTGTATGTTTCCTGGCCTCAAGATCTGGATGAGAGGTGTGGTGAGGTCGAAGTACTGCAATGCTCGTATGACGCCCCTGAGTCACCGAGAAAGATACAGATTGTTAATACTTCGGGAGAACCCATTTCAATCCATCCAAACGCGTACACAGTTGCAGCAACGAACTTTAGAATTCCAGATGTCTGTTTTAGATTTGATGAATTTGGTTATTGGGGTGTATTTGCGCATCCTCAATTCGGTGCGCTTGGATTTCGTTGTGAGGGTGGTAGCGGAAAGTGGATTCAAGTATGGCACTCTCCTGTGCTGCCAGCCTTGTACCCATCTCGTGATGGCGATGAAACATCAACTAGTTGTGTCATATCTGATTTTGGTGTACCATACATTGCGTTATCTGACGGGTTTCTTGATATAACTACAGGGTGTCACTTTATAGATTTAAGGGCAAATCATCCTAACTACATCTCAGAACCATGTTGTAACGGCTTATCGTTTACTACAACTATGAATAATGGTATTGCTCAAAATGACGGACTAATGTATACCGTTCAATACTTCGCAAATAATTATATCAATACTTAAATATTATCGAACAAAGGAGACTAAAAACAATGGCCAATCCATTTTTTGTACCGGAATTTTCAACTAACAGCATTTGGTGGAATAGAGACACCAGTAAATGCTTAACTGACCACATCACTGAGATGCAGACAAGCATCGATGAAAAGGCTTCAGCTTCCCACACGCATAGTGGTTATGCTACAACTGAGCATACTCACAACACAATGATTCAGTCTGCAAACACACAACTAACGGCTGCAGTTTCAAACGGTTCGTTCTCTGTAACACCTGATCTTGATCTTGTTGACAACTCCAGATACCTTGTCAACTTACAGTATTCAACTTCATCAGGACTTGTTGGAAGAAGTTTATATGCACTTAAAGTTAATAAATCTAGCACATTACAGCAGACTATTACCTTATCGGAGCCCAAAAATGGCACTGACAATTTGATGGTTGTGTATCGTAATGGAGCATTTACATTTAGCACCTCTTACAATGGTGCTTCTCCCACAAACGTAACAATCAACATTATCTAAGCATCACAGTAAGTATAAAAAGACAGCTGTTTTATTGACAGCTGTCTTTATTTTTTGTAAATTTACAAATTATAAGAATTTAACAGTGCAGGCTGTTACTGGTGAAGAACCATTGTTCTTTCTTATAAATCAATGAAATGATTAACAACTACGGAACCTTACAGTATATCGGTACCGCAACAACCGCAACAGTTAAAATTATATAAAATAAATAAAGGGGCAGGTAGAATCTGCCCCTTTATTCTATGTTCCTTGTATATAAATATTGAATAGAAAAACTTATTTTTTATTATAAGGAGAATGGTATTTATGAACTGGGAACTTATTTTAACGATTGCTTCTTCCGTATTAACCATTGTTGTAACTGTAATCGGTTACTATCAGCACATTAAAAAGAGACTTGAGCAAGAAGCACTTGATGCTATTAACATAGCAGAAGAGACGGATAAGATTGGTGCAGAAAAGATGCAGGATGCTATTAAGATGGTCAAAGACATGATTCCTGCAGTGGCGAAACCATTTATTAGCGACAAGTTAATTGAGACAGTTATTCAAGGTGTCTTTGATAAAGTAGAAGACTACGCGAGAAAACAATTAGAAAAAGAAAAAACAAAAGAATAAAAAGTAAAGAGCTAGCCGAAAAGGTTAGCTCTTTATTTTTACGAGTTTGGAAAATACCAATAAGTAAATGTGGATAGAACCGTTTACATTTATCAACATGTACTGGAACTGATTACTATTAAAATCATTTGATAAACATTGTTATTTTCAAAGATACTGTTTAATTACAGAATCTTTTTTCTTTTATCAACAGTTAGATCATTGTATATATTTATATATGTATAAAGTTGAGGTATGAACAATGCCAAATAAATATAAAGATGATATGTTTGAAGCATATATTGATGAAAAAGAAGGTATCTATGATTATGGCACTGCCCCATACACGGGTGATGGAAATGTAATTGATACTAATCACACTGGAATTAGTTTTTATGATCAATTTTTAGGCACAAAAGAGTTAGACTATTTACATAACAAGAAAAACCTAAAAGGAGAGATTGTTATGATGTCACCTCATGAATATTATGAAGAATGTGCTTATAAGATCTTTAATACTACCGTTTCAAAACTAAAGCGTGAACGTGGTGAATACGACAAACACATAATTGTAAAACTTCACAAAGTTTTACATACTTACAAACGTAAGTTATGTATGCCGATGCTCAATTATGCTGAAAAAGGTCAAGAAGGGCTACATAGAATGTTCGCAATCGGAGAATTATTTGGTTGGAACTATGAAGTGCCTGTACTCGTTGTTACTTGGTATGATGAAGAACGTCACATTCGTGAAGTTGAGGAAGAAAAACAATATAAAATTCATAAAGCTGTAGAAAAGGCTATTACGGAAACTTTACGTTATCAATTTACTGACCTTGAAGATTTAACAATTCAACTACAGTCAGAATTAGTAAGACAATTCAAGTATGACAATGATGTTTTTATTCCAGAAAATATTGATGTAAAGGAAAATGATGAATCCATCGTTTTAACTTTTTTGAATAACGAATACCCGATTGATAGAGACGAGATACAATGGCGAGAAGAAGATATTGACGATGAGCTCGATGTTGATGATATTGAGTTAGAAACTGACGAAGATTTTCTTGTACGCTATTTTGGTA
>JAFUOM010000045.1 GCA_017481885.1 Ruminococcus sp.
ATGATAAAAAAGGCTTTTACTATTGTATGTGACAAGGTTTTTGCTGAGCTTGAGCCACAGGGATTCAAGAAGAATAAGGTTAACAACTCTGACGCTAATGAGATGGTAACACTTTTCACAGGTGAAAATGTTGCATACTCTGTCACTTACTATGTTGACAAAATGCATATGGTTATGCGTTCTTGTGCAATGACAGACGACGGCCCTGACAACGAGTGGAAAACAATGGCTACTTGGATGTTTAATCCTGAGACTGATACAGAGAAAGAGGCAAACTCAATCGGTAACGATTTTGCTGAGGCTGTGTCAAGTCCTGCAAATATCAAGCGTGTCAAGCAGACAAAGAAAAAGAAGTCATCATCAGACGAGGGCAGTGCAGACCCTGTTTTCCTTTGCAAGCGTCTTGTAAAACTTTTCCCTGAGCTTAAGGCTGAGATTAAAGAGGAAGAGGACAACCACTATCCTTTCCGCAGTGTTACATTCTGCAGAGAAAAGGTTGTTCCAAAGATTAACTCAATGCTTATTTTAGGCGACAAAGCTGATATCACAAAGCTTATGGGTATTCTGTCTGCTCAGTATGTAAACGGCGACCCTGATACACGTGCTATCATCACAATTGTTATCTTAAACTCAATTGATAACAAATACCATGAGATTATCGAGCCAATGATGTCTGCTGATTTGCTCAAAGCATACAAGCCAGCATTAAAGCTCAAGGGCAAGAAAATTAAGCCTGAAAAGGTTAAGAAGGTTGTCACATCAACAGGCACACGTCTGTAACAATTAGCTTATTTGTTGAGCTTTTTTCGGTGATTTTATCGGCACAATAGCTATGTAAAAGTTATTGTGCCGTTTTTTTACAAAAATGTTTCAAAAATGTTTCAAAATCGCTTGACGGCTTGACAATATTATGTTATACTTCTACTTACCTCGGAAAAGGGGTCTATTTTTTTGTGCCCTTTTGAGGGAGGCTAAATTATTCCGAAAATACCGGGAGGTGCCGTTAAATGAGAGTAAAAATCACATTGGCCTGCACTGAGTGCAAACAGCGTAATTACAACACAATGAAAAACAAGAAGAACGATCCTGACAGGCTTGAGATGAACAAGTATTGCAGATTCTGCAAGAAACACACTCTGCATAAGGAAACAAAGTAATCGGAGGGAAGAAACATGGCTGAAGCAAAAGCAAAAGCAAAGAAAAACATTTTTTCTAAGATGTTATCATTCTTCCGTGCTTGCATTGGTGAGCTCAAGAAGATCACTTGGCCTACTTTGGGTACAACAACTAAGAACTTCGGTATCGTAGTTTTAGTTATCCTTATCGCAGGTTTGTTTATCTTCGCCCTTGATTTGGGTCTGTACGAGCTTCTTGGCTTAGTTATGAATACAGGTTCATCTGCTATTTCTTAATTGATTTAAACTTCGCATTTTACTGATTAAAAGGAGAAGTATGTCATGAGTGAAGCAAGATGGTATGTTGTTCATACCTACTCAGGATACGAAAACAAGGTTGCGTCTACATTGATGACAACTGTTGAGAACCGCGGACTTCAGGAAATGATTCAGGATGTCAAGGTTCCTACAGAAATCGTCGCTGAGATTAAGGACGACGGTTCAACTAAAGAAGTTGAGCACAAGATTTTCCCTGGCTACGTTTTCGTAAAAATGATCTACACTGACGAAACTTGGTACGTTGTCCGCAACATCCGCGGATGTACAGGCTTTGTCGGCCCATCATCAAAACCTGTTCCTCTTTCTGAGAGCGAGGTTTACCGCATGGGCGTGGAAACACGTGTGGTCAAAGTATCGTACAAAGTTGGCGATCAGGTTCGCATTATCGACGGTCCGCTTGAGGACTTCGTTGGTATTGTTGAAGAGCTTGACACCGACAAAAACTATGTTCGCGTTGTAACTTCAATGTTCGGGCGCGAAACCCCTGTTGAGCTTGAGCTCAATCAGGCAGAATCATTAGAAGAATAAAATATCTGGAATAATTAGCATAACGCTTTTTATATGGGACTATTAGTCCCTTGTGGGAGGAGTAAATTTTCTGCTCCGCCATCTACCACGAATTTAGGAGGAATAAACAATGGCTCAGAAGGTAACTGGTTATATTAAGTTACAGATTCCAGCTGGTAAAGCTACACCAGCACCACCTGTTGGTCCGGCTCTCGGTCAGCACGGTGTAAACATCGTTGCATTCACAAAGGAATTCAACGAGCGTACAAAAAATGACGTAGGACTTATCATTCCTGTAGTAATCACAGTTTATGCAGACCGTTCTTTCTCATTTATTACAAAGACACCACCTGCAGCTGTACTTATCAAGAAGGCTTGTAACATCGAGACTGCATCAGGCGAACCAAACAAGAAGAAGGTTGCTAAGATCACTCGTGAGCAGTGTGCTAAGATTGCAGAGCAGAAGATGAAGGACTTAAACGCTGCATCAATCGAGACAGCTACATCCATGATTATGGGTACTGCTAGATCAATGGGCGTTGAAGTAATCGACTAATAAATGTATCCGGGTGGGAGGAACTATCCGCTTAACCACCTACTAATGGAGGAAAAACATGAAACACGGTAAGAAATATGTTGATAACGCTAAGCTTATCGACAGAACTAAATTATATGATACAACAGAAGCTCTTGACACAGTTGTTAAGACAGCTACTGCTAAGTTTGACGAGACAGTTGAGCTTCACGTAAAGCTCGGCGTTGACTCACGTCACGCTGACCAGCAGGTTAGAGGTGCTATCGTACTTCCTAACGGTACTGGTAAAAACGTAAGAGTTCTTGCTATCTGCAAGGGCGAAAACGAGAACCTCGCTAAAGAGGCTGGCGCTGACTTCGTTGGTGCTGAGGATATGACACAGAAGATTCAGACTGAGGGTTGGATGGACTTTGACGTTCTTATCACAACTCCTGACTGCATGGGTCTTGTTGGTCGTCTTGGTAAAATCCTCGGTCCTCGTGGTTTAATGCCTAACCCAAAAGCAGGTACTGTTACTCCTGATATCGCTAAGGCTATCAAAGAGGCTAAGGCTGGTAAGATCGAGTACAGACTTGACAAAACAAACATCATCCACTGCCCAATCGGTAAGGCTTCTTTCGGCACAGAGAAACTCCAGGAGAACCTCGAGACTCTCATGGGTGCTATCGTAAAGGCTAAGCCAGCTGCTGCTAAGGGTCAGTACATCAAGTCATGTGCTGTAACTTCAACAATGGGCCCAAGTGTTAGAATCAACCCTAACAAGTTCGGTGGCTAATTAATTTTTGGTATTTATACTTTATAGTATTAAATATAATCGCTGTTCTAAAGACAGCAGGTGTCAATGACATAATGGATTTTCCGCCTGCCGAGGAAGAAGCAATTTACATTATTCTTATGTAATTTACTGCCTCTCCCTCAAAAGGAGAGGCTGCTTTTTTTGAACTGCGTAAAACACAATCATTTTACGGAGGTGAATACAGAAATGCCAAGTGCAAAGGTTTTAGAGGCAAAGAAGGCTGTTGTTGCTGAGCTCGTTGAGAGAATTAACAACTCAGTTACTGGTGTTCTCGTTAGCTACAAGGGTATCAGCGTTGCTGATGACACTGCACTCCGTAAGGAGTTACGTGAGGCTGGCGTTAAGTACACAGTTGTAAAGAACACACTTCTTTCCCGTGCTTGTGAGGAAACAAACCTCACTGGTCTTCAGGGCACTTTAGAGGGCACAACAGCTCTCGCTACAAGTGACGAGGACTACGCTGCTGCTGCAAGAATTCTTGCAAACTATGCTAAGAAGAGCAAGACTTTTGAGCTTAAGGGTGGTTACCTCGATGGTGAAGTAGTTGATATGGCTACTGTTGACAAGCTTGCTAAGCTCCCATCAAGAGACATCCTTCTTGCTAACGTACTCGGTGCATTCCAGGCTCCTATCGCATCCTTCGCTCGTGCCGTACAGGCTATCGTTGATAAGGGCGGCGTTGAGGCTTGTGAGAAAGCTGAGGAAGCTCCTGCAGAGGAGACAGCTCCTGCTGCTGAGGCTGTTGAGGCGCCTGCTGCTGAATAAGCACAAAGCTCAACATACTTATTAAATTTTTAAAAACTACTATTTATTATTTTGGAGGTAATTAAAATGGCATCTGAGAAGATTACTGCTATTATTGAAGAATTAAAAGGCCTCACAGTTTTAGAGCTCGCTGATCTCGTTCACGCTGTTGAGGATGAATTTGGTGTATCTGCCGCTGCTGCTGTAGCTGTTGCAGGTCCTGCAGCAGGCGCTGAGGGCGGCGCTGCTGAGCAGGCAAAGCAGTCCCTCGAGAACGTGAAGGCTGTGCTTGAGGCCGCCGGCAGCAGCATGGACAAGGTCGTCAAGACCACCGTTCTTCTCAAGGACATTGGCGATTTCGCCGCTGTTAACGCTGTTTACGCTACCTTCTTCACCGCTGAGCCCCCTGCACGCAGCGCATTTGAGGTCGCCAACCTGCCCAAGGGCGGTCTGGTCGAGATCGAGGCCATTGCCGTTAAGTAAGCTGCGGCGTGTATAAGCTCATAAAGATGAAAGGCTTCCC
>JAFUOM010000046.1 GCA_017481885.1 Ruminococcus sp.
AGTAGAAACTGTAACCATCCTCTGACTCATAAAGCCATGTACCTTCAACAGTAGGTGTGAAGATGCTGATTGCAAAGTAAGCAACTACAGCTACAAGTAAAATGCAGATACCAATGATGATTGGCACCTGTAAAGGAAACTTCTTTTTAGCTTTTACAGTTACTTCTTCAACTGCTTCGTATTCTACAACTACTTCTTCCTGTGTAACTTCTGTTTCAACAGCTTCCTGTGCAGTTTCTGCTGTTGTTTCAGTGTCATTAGCAAGCTCGTTAAGCTCGCTGAATTCTTCTTTATATTCCATTTCTGATTACCTCCTTGAAAATGAACACTACTTATATTACTACATCCGGCATAATAAATCAACATTTTTATTGTGATTTTTATGTGAATAATTATGCTATATTCATAAATCGTATTTTTGTGGTATCTTAAATGTTGTCTTGTCAACTTTTTTGTGGTATAGTTAACCTGCTATTTTTTGTTTTTGAATACTATTTATTTAGGTGGGATTTTTTATGAGTCATATTGAATTGTATAATGAGTGGTTAAACAAAGCAGTTGAAGACAAAGACCTTACTGCTGAACTTAAGTCTGTTAAGGGTAACGACGAAGAAATCTACGACAGATTTTATCGTACTCTTGAGTTTGGTACTGCTGGCCTTAGAGGCATCATCGGTGCAGGTACCAACAGAATGAACATCTACGTTGTAAGACAGGCAACTCAGGGTCTTGCTAACTATGTTATCAAAAAGTACGGCAAGGGTGCCGTTGCTATTTCACACGACAGCAGAATCAAGGCTGACTTATTTATGAACGAAGCTGCAAGAGTTCTCGCTGCTAATGGTATAAAAGTTTACATCACAAGTGAGCTTCAGCCAACACCAGTGCTTAGCTTCCTTGTAAGACATTTTAAGTGTCAGGCTGGTATTATGATTACTGCAAGCCACAACCCAGCTGCATACAACGGCTACAAGGCTTACGGCGAAGACGGTTGCCAGATGACAGACGTTGCTGCTAACGCTGTATACGACGAAATCCAGAGCATTGATATGTTTACTGGCGTTAAGCTCACTTCCCTTGAAGAAGCTATTAACAGCGGTATGGTTGAGTACGTTGATGACAGCGTATACACAGAGTATCTTGAGTGTGTAAAGACTCGCCAGGTTGCAACAGGTATCTGCAAAGATGCTGACTTAAGCGTTGTTTACACTCCACTTAACGGTACAGGTAACAAGCTAGTAAGACGTGTTCTTTCTGAAATTGGTGTGACTGACGTTACTATCGTTAAAGAGCAGGAAATGCCTGACGGCAACTTTACAACCTGCCCATACCCTAACCCTGAAATCAAAGAAGCTTTACAGCTCGGTCTTGACAAGTGTGCAGAAGTTAAACCTGACTTACTCCTTGCAACTGACCCTGATGCTGACAGAGTTGGTATTGCCGTCAAAGATTACGACGGTTCATACAGACTTTTAACAGGTAACGAAACAGGTGCTATGCTTACCGAGTACATCTTACGTTCACGCACAGAGTCAGGCACACTCCCAGAAAATCCAATCATCGTTAAAACTATCGTTACCACAAAGCTCATCAACGCTATCTGCAACAAGTACAACGCAGAGCTTAAGAACGTTCTCACAGGTTTTAAATACATTGGTGAGGTTATCTTAAACCTCGAAAAGGATAACGAAGAAGACAGATTTGTGTTTGGTTTCGAAGAAAGCTACGGCTATCTTTCAGGCTCTTATGTAAGAGATAAGGACGCTGTTGTTGCTTCAATGCTCATCTGCGAAATGGCTGCTTACTACAAAAAGCAGAGCAAGACTCTCGCTATGGTTATGGATGAGATGTACGCACAGTACGGCTACTACAAAAACACAACACTTAACTTTGGTTTCTCTGGTGCTACAGGTATGCAGAAAATGGCTGATATTATGGCTAACCTCAGAGAAAACGCTCCAAAGGAATTTGCTTCATACAAGGTTACTAAGATTGCTGACTATTTAGAAAGCAAGGAATACGACCTTGTTACTGGACAGGAAACTGTTATCAACCTTCCTAAGTCAAACGTTCTCTCCTATTCACTCGAGGGTGAGCACGCTTGTATCATCCGACCATCAGGTACTGAACCAAAAATCAAGCTGTACATCACAGCTGTTGGTAAGGATGCTGACGACGCTCAGGCTATCACAGATAAGCTTGCAGAAAGTGCTCAGACTTACCTTTCATAATCAAATTCCAAAATTTACAGCGGACTCAAACTTTTGAGCCCGCTATATTTTTGTTGACTTTTTCGAACATCTGTTCTATAATTAGATTAAAGAATTTGAGTAAGTTGTATGGAAACAGGTGGTTTTATGAGAACTATATTACACAGCGATTGCAACGGATTTTTTGCGAGTGTTGAATGTCTGTATAATCCTCAGCTTAGAGATAAACCTGTTGCTGTGTGTGGAGATAAAGACAAACGCCACGGCATTATACTTGCAAAAAATGAAATCGCTAAAAAATTTAATATTAAAACAGGTGAAGTAATATGGCAGGCACAACAAAAATGTCCTGAACTTGAAACCGTGTCTGCTCACTACGACAGGTATGTACGCTTTTCAAAATTGTGCCGAAAAATATACGCTGACTACACCGATAACATTGAGCCGTTCGGACTTGACGAAGCGTGGCTTGATGTGACAGGAAGCACCACTCTTTACGGAAGCGGTGAAGAAATCGCACAGGAAATTCGCCACAGGATTAAAGAAGAGCTTGGCATTACGGTCAGCATTGGCGTAAGCTACAACAAGATATTCGCAAAACTTGGAAGTGACTACAAAAAGCCTGACGCCGTGACTGTTATCACAAAAGATAACTACAAAGACATTGTGTGGAGTCTGAAAGCTTCTGACTTGCTGTATGTTGGCAGAGCGACCGAAAGAAAGCTCAGACAGCTTGGTGTTTTCACCATAGGCGACCTTGCGAATTACCCTCTACCGTTACTCAGGAAAAACTTTGGCAAATGGGCAGATGTTCTGCACAGCTTTTCAAACGGACTGGACTTCTCCCCTGTTATGAAGCAAGATGAGGTTACGGCGGTAAAATCAATCGGTAACTCAACAACCGCTGTACGGGATTTGGAGAATTTTGAAGATGCTAAAATCATCTTTATGGTGCTGTGTGACAGCGTTTGCAGAAGAATGAGAGAACAAGGCTATCGTGCAAAAAACGTGAGCATCAGCGTGCGAAACACCGACCTTGCGTCTTTCACACGTCAGAAAAAGCTTTTTCAATCAACTAACATAACCAAAGATGTGCTGAAAGTCAGCCTTGAACTATTCAAAGCTAACTACTCTTTTGATAAAAGTATACGCAGTCTTGGGGTCAGTGTGAGTGACTTTGAACCTGACTCTCTGTGTCATCAGGCATCGTTTTTTGTTGATGAAAACAGCATAATTAAACAGGAACAGCTGGACTCAGCCTTGGATAACATCAAAGTCCGATTTGGAAACTTTGCAATTAATCCTGCAAAGCTGATGTTTGACAAAAACCTGTCCGGCTTTAACCCTAAAGAAGAACACACTGTTCACCCTGTAGGATATTTCTAAAGGAGAATTATATGAAACAATATGTATCAGTTACTGCCACCTTTGACGCAGACGGAAATATACTGCCACTTAAAATCAACTGGGATGACGGCAGAACGTTTGAGATAGACAGGATAACCGACATCAGGTATGCCGCATCACTCAAAGCAGGCGGAGCAGGTATACGCTACACCTGCAGGATAAAACAAATAGAAAAATACTTGTTTTTGGAAGATAACCGATGGTTTGTGAACAATGAAAAAGAAAATTAAAAAACAGCACTTTGTGGCACAGTTTAAATAGTGTCCATAAAGTGCTGTTTGCTTTTAAGAAAAGTATATATCGTAGTCGCCGTAGTTTACCATAATGTAGCTGATAATGCCGTTTTCTGTGTACTCAACATCGTACTCAGCTGCTTTTCCGTCTTCGAATTCTACGTAAATAATATCGTCGTATTTGGTGTATTCACCCTTTGTGACCTCATTTAAATAACCTGTGAGGTAAATCTCAAAGTAGCCCTCGGCGTCGAACTTGATGTAATTTTCATCCTGCTTGAAGCCTTTGCCGAAAACCACTCTTCCCTGTACTTCTTCGCCTGTTGTGTGGTCAACAATTCGACCTATGGAAAAGAAATTAGTTGTTGAAATATCGGTAGTATTGTCGGCTAAATCTTTATCAGCAGGCTTGTAATCACCGCTATTTTCGGTAGCTTCGCTTTTCTCAGCCTTTGTTTCATCAACAACATATTCCTCGTCGCCCATATCTTCGTCGAGGTACTGCTCACTAACAACTGCCGAGGTAGCCTTTTGCTTATCGCTGTCAGAAAAACCGCCCTGTGTAAAGAAGTAAATACCAATCACCAAAAGAACTATTAAAAGCACCGCTAAAAGCGAGATTGTTACCTTTTTAGCCATTTTAAACCTCCTTGTTTTCAAGAGACTCTTGTTGTCTTTGCTCCAAAGCACGCTTTAACAGCACGCTCTGCTTAACCATTTTTCCTTTATAGAAAATATAATCATCCGTATCTTTCAAAGAGCTGATATCAACATCAGAGTAGTCCTCGTAAATAGTTTTACCCTGTGCCTCAGCTTTAGCCTCAGCAATAGCTTTGTCGAGCATCTTAGATTTATCGTCACGCTTTGCGATAGATGCATACATATCGTCGTAGATAAAGAAAGTGACTACAAACTGGCAGGTAGCAGGCACAAACGTTGACAATAAAATCAAGGTCATAATAATTAAAACAACTACATCGGTTGAAAACGCTAAAACTGTAAACGCAATAGCAAGCACAACCGCCAATGCAATAAGTGCAAAGAAGTTGTTTTTTATCTCGCCAAAAGACATAAGAAAACTGTTCTTTACAATGTTCTTGAGCGATAAATCAAAGGTTACTGTCATAACCGGAACATAAAAGAAAATGAACAAAACAGCCAAAGCTATAATGATGCTCACAAAAAGCAAGGCGTAAAAAATCCACGATAAAGACAACAGCTTTGCATACACGGAAATCGAGAAGTAACAAACCAAAAATACCACGCAGGTAATTGCTCCGTACAGAGTAAACTTCTTGAAGTTATCTTTTACGCCTTTTACAAAAGTCGAAAAAACCTTTACATCATCATCACCACGAGCAAGGTTTCTGCAAACGAGAACCAAGCCTGAATAAAAAGGAAAAACCGCAATCACCAATAGTGACGACAAAACAGTGTAAAGTGCTCCCTGCACAAAGCTCTGCAACAAAAACATTATTGCAAGTGCAAAAAGAAGCGGTACAAAAAATATTAAATTGCAAAGCAAAATACTCCAGAAATTTGTAAAATATCTTTCGGTAAGTATTTCAAACTTCATTCGTTTTCTGTTATCTTCCATTATCCTACCTCATTTAAAATTAAACATTCCTGCAAACAACACCCATAATACCATTTCTACAACAGCAGAAAAGGCAATCATAATCAGTATAATGCAATTTCTGAAAAGATAAGTTTTGGTGCGTCGCAATAAAAAAACATCGTATGTCGAAGAAAAGTAAGTTCTGAGCAACAACACGGATTGTGCAAACGACTCCTTGAGCGACATAAGAAAAGCAAACAAAAACAAAGCCGTCGCAGGCAGAACAACCAGTATGTAAAAGCCTATGCCTGTGACAGAGTACTGCGAAAACATATACGCAGTTGAAAGTCCGACTCCGAATCCTTTGAAAGCACACAAAAGCGGTAAGGCAAACATGCCCCAGGCTGTGAAGCTCAAAAGAAATGCAGAAAACACAAACACAAAATCGGACGCAAACGACGAACAGAACAAATCAAACGGTGAAAGTTTTAGTCTGTTGTCAAGATTAGTCAAAAACAAAAAATCCAGTTTTTGCAATGTACTTTGCGAAATTCGTGAAAAAGAAACAGAACCGAGAATTATTGAAAGCACAAAAACAACCGCAAACAAAAGATGGAGTGAATACCTTTGAAAAAAGCTTTTTATGGATTTTTTGGTAATACCTCTGTGAACACTGTTATTAGAATAATGCCTTTCCCTATGCTTTATAGAAAAAACTACGCCTTTCATAATGCACCTCCGCTTGGTGGTATATTATGCAAGGCTTGTTTTATTTATTCTAAAAAATCACTTGCCGAGCTCCTCTGCTCTATTTGTACAAGCAGTCATCGCAGTCTTAACGATATCAGTAAAGTTATTTTTATTAAAAGAATTAAGCGCTTCGATTGTAGTACCGCCTTTTGACGAAACCTTAGCTATAAGAGTGTCGATATCGTCACCGCTCTTACGCATCATTTCGGCTGCTCCCTCAAAGGTTGCACAAACAAGGTTGAGCGCCTTGTCTCTGTCTATACCGCAACTTTCTGCATATTCAACCATAGCTTTTGCAAAAAGATAAACGTAAGCAGGACTTGAACCGTTGACAGAAATAATCTCATTCATATGAGCTTCCTCGAAAATCTCAACTACACCGCTTAAGCCAAAGATAGCCTTTACAGGCTCAAACTCGTCATCACTCATATTGTCAGACGGACAAAGTGCTGTTGCACCTTTTGAAAGCAGAAGCGGAGTATTTGGCATAACTCGCACTACTTTTACGTTCCGCTTGAGTTGTTCGCGAACAAAAGATATTGAGATACCTGCGGCAATTGAAACGAAAATCTTTCCGTCACAATCGATATCAGCCATAGCTGAGAGTACCTCTGCGTAATTCTGAGGTTTAACAGCAAGCACGATAATGTCGCTGTTAACAACAACATCGTTTGCACACTCGAGCACTGTCACGCCTTTGCTACTGAAATCTTCGCATTTAGCAGTGTCTAAGTCAAAAATATTAATAAGCTGTGGAGCAACAAAATCTGCTTTAATCATACCGCCGATAATTGCAGTTGCCATATTGCCTACTCCGATAAAACCAAATCGTTTATTCATATAATCACCATTTTTCAAATTATGTGTGGAAATAAGGGTTATTTGCACAGGTAAAGTTGATATCGTACTTGTATATACCCTGATTTCTTTGATAGTCATTGTAGAAGAAAACTTCCATTTCGTCTACTCGTCTGTATAACAATCCGTAAATACATCCGTTTGCGTGATGATACTGACAGAATTTGTTGATAAGATTCTGCTTTTTGACAAAATTTAGGTCGAGAGAGCCTGAGCTTGTTTTAGACGAAATGTAATCAGTAGCTACGTAGCCCTTAGTTCCATCGTTGAGCTGTACGTAATACCACGATGTGCTTGTTTTCTCAAGAATTTTGAGCTCTGTGCCGTATGAGAGCTCTTTGATAATCTTGTGTGAAGTGCCAGCACCCTCTCGGATTCTGACGTTGGAACCGTTAATATAATAGGTTGTTTTTGAAGTGGAACTTCCCGAATTGCAATCGAGCAAAGCCCCCCTTAATTCGTCATCGTTTGAAAGCACACCTGTTCCTGTGTTATATACAAAGCACACCAAAGCGTCAAACTGCTGTTGGTTAAACTTAACACCGTTGTTCACAAGGAAGCTGTTCACCTTTGATGCGTAGCCGTCGTTGTTGACGGTCTGCACAAGGTAAGCGTATGCTTCGGTTTTTGAAAGATTGTTGTAGAACTGCTGGCCGCTATAGATAACTCGTCCGTAACCAACTGTAGGGTCACCTGTGAGTGGGTCGGCATAAATTGCACTTATAAAACCCTCGTAGTTTGCGATAAGGTTGATAATCTCGTCACTTGCTCGACGATTAGCACAAACGGTGGTGTTTTTATCGGTTGTGTTCGTTACAAAAGCAGTTGTCGAAGCATCTGCACAAGTGCTCCAGTTGCCATTAAGCTTACTATACGCTGTGACGTTATATGTGCCTGCACTGCTAAAGGATGTTGTGCCTTTCCAGATGTAATTCTTGCCGTCTGCAGTCTTTGAAGTTGCGTTAACAGTTTTAACTGTACCGCCTACTACTACCTCAAACTTAACCTCACTGCGCTTGGAGTCGGTAATTGCGACAAGCTCAACGTTTGAATTTTTAGGAGCACAGTTTGGTGAAGTGTAAGCAAAGCGTATTGGTGCAGGATCGGTAACTGTGACAAGCATTGTAACCGCTCCACCTGATTTTGACACGGTAATAATCGCCTGTCCCTTTGACACACCTAAGATGTAGCCTCTGTTTACTGTTGCAACAGATGTGTCACTACTGCTCCATGTAACTGAGCCTGTAGAAGAATAAGCGAGGAAAGTTTTTCCTGCTGTGACTGTGGCTGTAGAGTGAGAAACTCTGACAGAAGTTGTAGGCTCTTTTATTGTAATTTTACAGGTAGCTGATTTTTTGGAAGTTTTTGCTGTGATTGTTACTGTACCTTCTGCTTTTGCAGTAACCAAGCCGTTTGATACAGTAGCAATTGATGAATTTGATGTAGACCAGCTTACACTGGTATTAGATGTAGCTTTTATCAAGAACTGGTTGCCGACGTAGATTGTACCGCTACTAGCAGATAAGCTGAGTGTTTCTTCTGACGGCTTTGTTGTTGGCGGTTGAGTAGGAGCTGTTGTCGGTTTTTCGGTAGGCTTTTGTGTTGGCTTTTCTGTAGGCTTTACTGTAGGTTTAACCGTTGGCTTTTCAGTTGGCTGTGTAGGCTTAACATTCGAACTTACAGTGACAGTACAAAAAGCTGATAAGCCTGTAACTGTATCAGTTGCGGTGATTTTTGCCGTACCTGTAGAGTTAGCTGTAAGAACACCGTTTTCAGTTACCTCAACAACATTGCTGTTGCTTGATTTAAAAGTCACACGCTCCATAGCAGGTGCGTTATTTGTAAGAAAAGCAACGAGATTATGTTGTTCATTTATATCAAGATTAAGTTTAGAAGAACTGAGTAAAAGCTCGTTATATCCTGAATCTTTGCTGTCAAGCAACTCATCTGTTAACGAATACTTGCACCAC
>JAFUOM010000004.1 GCA_017481885.1 Ruminococcus sp.
CCAGAACTCATCTGTCCAAGAAGCAGCCTCAACCTTGCCCTTGTTTGCAGCTCTCCATTCGTTAAGTGCTTTTGTACACTCGTCAGAAAGAGCCTTCCATGAAGCAAGCTCAACGTGCTTAGCTGTATCGCATCTGAAACCGTCAACACCGTATTCTCTAACCCATTCTGAGAGCCAGTAAACAAGGTGGTTACGAACAGTCTTCTGGTTGCCTGTCTTTGAGAACCAGTTGTTTAAGCCGTTCATCTCTTCGTTGTATCTGCCTTCTTTCTTCCACTTTTCCTGTAAGAAAGTAGGAACTGAAACAGTAGCAGTTGACTCAGTTTTGAAGTCAGGGAGGTCACCGCCGGCTGTACCTGTCAGAGCATCGCCGCCAAGTGGTGTGTAGCCTGTGATACCAGCTCTGAGCCAGTTGCCGCCCCACCAGTTACCCCAGCCTGTAGCAGCTGCTGAAGAGGTGTAGTCGATTGAACGGTGGTAGTTAGCGTTTGATTTCCAGTTGTAATACTGGTCGAGCGCGTAGTTGTCGCCGTAACCTGATACGAAAGCACCGAAGTTGTACTCTTTCATATCGTAGATTGTATTATAACCAGGGTGGTTCATAACGATATCAAGAACGATTCTGATACCGTGCTCGTGAGCTGTGTCAACCATTTCCTTGAACTCAGCAGCAGTACCGAAGTTAGCATCTGTCTGAGTGTAGTCCATAGCGTAGTAGCCGTGGTAAGCGTAGTGCTTAACAGAGTCACGTTTACCTTCGCCAACGATAACGTAGCCGTGGATCTGCTCGTAAGGAGCTGTAATCCAAAGAGCGTTAACACCGAGGTCGTCGAAGTAACCGTCTTTGATTTTGCTTGTGAGACCCTTGAAGTCACCGCCGTGGAAAGTAGTTGCAGTTGAGTTGAGCTTATCAGCTGTAACAACTGAACCATCTCTGTCGATAAGACGGTTGTAAGAGTGGTCGTTAGCAGTGTTGCCGTTAACAAAACGGTCAGTAAGTACGAAATAAACTGTTGCGTTATCCCATGTAAAACTGTCCGCGCTTGTTACAGCACCAGTCTGAGCTGTTTCTGTTTCTACTGCAAAAGCCTGCGCTGTTGCAACAACTGTGAGCATTGAAGCAACCATAATGATGGTAAGCAGTAAAGACAGAGTTCTTTTGAAGTTTTTCACATCAATCTTCCTTTCAAATTCTTAAGTGTTTGTGTACTAGCCTGTACCAAACTACCCTAGGCTAATTATAAATCTTTTTCGCTAAATATTAAATACATATATTTAACAAAAATGTAACCCTATAAATGTGCAATATTACCTTGCAAAGTGAAAATGGGGTTGAGTGGTTCTAGCTAAAGCAAAAACAGCTGTCAATGTAAACAAATCACTTGGTGCCTTGTTGTTGAAAATAACGAAAGTGCATTGTAGATTAATGTAGTGTAGGGTAACATACTGGAAGTACTGGTGAAGTGATGTGTACATATTTGTCAAAAACAGGGAAGGCCTTTTGTGAGTAGTGTGCATATGGATTTGTAGCAATATTAACAAATTTTAGTTATTTAAATCGTTAAAAAATGCGTTGACAAAAGGGAGGCTTGCTACTATAATTTATTTGACGAAATTTGTTTTGTCTAATATTTTGATTGGGGGTAGAAAGTTGGACAGAAAAACTATTGTGTCCCTTAGAAATATCTTCTTTGACTACGGAAATGAAGTAATACTTAATGGTATCAACCTTGATATCTACGACAAGGAGTTTATAACTCTTTTAGGACCGTCAGGTTGTGGCAAAACGACAACGCTGAGAATTATTGGCGGCTTTATTGAGCCTAAAGACGGCGACGTATTTTTTGAAGGAGAGCGTATTAATAACATTCCACCGCACAAGCGTAATGTTAACACAGTGTTCCAAAAGTACGCTTTGTTTCCTCATCTTAATGTTTATGACAATATCGCTTTTGGTCTTCGTTTAAAGAAGATGGACAAGCGTGAAATAGAAAATAAGGTTAAGCATATGCTTGCGATTGTTGACCTTAAAGGTTATGAGAAGCGTAAAATAAACAACCTTTCGGGCGGTCAGCAACAGCGTGTTGCTATTGCAAGAGCACTTGTGTGTGATCCTGATGTTGTGCTTCTTGACGAACCACTTGGTGCACTTGACCTTAAACTGCGTAAGGATATGCAGATTGAGCTCAAAAAGATTCAGCAGAAAACAAAGAAAACCTTTGTGTATGTAACTCACGATCAGGAAGAGGCACTGACAATGAGCGACAGAGTTGTTGTAATGAACAACGGTCACATTGCTCAGATTGGCACCCCTGCTGATATTTACAACGAGCCTGCTGATGCTTTCGTAGCTGACTTTATTGGTGAAGCTAATATCATCAACGGCGTAATGCTTGGTGACTGTAGAGTTAATATCCTTGGTCAGGAAATCACTTGTGTTGATAAGGGATTTGGGAAGAATACACCTGTTGATGTTGTTATCCGTCCTGAGGATATCGAGGTTGTTAACCCAAGTGAATCTGTACTTGTAGGTACAGTTGAAGACACAATCTTCAAGGGCGTGCACTACGAGATGAGCGTTAAGTGCAACAAATGTCAGTGGATTATTCACTCAACAGTAGCACAGAAGGTTGGTTCAACCATCGGTATGGCTATCGCTCCTGAGAATATTCACATTATGAGAAAAATGTTTTTACTTCCTAATAACGAGATTTTCACAAGCGTTTTATATAGTGATGAGGAAGCAAATACAATTACAATATCTATTGAGGATAACGAGATTGAAGTGCCTAACTGTTACTACGCAGAGGGCACAAAGCTTCACATTATCCTGCCTCCTGCAGGACTACACATTGCGGGTGACGGTGTAGGTGACCTTGATGAGGTGTACATCGAGTCTGTTATCTGGAAGGGTGAACATAACGAAATCATCCTTGAGTCAGACGAAAGAAAATGGCTTATGCAAAGTGATCAGGACGAACAGGTTGCTACCTATGTTCCGATAAGCTTTGATTTTTCAAAGGCTACCTTCGAAGTAATTGAGGAGGACAACGCCGATGAAAACTAAAAAGACAGCTTATCCGTACCTTTTGTGGATGCTTCTTTTTACCATTGTTCCAATCTGTATGGTTGTATACTACGCTTTTACAGATGCAAACGGAAACTTCACTTTCGACACCTTTGTAAGTGCTGCTGACTATTCGCAGGTATTCTTATACTCACTTTGGGTAGCGTTGATTTCAACATTTATCTGTCTTGTGCTTGCATATCCGCTGAGCTTTATGATTTCGCGATGTGATGAACGCAAGCAAAGTATGATAATAATGTTCATTATGGTGCCGATGTGGATGAACTTTTTGCTTCGAATTTATGCGTGGGTTCAGATTCTGCAGAACTATGGTCCACTTGATACACTGCTTAATTTTATTGGCATTGATGTCACGCTCATTGGTAATTCAGGTGCAACCATTCTCGGTATGGTTTACGAATTTTTACCTTTTATGATTTTGCCTATCCACACAGTTATGAGCAAAATCGATAATTCTCTCATTGAAGCCGCACAGGATTTAGGTGCGAGCAAGTTTTACGTGTTCAAAAACGTAGTTTTTCCATTGTCAGTCCCTGGTATCATTTCGGGCATCACAATGGTATTTGTACCAACAGCCAGCACATTCTTAGTTGCTCAGTACTTAGGTGGCACTCAGTTTATGATTGGTGACGTAATTGAGCGTGTGTTCCAGTCTGACCACCACACAGGTTCAGCTATTGCTTTAGTGCTGATGGTTGTAATTTTAGGTTTCCTTGTGTTTATGAACAAGTTTGGCGATGAGGAGGCGGTTGGCGTATGAAAAAGCTTTCTCAAAAGATTTACTTCGGTTTTATTATGGCATTTTTGTATTTGCCGCTTATTTATCTTATCGCTTATTCTTTCAACGACGGAAAAACTTCTGTATGGAAGGGCTTTACGTTTAAGTGGTATGTAGCGTTATTCCATGACTCACAGATTATGCAGTCGCTATATAACTCACTGCTTGTTGCGTTTTTAGCATCGCTGTTTGCAACAATCCTTGGAACGCTTGCCGCAATCGGTATTTACAACTTCAAGGGTGGATATAGAACAGTTGTACAGACTGTTTCCAATGTTCCTATCATTAACCCTGAAATCGTAACCGGTGTGTCGCTGATGCTGTTGTTCACTATGACAGGTACTTGGCTTAACTTTGAAATGGGCTTTGTTACTGTACTTTTGGCACATATCGGCTTTTGTACACCATATGTAATCCTGAACGTTACGCCAAGACTTAAACGTATGGACAGCAGTATTTACGAGGCGGCTTTAGACCTTGGTTGCAGTCCTGTAAAAGCTTTCTTCAAGGTTGTTCTTCCTGAGATTATGCCTGGTATTTTCTCGGGAATGCTCATAAGCTTTACTTACAGTCTTGATGACTTTGTAATTACATATTTCACTCGTGGCAGTAAGTTCCAGACTCTGCCGATTCAGATTTATACAATGACCCATCAGCGTATAAATCCAAAAGCTAATGCACTTTCAGCTTTGCTGTTTGTCACAATTCTGCTTGTGTTGATTCTTATTAACATCAGAGGCGACAAAGATGCAGAGAAATCTCGTGCATAATCTATTTTGGGAGTAGAAAATGAAAAGAAAATTATGCGTTATTTTATGCATCATAATTGTTGCTTTGCCGTTGTGCCTTTCAGGTTGTGGCGGTGCAAGCGGTGGTTATGAAGGCGAAATCAATGTATATAACTGGGGTGAATACATCTCAAACGGTGACGACGATACTATGGACGTTATCGAAGAGTTTGAAAAGAAGTATAACATCAAGGTTAATTACACCAACTTCGAAACAAACGAAGAGATGTACAATATTTTGTCAAACTCTAACTCGTCTTACGATGTAATCATACCGTCTGACTATATGATATCAAAATTGAGAACTGAGGGAATGCTCGAGAAAATCGACTTTGAGAATATTCCTAACTACAAGTACATTATGGACAGGTACAAAACCTCATCGTATGACCCGACAGGTGAGTATTCTGTGCCATATACAACTTGTGTTGTAGCTTTGGGCTATAATCCAAAAGTGCTGGGTCACGATGATATCACAGGCTTTAAGGATTTATGGGATGAGAAAAACGCAGGCAAAATTCTGATGTTCAACAATTCCCGTGACTCTATGGCTATTTCAATGCAGCTTTGTGACCCTCCAATAAATCCTGGTGCAGAAACATTTACTCACGAGGATATCGACAGAGCTACTGAGAAGCTTGTATCTCAGAAACCTCTCCTTAAAAAGTACGTTATGGACCAGGTTTTTACTGAGATGGAAGGCTCTCAGGCAGGCATCGCACCGTATTACGCAGGTGATATTTACACAATGATGGACAATAACCCTGATTTGGAGTATTGTTTGCCTGAAGAGGGAAGTAACCTTTTCGTGGATGCAATGTGTATTCCTACATGTTGCCAGAACAAGGAGTACGCTGAGTTATTCATCAACTTTATGTGTGACCCTGAGGTTGCGCTTGCGAATGCTGAGTATATCGGATATGGCACACCAAACAGCGGTGCTTATGAAATGCTCGACGAAGAAGTGAAAAATTGCGAGCTTATCTATCCGCCTGAGGAGTACCTCGATAAGTGCTACACATTCTCAAACATACCAAGTGATGTTTACGTTTATATGCAGGAAAAGTTTGTAAAAGCTTGTTCATCCTCTGCTGAAATTACAGATATGGGTGATGAAACAACAACTGACCCCAAATACACAATTATCGTGTGCATCCTGCTTGCCGCAGTTATTATTGCGACTATATATATGCTTACATCAAGTATCGTAAAATCGGTCAAGAACCGTGGCAGAATTCAGAAAAGATAATATACTAAAAAATTAAGGGTGTCCCACCAATGTGTGAGACACCCTTTTGTACTTTATATAGGGAGGTCGTTGCCTTCCCTTTAATTGTTGTTTTTAATACCTTTTAACTGACGGGAATTTTCGTCGTATAAATCACCTGCAATGGCAATTTTACGCAGTATATTTTTCATAGTTTTGTCGAGTGCTCCGTCCTTTGAATAATCAGCAGGGAAGATGAAGTCCACTCTGTCATCAAGCAAAAGTTGCTGGACCTTTTCTTTGTTAGCGTCAGTGTAAACGGCAATCGCCTGTCCACCATATGCTTTCATCATCTTCATACACGGAACGTCTGACAAACCGTCACCTATGTAAATCATATTGCAAAACGGTACTCGCTTTGAGTCATCAGGCATTGAGCGGTTTAAGTCGATATCGTTTGCGACATCAAGCACACCTTTGTTAATGCGATAAACAAACTGCGTTTTGTTTGTATAGTTAACCGCGGTTTTCGGCCACACTGCCTGTCCTGTTTCGTCATAGTAGAATTCACAGGCAAAAATCTCTTTGAATTTCTTGCTGATTGATGAACCCTCGATAATTTCCTTTAAGCCTGATGAAATTACATAGTGTTCAACGCTCACGCCAATCAGTGCGCCATATTGATTAACCCTGTCAAACCACTCTGTAACTCCTTTGAAAAGCTCAATGTCTTTTCCTGTGTTAACAAGTGATTCACGGCTTAACTTGATTCCCTTTTCCTTAGATTTCTGAATCATAACATACATATACGCAAGGATAGAGTCCATATGCTCTGAAAAACCAAAGCCGTTGGCTGCAGCCCAAAAGTCAGAAGACTTCATCGAAAGGCTTGGGATAAAGGTGTAGTCCTGCATATCCTTGGTGCACAGTGTTTTGTCAAAGTCGTACATAATAGCGACTATCGGTTTATCTGACATAGCTATAATTCCTTTCAAGAAAAATTAGTTAAAGGGTTATTATTCTGAAATGGAAATTAATATTCTAAAATCTCAACGTACTCAATGATTACGTCTTCTAAAGGCTTGTCGCTGCCGTTTGTCTGAACACCTGCGATAGCGTCAACAACGTCCATACCTTCGTAAACCCAGCCGAATACTGTGTAACCGCCATCGAGGTAGTTGTTGTCAACCTGATTGATGTAGAACTGGCTACCATTTTCGCCAACCTGAGCGTGAGCCATTGCAACTGAACCTCTGATGTTTGTTGCATACTCTGAAAACTCAAATGGGAATTCTTCGCCATAAGCTGAAGCACCGCCTGTGCCGTTGAAGTTTGTGTAGTCACCACCCTGAATCATAAAGTTACTAATTACTCTGTGGAAGATTGTTTTGTCGAATCTGCCTGCCTCTGCAAGTGCGATAAAATTGTTTGTAGCAAGTGGAGCAATTTCGTCGTAGAATCTCATTGAGATATCGCCCATATTTGTGTGGATAATAGCAACTGTTTCGCCTTTTTCAGGGTCTCTTGTTGCGTAATCGTCATCAACGTTAACATCTTCAGCAAGCTTGATGTCGTCAATGTTAAGTAATGCGTCTGTTGGTTTAGCTTCGTAAGTCATTTTCTTTTCCTCGCTTTGTGATGAATTGTTAGTTTTTTCGGTTGTACCTGAGTATACAACGTCGTTACCGCAAGCAGCAAGAACTGTTGCACACATCAAAACTGCCACAACCATTGAAATTATTTTTTTCATAATATCTTTTCCTTTCTTGTCAAAAGACTAAGTTGATTTTAATATATATTCTCTTTCTTTTCAATAGCTAAACCCAAATTTTCAATCAAACTTCATATTGCATTTGCATATATTAAATGTGCTCCTCATAAAAATTACAAAGAGAAAGTCTAAGGAGGACACAAAATGACAGGCTATTTACCGGAGGGGAAACTTATCAACACTTGTGATAATGTGAGGACTCTGTCATCCCTTTCAAATATGCGAGAAGCAAAACTTAGTTCAAAAATACTCGAAGCCAGAGCAACGCTGTGTGATGCACAACACAATCTAATTGTTGATATGGGAGAAATCAAAGGCATTATTCCACGAGAAGAGGGAGCGGTGGGAATAAAAGAGGGCACAGTGCGTGATATTGCCGTTATCTCACGTGTTAATCGCCCTGTGAGTTTTGTGATTACTGATTTTACTACAGCGGATAATGGTGATACCATTGCAGTTTTGTCACGAGAAAAAGCTCAACGAAGATGTCTGGAAAAATACATAAGCACGCTGAAAGTTGGCGATGTTGTACCTGCACGAATAACACATCTGGAGGCTTTTGGTGCATTTGCGGACATCGGTTGCGGTGTAGTGGCACTGATGCCGATTGATGCAATTTCTGTTTCGAGAATCGAGCATCCAAAAGAACGTTTTGCTGTTGGTATGGATATTAAGGCTGTTATTAAATCTATCGAAAACGGCAGGATAAGTCTTAGTCACAAAGAACTTTTAGGAACATGGCAAGAAAATGCGGATTGCTTTATGCAGGGTGAGACAGTATCGGGTATAGTGCGTTCTGTTGAGAATTACGGTGCATTTGTCGAGCTTGCCCCAAATTTAGCAGGTCTTGCAGAACTTAAAGATGGGTTAAAGGTAGGTCAGCGAGCAAGTGTATACATCAAAAGTATTATCCCGTCAAAAATGAAAATAAAGCTTATTATCATTGATACTTTTGACTCGGAATTGCTACTTGAAAAACCTAAGTATTACTTTAAAGGCGAGCATATTGATGAATTTGTATACTCTCCTTATACTTGCGAAAAGTACATAGCTACAACATTTTCCTGAGTGATACTCCTGCTTTTTTGTTGACTAAAATGTACTGCAATGATAAAATCAGTACATAAATCACAAAACACAGGAGTTGCTTATGTTAGATAATACTATTGATATCATCATATTGTGTGTGGCGGTACTATCGCTTGTTGCGTCATTTGTTGCGATTTCGCTGATACTTAAAAACCGCAATGTAAAGCCTGATTTATCTGATTTTGAGGCTAAAAACGAAAAACAACTAAGTATGTTACGACAGGAATTGTCAAATTCTGTTGCGACATCAGTTAAGAATATGGGAGATATGATTTCTGTTAATCAGCAGAATTTTGCTCAGTCACAGACTGAAAATTCAAAGAGTATTGAAGAACGCCTGAAAACATTCTCACTTGAAAATGAACAGAAGCTTGAGCTTATTAGAAGAAGTGTTGAGCAAAAGTTAAGCTATATTCAGGAGGATAACAACAAGCAACTCGAAAAAATGCGTCAGACTGTTGATGAAAAGTTGCAGAAAACTCTTGAAGATAAGATGAATAAATCCTTTGCACTTGTGTCGGAACGTCTTGAACAGGTTTACAAGGGATTGGGTGAAATGCAGAGCTTAGCAAACGGTGTAGGTGACCTGAAAAAGGTTTTATCTAACGTAAAAACCCGTGGTATCTTGGGCGAAATTCAACTTTCATCCATCTTAAAAGAAATACTTGCGCCTGAGCAGTTTGATGAAAACGTTGCGACAAAGCACGGCTCACGTGATGTTGTAGAGTTTGCTATCAAGCTTCCGGCTGATGACGACGGCTTTATCTATCTTCCTATTGACTCAAAGTTTCCTGGTGATACCTACGCTAACCTGCGCGATGCTTACGAAAGTGGTTCAAAAGAAGCTGTAGAACTCAGTGCAAAAGCACTTATTACCACAATCAAAAAAGAAGCAAAGGATATTCACGATAAATACATTGACCCGCCATATACAACAGAGTTTGCTATAATGTTCTTGCCTTTCGAAGGCTTGTACAGCGAAGTTGTCAATCGTGGTATGGTTGAGGTTTTACAACGTGATTACAAAGTTAATATTGCAGGTCCTAGCACAATGGCGGCACTTTTAAACAGCATACAGATGGGATTCAAAACCCTTGCTGTTCAAAAGCGTAGTGCCGAAGTATGGGAGGTTCTCGGTTCAGTCAAGAAAGAGTTTGACACCTTCGCAGATGTACTGTCAAAAGCACAACAGCATATTAATCTTGTTACAAAAGACCTTGATACTTTGGCAGGTGTTCGTACACGACAGATTCAGCGTAAACTCAGAGCTGTGCAATCAGTTGACGCAAAAGTCGAGCTTTTAGAGACAGATGATGAATAATTGAATTAAAAAACACCCCTTTGGTAATACTTAAGTTAAGTAATGCCAAGGGGGATTTTTATTGTATTATAACAAGGTGGAAATCAGTTGTGTTGATACCTCAAAGCTCAAGGTGTTAAGCGAAAAAGAAAAACGTGAATTACTAAACATTATCCGTACAGGCTCAAAAGAAGAAGCAAAAAAAGCAAGAGAAAAGATGATTAACGGAAATCTACGACTTGTACTTTCTGTTATACAACGCTTTGTTAATCGTGGTGAAAACCCTGATGATTTGTTTCAGGTTGGCGTTATCGGTTTAATTAAAGCCATTGATAATTTTGACCCTACTCTTGATGTAAGGTTTTCAACCTACGGAGTTCCAATGGTTTGTGGTGAGCTCAGGCGATATCTGAGGGATAATAACTCAGTAAGAGTTTCACGTTCAATGAGGGACACAGCCTACCACGCAATGCAGGTTAAAGAAGAACTCACAAACAAAAACGGAAAAGAACCAACAGTAGAAGAAATAGCACAGGTTCTTGCTGTACCAAAAGAAAATGTGGTACTCGCCCTTGAAGCAATTGTCGAGCCTGTGTCGCTTTATGAACCTGTGTTTTCAGAAGGCAACGACACAATCTATGTTATGGATCAGGTTGGCGATACTGTGGACGATAACGACTGGCTTGATGAAATAGCAATAAAAGAGGCAATAAGAAGACTATCAGACCGAGAAAAGAAAATACTGTCTTTAAGATATTTCAAAGGCAAAACACAGATGGAAGTTGCAACGGAAATCGGCATCAGTCAGGCTCAGGTCAGCCGTATAGAAAAAGGAGCACTGGACTCTATAAAGCGTGAAATATAAGAAAACGCACAGCCTGTTTTAATACAAGCTGTGCGTAATTTATTAGTTATTAAATGATTCCTGTATACCCTGCAACGATACCAAGGCTTGCAGAAAGTACAATTATGATAATCGGGCTTAATTTCTTATAAAGAAGTAAAAAAAGCATCAGTGCGAATACTACAAGAGAGAACCAGAAATATGACGTTGTAAATACAGAAGCGGTAAATCCGTTAACAAAGAACACTTCGATAGCAATTGAAATAACAGTTGCACCGATTAGTCCGACTACAACTGACTTTAAGCCAAACATAGCACCTTTTACGGTCTTGCTGTTTTTGAATTTATCGTAAATCTTGGCGATTATTAAAATAATCAAAAATGCAGGAAGTACAACACCCGTTGTTGCACACACAGCTCCGAAGAATCCTCCAACCTGAGAACCGACATAAGTTGATATGTTTACAGC
>JAFUOM010000047.1 GCA_017481885.1 Ruminococcus sp.
CACATGATTGTCTTATATGCTGCCTGTTGTACTTATCTTGGTTTTTATATAACTCTTTCATCTTTTCTGAAAGCAGTTCGACATCACCATAATCAACAGTAAACCCATTTGATTCATTAATGATATCATCAGCTCCCTGCCCTTTTGTTCCGATGCACGGTATTCCACTACAAAGAGCTTCTATATATACAATTCCAAATGGCTCAACTTTGCTAGTTAACACAAACGCATCTGTATTAGCAAATAATTCCTTGCTCTGGTCACGAGTGTATCTTCCAAACATACTTATTCTGTTTTGCTCACCAAGCTCTTTGATTAAACACTTCAGATTGTTATACTCATCACCATTACCAGCAATAACCAACTTAACGTTCTCACCATTAGAAAAAGCTTTATGAAAAGCATTGATTACTAAATCAACACTTTTATGAGACTTGAGATGGCATGCCGTTAAAAATGCAAAACTATCTTTGTCTAATCTCTGATTTATAGTATAGTTATCAGAATCAATCATATTAGGTACAACATAGGTTTTTTTGTTTACTCCCAAACGATTGCACAAATAGTCCTGAAATCTACTGCCGACAAATATAAATGCATCACTATTATTAATTGTATAAGCAACTCTTTCATATTCTTTTTCAGAAGCTGTACCCAAAACCAGTCCCGAATAATGTTCAGTAACAACTAGAGGGATTCCTAGTCTTTTTGAAGCAGAAACACAATAGTATGCACAGCTGTGTGATACATGTGCATGGATAACATCAGGTGACCCAACACCATTTTTAGAATCTTCTAAAATTTGCTCATTAATAATTTTATAAAACAGATTCGAAATATATTTATCTTGAATACCGCCAAACTTTGCAGGTAAAGGGACAATAACTTTGTGGTATATTGTACGCACTTTCTCATCCTGCCAGATACGCTTGGAATGCCAAGGTTTCGAAAACACACCAGTAACAGATAGCGGTTCAATATGTATAACAGTAACATTATGACCGCGCTGACTAAGAGCGTGTGCCTGTTCTCTAAAAAAGCTGGCAGTGATATCCCCTTGATTTTGAGGATACCACGCCGGAATAATATAAATATTCATAAATTAATATTTCTCCAAAATATCAGCTATTCTCTTACAAGCTAAACCATCGCCGTAAGGATTAGATGCATGGCTCATTGCTTCATATGCCTCTTTATCACTTAAAAGTCGAGAAAACTCATTATAAATAGTATCTTCATCAGTGCCCACAAGCTTAAGTGTTCCTGCAGCAATTCCCTCAGGCCTTTCAGTAGTATCACGCATAACTAAAACAGGCTTACCAAGACTTGGTGCTTCTTCCTGTATACCACCTGAATCCGTAAGAACTAAGTGACTTCTACTTAAGAAGTTATGAAAATCTAGAACGTCAAGAGGCTCAATAATACGAATTCTGTCATCCCCCGCCAAAATCTCATTGGCAGTTTGTCTAACAACAGGATTCATATGTATTGGATATATAGCCTTAATGTCTCCATGTTCATCCATAACTCTTTTTATAGCTCTGAACATATTCTTCATTGGCTCTCCCAAGTTCTCTCTTCTATGAGCAGTAATAAGAATAAGCTTACTGTCTTTTGCCCATTCGAGCTGTTCATGTGTATAGTCATCCTTGACAGTAGTCTTGAGAGCATCAATAGCAGTATTTCCTGTGACGTAAATAGAATCAGGATTTTTACCCTCGTTAAGTAAATTCTGCTTTGACAACTCAGTAGGAGCAAAATTGTACTTACTGATAATACCAACTGCCTGTCTGTTAAATTCTTCTGGATACGGAGAAAAGATATTATAAGTTCTAAGACCAGCTTCAACGTGTCCGACTGGAATCTGCAGATAAAAACACGCTAAAGAGGTAACAAACGTAGTAGATGTATCACCGTGTACAAGAACAACATCAGGAGATTCTTTCTCTAATACGTCTTTGATTTTCAGCAGAATATTTGTAGTTACATCAAACAAAGTCTGCTTATCCTTCATAATAGAAAGATCATAATCCGGAACAACAGAAAACGCCTGTAGTACTACATCAAGCATCTGTCTATGCTGACCTGTTACACAAACCTTAGTGTCAAACTCTTTTCTTGATTTCAGTTCATTAACCAAAGGACACATCTTTATAGCCTCTGGTCTTGTTCCAAAAACTACTAATATCTTTTTCATTTTGAGTTTCCTTTCTCAATCTCTCATAAAGATATCTCGTGTATAAACTTTCTCACAAACATCTTCAAGGCATTCATCATATCTATTCGCAATAATTGCATCGGACACAGACTTAAACTTCTCAAGATCATTGACTATCGCTGACCCAAAGAAAGTAGTGCCTTCATCAAGGGTTGGCTCATAAACGATAACAGTTGCTCCCTTTGCCTTTATACGCTTCATAACCCCCTGGATTGAACTCTGTCTGAAATTATCAGAGTTGCTCTTCATTGTAAGCCTAAACACGCCTATAGTAACCTTTTTTTCGCACTGAGCATCATACGGACTACTGCCTGAGTAATATCCAGCTTTTTCAAGTACTCTGTCAGCGATAAAGTCCTTTCGTGTTCGATTGGACTGCACAATAGCGGACATCATATCCTGAGGAACATCATTGTAATTAGCCAGCAACTGTTTTGTATCCTTTGGTAAACAGTAACCACCATAACCAAATGACGGATTATTGTAGTGAGAACCAATTCTCGGATCAAGACAAACTCCGTTAATAATCTGTCTAGTATCAAGACCTTTCATCTCAGCGTAAGTATCAAGTTCATTGAAATAAGAAACACGCAAAGCTAAATAAGTATTAGCAAAAAGCTTTACTGCTTCCGCCTCAGTAAAACCCATAAAAAGAGTATCGATATCCTTTTTGATAGCTCCCTGCTGTAAAAGCGAGGCAAACGTGTGTGCAGCTTTTACCAGTTTTTCGTCGCTTTCATCAGTGCCGACAATAATTCGAGACGGATACAGATTATCATAAAGAGCTTTTGATTCACGCAGAAATTCTGGGCTGAAAATAATATTCTTCGAACCCGTTTTCTCTCTAATTGAAGCTGTATAGCCAACAGGTATAGTGCTCTTGATGACCATAACAGCATCAGAATTATATTGCATAACCAGTCTTATAACTTTCTCAACCGCTGACGTATCAAAGTAGTTTTTCTTACTGTCGTAGTTTGTAGGTGCGGCAATAACAACAAAGTCAGCACCTTTGTACGCATACTCAGCATCAAGTGTAGCCTCTAAATCAAGCTCTTTTTCAGCAAGATATTTTTCGATGTAATCGTCCTGAATAGGAGATTTCCTATTATTGATGATTTCCACCTTTTCAGGTACGATATCAACAGCCTTTACTTCGTTGTGCTGTGCTAAAAGAACAGCAATAGAAAGTCCAACATAACCAGTACCTGCTACTGCGATTTTATACTTACTCATAATTAACCCTTCATCTGAATTTCAACAAATAAATTTTCAAATTTTTTCACTAAGTTGTCATGATCATATTCAACTATCATTGATAAATCAGGACTGTACTCAAGAGTAGAGCTGTTTGATTTCAACTCAAACTGTTTGAGCAGATACTCCGCTAAACTATGTGTATCCTGTTCAAAATTCACTTCATCTGCCGCTATGCCAAGATTAATGTTTCTAACAAAATCAGTTTCATCAGAACACTCACCCTTACCACATGAAATCAACACAATCGGTTTTTTATTTAATACATATTCAAATAATTTCGCAGCTAAGGTTCCAGGCCTTTTATGAGACAATGCTAACAATATATCTGCTCGTGCTTGTAAATTAAGGGCCTTTTCTCTTGGTATAAACCCATAATTTTTCACATTTACCTCTTCTCCATAGTTTTTAGCGGTTGAAACAATGGTTTCGTTATTTCCACCGGCACACTCCAAAATGTAATCAAAGAATGGATTGTTATTTTTTGCAATCTGTATTGCCTTAAACAACAAATCAGCTTTTCTTACTCCTCCATACAAAGAGCCGGTATGTACAATGTGAAGCTTTTTATCATCTACATAAACAGACTCACGAGCATCTAACATCGAAAAACCGTTAGTAATAACGTGTGTTTTATCAGCACAAGATAAACCTTCTTCTACTAAATACATTTTACCTCGTGATGCTATAGTAACAACAGCATCAGCAATTCTAAGATATTTATCCATTATAAATTGCATCTGCTTTTCATCATCAGATTCAACCTTTGTAAAAGGTAAATCTCTAAAATCACTAATCCACTTGCATTTGAGCTGTTTTTTCAGTTCATATCCGAACATCATCTCTATAAATGGACAAGCAGATGAAATTACAACATCAACTTTTGTACCAGCTGGGATTACGTTTTTCACTATATACCTAGCATAGTTTTTCGCTTTACTCTTCATTGAAGCAAAAAGCACTCTGTTTTTTAGCTTTCTGACAAATGAATCTTTGGTCTGAGCAGCTTCATCACCACTATTAGAAGAAGTCTGCCAGTCATCACCTGTTGCTCCACCGAAATACTTAACAGCAAATTTTTCGTAAGCCGTTTTTTGATTAATTCTTGCTACAAGAATCCCACTTTCATCAGTGAAAACCTCAGTATTCATATCCATATCGTCATGTGGCTGTGTAACCACAATAACATTATGTTTTTTCGCAAGACGAGTAGAAATATTAGTCCAACGCACTGAAGCTATATTTTTATCATGCTTAAAAAATGGAGTAACTACAAGTATGTTCACAGTTTTGCCTCCCCAATTATTTTCTTATATAAACGCATTATCAAAGCGTATATCTTTGGTGCTTTAGCAATCAGATATACTGACAACTTAACACTTTTTTCGCATATATCACTATGACTGATAACAGAGAGATTATCTTTTGCGAACAATTTAATGATATCTTTCTCTTTTACATAATTTTTATCTTTATATATTCTGTTATATAAACCTACATAAAACAAGGCTTGTCTGCGCAACGCATACTCCAGAAGCTCAGGATAATTCTCCCTACACTCCTTACTAACACTATCCCAATAAAACACTGAATCAATCTTTTTTTGTGAAACAGACGCACTGGTGATAGCTCCTTGTCTTTCCTGTAAGTAGTTATACTTTGATTTCCCGACAACTACCATCCTATTCGTTGTTTTAAGGAACTCAATGTTAAATGGATTATCTTCACCTATTATTCCTTTTATAAACCTAACTCGCTTATCCAAATACTTCTGATTACCTATCTTGTTTGATTTATACAGTTTAGCGCACGCAAACGGATCTACTGTCTTAGCATATAAGTATTCTTTTAAGCCATCCAATCCCTCGTACACATATGTCTTACCATCATTTCCGATTTGTTCTGACTTTCCATCATCCCAAATACGTGTATAGCGACAACACGATATATCAGCGTCATATTCCTCAATTGCGTTAACCAACACTTCAAACATATCAGAATCAATATAGTCATCTGAATCCACAAATCCGATGTAATCACCTGTGCTTACATCCATGCCGGCATTTCGTGCATCAGATAAACCACCGTTTTCTTTATGCACAACCTTGATTCTTGAATCCATTTTCGCAAAATCATCACAAAGCCTCGGACAATTATCAGGAGATCCGTCATCAACCAAAATAATCTCAAGATTTTGATACGTTTGATTCAAAATACTATCAACGCATCTTTTTAGGTAGTCTTCTACCTTGTATATCGGTACTATTATCGATATTTTTTTGCTCATAATCTGTTAACTCCAAAAGTCGTATACATTCCTTAGCTACCGCAAACAAAACGACACAAATATAAGTAAATTTTTCTCTGTGTCTGAGTGCAGTACCGGTATTCGAAACACCCCATCCAAACATTAGAGATGCTATAAGCCATGTAATAACTAAAACAATAAAAAATCCCCAAATATTGTCAGGTTTATTCTTGCCCTTGCCTGCCTTTAA
Organism: Ruminococcus sp.; assembly: GCA_017481885.1. GTDB lineage: Bacteria > Bacillota > Clostridia > Oscillospirales > Acutalibacteraceae > Ruminococcoides. Next base: position 5,974 of record JAFUOM010000047.1, read on the forward strand.
AGCTTTTATTACCAAAACAAAAACATAAATATAGAAAAGCGCACTTCCAAAGAACGCGACGATATCTGAGACACCCCTCCACATCCATGGTAGCGGTGCAAAAATAAAGCTAATTACTCGTACTGGTGAGTTGACTATAATATCAACTGCAGGAGGCAAACCTTTAATACCTACCGAATAGTCTGAGTCTGAAATTCTATCAGTTTTTCCGACGTTAGATGTGATTGATTCTGCACTCAATTCTCCACCAATCTTACCAAACAGAGTATCACCAAATGTTGACATAACAAAAAGTAAACCAAAAATCAGGACGACACCCAAAAACAGTTTACTACCTGTAATACGTAATTCTCGTTCCTTGTTGCCAATAAGCATATATGTCACAACAAACGATATTGCCATAACCGCTCCGCCTGTATGCAGGAAAGCACTCGCAGCAGAAGCAAGGAGTGCAAAAATAAAATAAATCGTTTTATTCTCAGTCCACCAAACCGTGTATAAATACAACGATGCTATCGCGAAAAATGCTATTACTGATTCTTGCAAAAATACGGTACTGATAATCATCAGGTTGGGTAGAAAGCAAACAAACGCCATCGCCATTTTTCGGGTTTTGGCATCAATCTCAAATTTACACACAATCTTATAAATAAGTACCATTGACCACATAGTTACGAAAACATGTAAAAATTCTACCGTAACCTTTTGAACACCGATAGCTTTGTACAATAAACCCACATAATAGGAGTAGTCTGTCAAGTCTACAATGTCAGCTCTACCTTGAAATGCAAACGATACCGCAATCTTGTGATACCACACAGCATCAGCCTCACTGTTTGGTAGAATAAAAATATCTCTGGCATAAACATCCCATAATAATAGAAAAATTCTTATAAAAAAGGAGAAAACAAGCATCTTTGTAACCATCTCTCGATCCTCCTGCTCTTTCCTCACCAGTAGAAGTAAAGCGAGAACTATGAAGATGTTTATTGCCATCATTACCAAAGATACAGGTTCTGCGTTAGTATCAAGTGTCGGAGTAAGAAGTGTATTACAAATAAATACTTCAAAAATAAAAATGAATATAAAACTAGACATATTTATTCCCTATAACAAATCAAAACTTAAGTGTTTTCTTAATCCGTTCCAGAGTATCTGTCCCTGCTATATCTCTCAAAACACCAACAATATATCTTCTAATTCTTCCCAAAAGTTTCGTTTCATCTCTTTTTTTATCTCTCCAACTCTGATCGAAATGGTGTATCGTATAGCTTTTTTTTGAAGTAATATTAAAAATGCGTGAAAAGTTATTTGGACAAAAATAAATAGCTGGATAAACTTTAAAACCATTTATCTCCTGTTCCTTACCATTTTTCTTAATTCCATTTTTCACAAGATAATCTGTAATAATGTGAGTGTTTGTCACCATGTTATATGTACCATCATCATTAATGAATTGGATACTTTTATAATGTTCAAGTAATTCTTTAAATAAAATATGGCCTTTTTCGGCTCCCATTATAGCTGTCACCGGAGAATCCTTCGATTCAAACCCAGTAAAAGCTTCATCTCTTATGAAGTCGTCCATAGGTTTAATCACTTCAACATCAGTATCAAAATATATTCCGCCAAAATTGTAAATGGCATATAGTCTAGCATAATCTGATACAAAAGCCCACTTCTTAGCCTTATAAGCCTGAGCAACATATAAGTTTGAGTTTATATCAAAATTAGTTTCGTTCCACTCAATTATTTCATAATCAGGCATATATTTTTTCCAACTTTTTATACACTCTCTAATTAACTCCGTCTTTTCGTTTCCACCGAACCAACAATAGTGTATTACTTTTGGTATCATACAACATCATTCTCCTTAAACTTACAAATTCTCCTTATACCACTCTATAGCAGCTTTGATTCCTCTTTCAAAGCTCCAGTCAGGGTCATAACCTAAAAGCTCTTTAGCCTTGCTAATATCGGCGTTACTATGCTTAATATCGCCGGCTCTGTCAGGACCAAAGTTAGGCTCAATATCAACACCTAGCGCTTCAGTAAGACCATAATAAATATCAAGCAGATACTCTCTGCCACCATAAGCGATATTATAAGCCTCACCCGCGGCACTGCTTGGGGCAGCACAAGCCTTCAAGTTAGCTTCAATAACGTTTTCAATATATGTAAAGTCGCGACTCTGTTTGCCGTCACCATTGATTGTTGGCGTCTCACCATTCAAAAGCTGTTTTAAAAATTTAGGAATAACAGCTGCATATGCTCCAAACGGATCCTGACGTCTACCAAACACATTGAAGTATCTCATTCCATAAGTATCCAGACCATAATGTCTGGTATACTGCTTAGCCCATTCCTCATCACTTTGCTTTGATACAGCATAAGGAGAAAGCAAGTTACCTTCTCTACCTTCTTTTTTAGGAAGATTAGGTTCATCCCCATATACCGATGACGATGATGCATAAACAAACTTTTTAACGCCATTTTGTCTAGCCGCCTCGAGCATATTAAGAGTTCCAACAATATTGTTAACACAATAGAAAAGCGGCATCTCAATACTACGTGGTACACTTCCCCATGCAGCCTGATTCAAAACGTAATCAACGCCTTCACATGCATTCATACAAGTGTCCAGATCTTTGATATCTCCTTTTACAAACTCGTAGTTCGGATTATCAAGGAACATATCAACGTTTTCCTGTTTACCAGTAGATAGGTCATCAAGACATCTGACCTTGTAACCCATATTAAGTATCGCTTCACAAAGGTTAGAACCGATAAATCCTGCGCCACCTGTTACTAAAAACAGGGAGTTTTCAGGAAATTTAAGCTCACTGTATCCCATGTTTTACATCTCCAAATATTAAAGTCTCCAGTATGAATAGCCTGCTCCCTCATACTCTTTACGATCAAGCAATCCCTTTATATCAATCATAATCTTCTGACCATCACCATACATTGCATCAAAGCTACTCTTATCAAACTGCTTGAAGCTGTCATGTGCAACAGCAAGAACAACAGCATCCATATCCTTAATTGAGCTGATATCATCAAACTCGATACCATAGAGCCACTTAGCCTCATCAGCATCAGCATCAGGGTCAGCAACAACCGGAGTAATACCGTACTCTTTAAGCTCATTTACAATGTCAATAATCTTTGTGTTTCTTGTATCAGGGCAGTTCTCTTTGAAAGTAAATCCGAGAATTGCAACCTTAGCATTTTTTACAGGCTTGTCTGCGGCAATAAGCTTTTTAACCATATTCTCAGCAACATATTTGCCCATATCATCGTTGATACGACGACCTGAAAGGATAATCTGACTATGATAACCCATCATTTCAGCCTTATATGTAAGGTAATAAGGGTCAACACCGATGCAGTGACCTCCAACAAGTCCCGGATAGAACTTGAGGAAGTTCCACTTTGTACCAGCAGCTTTAAGGACAGACTGTGTATCAATACCCATCTTATTAAAAATAATAGACAGCTCGTTCATAAACGCAATGTTGATATCACGCTGGCTATTCTCAATAACCTTAGCAGCTTCTGCAACCTTGATACTCTCAGCTCTGTGAACACCTGCTTCAATTACAAGCTCATATACCTTAGCGATAACGTCAAGGGCCTCGTCGTCCATACCAGAAACAATCTTTGTGATAGTTTCAAGTCTGTGCACCTTATCACCAGGGTTAATTCTCTCAGGTGAGTAACCTATTTTGAAATCAACTCCGCATTTAAGGCCTGACTCACGCTCGAGGATTGGAATACAAACATCCTCTGTAACACCAGGATAAACTGTTGATTCAAACACAACAACAGAGCCCTTTGTAAGATTACGACCTAAAATCTGTGATGCACCTGCAACAGGTGTTAAATCAGGAGTGTGGTCATCATTAACAGGAGTAGGAACTGCAACAATGTGAAACTTTGCTTCTCTAAGCTTAGTTTCGTCAGCAGTAAAATCTACTGTTGTAGCCTTGATAGCATCGTCACCTACCTCATTAGTAGGATCAACACCCGACTTGTAAAGCTCAATCTTCTTAGCATTGAGATCAAAACCAACAACATCAACTTTTTTTGCAAAAGCTACAGCTATAGGCATACCTACATAACCAAGACCTACAAGTGATAATTTTTCTTCTTTGTTTAAAAGTTTCTCATAAAGTGATGTATACATAATATCTCTCCTAAAAAGATTTTGTTCAGGTTTCATAATATTTTTCTATATTAGTCAACATCTCGCTATTGACTAAATTAACTTCAAATTTTTTCTTACATAACTCATAGGAAGCAGAGGCCATCTTTTCTCTCAGCTCCTTGTCTTCAACAAGTCTAAGAATACTCTCAGATAGAAGCACATAGTCTTTGGCTGGAACAAGAAAACCGTTTTCACCTTCTATTACTGTTTCCCTGCATCCAGGAACATCAGTTGTAACAATTGGCCTACCTACTGACATTGCTTCAATAACACATCTAGGAAGTCCTTCGTGATATGACGGAAGCACAAATATCGAACATCTATCCAAAAACGGTCTTACATCATGAGCATAGCCACAGTACTCAATATCGGTACTTGCAATATATCTGTTGAGCTCTTCTTCCTTAAGTGCCTCATCATTATAGTCCAATCCGCCAACCAAGAGAACCTTTGTATCAGGGTGTTTTTTCTTCACAAGACTCACTGCAGCAAGAAATTCTCTTATACCTTTACTCCACAAAAGACGTGCAACCATAAGCACCACAGGTTGTTTTGGTAACTCGCTTTTTTTGAAATACTCCATATCGACACCAGAGCCACCAACAACACATGCGTTATCTTTTGTGAGAATATGATGTGTTTTAAAATATTCCATATCGTCATGATTTTGGAAAAAAACATTATCTGAGCGTTTCGACACAAATTTATATGCTGTAGACATCACGCAACGCACAACAAAATCTTTAATTCCTGTGCGATAGTACGCATTTTCAAGTCCGTTGATCAGGATATTTATGTGCTTTATCCTACACATAGAAGCCGCAATCCCTCCGAAAGCAATCGGTTTGCTCATATAAAGAAAGCAGACGTCTGGTTTCTTCTCATTAAACATTTTCTTATACTCGTATATCATACGCAAACCGCTAAAAACACCAATACCGACTCTATCACCTGCTACTTGCGTATATCTGGCACCGAGCTGCTCTATCTTCTCCCCTATTTCTTCATATGGCTCAATAGATACACACTCTACATCGTAGTTCTTAGAAACTAATTCACTGATGAATGATCCTCTAAAATTGACCAATGAAGTTCCATTTGTTGCTACTATACAAATTTTTTTCACTATCAAATCTCCCATAAAACAATTACAATCATTTGAAATTATATCCCACTATATCTCTGATAAATCTCAATTGTTCATACCCATATCGCTGATCAATCGTAATCGGGATAACATATCGAGAAAGCCAGTACTCAAAGCCTTCCTTATTGACTTCATCAAGTAAATAACTCCACCAATGACCCTGAAAATGCTTATTCTCAATCAACCTATCGATTAAAGAATCATCTTCAACCACCAAAGGATATACCATAGGTACACAACTCTCATCATAATAAATAGTAGGATCTATACGATTAATACTAGAAAACAACTTATGAGCTAGCTCAAAATTTTCTCTTCTTTTCTTTATTATGTAATGATAATCTGTCCCATCTAGGATAACCTGTGTTAGCTTAGACATGAGCATAGTGTCCTCGCTATCTATTCTGTTCTCATTTATCATACGTGCCTTGTATGTCTTTCCCTCACAACCATACTCTATGCGCTGCAACAAAAAAACTGCTGTATCAGATGAATAACACTGTGGATATTCATCCAGATACTTATTTGCACCTTCACCAATAACATATGCACCATCAGATACACCAACAAACTTGCGAGCGGAATACACACTCATACATCCATCTATCGGTTTTGAAAAAAAGCTCTGAGAATTATCTATAATAACATTTGAATAGTGACCAGATAATTCAAGCAATCTATTATTACTCATAATGCCATAATAGTTTACAATAACTACTGCCTCGTTTTCCAAGGGCTCCAAATCAAGCGGGTTGAATTTTTCATCAATATGGTAATACTTCACTGACATATTATGCCTAAGAAGAAAATCTCGTACAGTATCACATTGATAATAAGGCACCCAAATTGTATCGCATCCCAACACACGGCTAGCATGCCATATAGCGGCTCTACCACTGTTGAGTCTAGCTATATTATGAGAATCGTTGTAGTATTCTCTCCCCTTTGAAAACTGCAACTCTAAAAAACTACCTATCTCCATTTTTCAGCCCTTCTACAGCTTGTTTCACATACTCCCAATCAAAACCATAATTAAATAGATAATCAATAACAGACATATATGGCAGGAACCCAACCTTAGGCCAGCATTGCTTGTATTCGATCGGTTGATATTCGGTATAAACAAGTTCAATTTCTCTGTCAGTAAAATGTTTTTCAACTTGATATGCCTTCGCACCATGGCCTGAAATATATACATTACCACCCATTAGCTTAACGATATCAATCACTCGCTCTTCTTTGACGGAATTCAAGTTAAGCTCCGAAGATTTCACTATTTTAACTTTGAAACCAAAACCATCGATAATCCAATTGTTAATAGCTATATTCATATCAGCCAAGCTATTATAATTCTGCATTAAAATTTGCTGAAACTGAGGAAAAATATCATCAAAAAATGTTGCCTTCTTGTAGTTCATCTCAATAGTTTTAAGATGTTTATCCTTCCACTTAAGCTCATCCTTTGTGCGAACCCTATTAATAGCATCGCCCATATGCTGTTGCACAGGTATCTTAAGCCTACACTCTCCCTGTGGAGTCTTTATTCTGTTCCAATGATGCATATTGTCATTTGAAAACTGAGCATCATCGAGGTAAACAAATACATCTGATTTACTGATTTTATAAAAATATCCAAGATATGATATATAGTCTGGTTGATGTATAGAAACTACCATATTTTCCCTCTTATTTTTCTGAATATATTTTTTCTGTCTTTATTTCTTCTTTTTTTACCTTTGGAGCTCTATGCTCCTCATCAGAACGTTTACCAGTAAATAGTATCATTATAGTCAAAAAGAATATCTTGATATCAAAAGCCAGATTCCAATTATTAACATAGTAAAGATCATACTGTGCCATTGCTTCACGCGTATCAGTTAATCCTTCGTTTATAGCTTCCCAACCTGTTATTCCAGGTAACATAGATTGCCTAGTTTGCTGTTCTTCTATCGTCATAACCGACATTTCTTTTTCAAGCAGAGGTCTTGGTCCTATCCATGACATTTGACCAAGCAAAATATTAAAAATCTGTGGCAACTCATCAATACTGGTCTTCCTTATGATAACCCCCCACTTTTTCAAACGTTTTTCATCAGGCAAAAGATTCCCTTCTCCATCACGCTCATTTGTCATCGTACGTAGTTTATATATTGTGAAAAGTTTCCCTTTATATCCTACACGTTTTTGTTTAAATATAACTGGATCTTCTGGAGACTTTATATGTACAACAAGCATAGCCAAAAGTATCACTGGTAAAGCAAAGAATAAACAACCTAACGCAAAACAAAAATCAAAAACTCTTTTAACTGCTCTCTGCATAATGTGTTTCCTACCTCTTTCTGTATACACATTCAAAAGCCTCGCAATAACAACAACCTGCCTGTGAGCCTCTGTATGTAGCCAAGGCTCTAATAGCCTCCGCTGAACGGGGATGCGGATACGGACGCATTACACCCTTATACTTTTCTAAAGCCTCTAGTTTTTTATCAACTCCAGATTCACCTATCTCAACAAAATAGTTAGGAGTAAATCGACTTGAAGACGAATCTAATGACCACTCAGTTGAAGAAGCTACCTCCATATAAAGTAACTCTTTAAGTGTAGGAACTCCTTCTCGTCGTAAATATAGCCTACTTGCAGCTTGAACTGCATAAGACGTGACCGTATGATCATTATTGGTATCCGTTGGATGATGTGTAATAATTGCATCCGCTTGAAAATCAACGATACATTTTTCAATGAACTGTACAAGTTCCAGATGACCAATTGTATTCATTTTTATGTTAGGAAAATCAGCTGAATAACTATTACTAACACCAAGTACAGCCATAGCCTCGGATTGATCTTCATTAAGTGTATCAGATATATTCTTTCTGGCAGTAGCACTATTCGACATGGTCGCAATAGCAACTTCGTGACCTTCATTTATAAGTTTTATTATAGTACCTCCTGCACCAAGCACTTCATCATCTGGATGTGCCACAACAACTAAATATCTCATAACTTTCCCCTCATCAATCATTTATAGTATCTCAATAAAATGTTAAGATAAATAAACCGCATTACTATACTCAATAGGGACTTCGCCCATTACCCCTAATTTAATATTACATTCTTTAATATATTACAATATAACATATATATTGTCAAATTAATAACACTTTTTATCACTGGTTCAAAAACTCTTAAAAATAGCTTTACTATGCGGTTTTTTAGGTTTTTTCGTCAAACAACACAAAAAGCCCTCGGAAATTTCTCCGAGGGCGTCAAACTATTCAACTGTTTTTTACATTTACACCAATAATACCCTGTATTTTTTATGCATTATTATTGCAAAAACTTACTCATCGTACCCGTTCGGGTTGTTTTTCTGCCAGTTCCAGGAGTCACGGCACATTTCATTAAGGCCAAACTTTGCATCCCAGCCGAGCACTTCGTTAGCTTTCTGTGGGTCAGCAGTAACAACTGCAACGTCGCCTGCACGTCTGTCCATAATAGCGTATGGAATCTCGAGGTCATTAACCTGTGAGAAGGCTTTTACAATATCAAGAACGCTGTAACCTGTACCTGTGCCGAGGTTGAAAATCTCTGTACCCTTGTGGCCGTTGTTAATAAACTCAAGAGCCTTGAGGTGGCCGTTTGCAAGGTCAACAACGTGGATATAGTCACGCACACCCGTGCCATCGTGAGTATCGTAATCGTTGCCGAAAACTCCGAGCTTTTCACGCTTACCTACAGCAACCTGAGTGATGTAAGGCATAAGATTATTCGGAATGCCGTTAGGGCTTTCGCCAATAAGACCACTCTCGTGAGCACCGATAGGGTTGAAATATCTGAGAAGCACAACTGAAAGCTCTTTATCAGCAACAGTTGCATCGGTTAAAATCTGCTCGTTAAACAACTTTGTCCATCCGTAAGGATTTGTGCAGGAAGTAGGCATCCCCTCTTTAAGTGGCACAACCTTTGGTACACCGTAAACTGTAGCAGAGGAACTGAAAACGATTTTCTTAACGCCGTATTCAGCCATTACCTCAAGGAGAGTGAGCGTTGTATCAAGGTTGTTTCTGTAGTACATAATCGGTTTTTCAACACTTTCGCCAACCGCTTTGTAACCCGCAAAGTGAATTACAGCCTCTACATCGCATTTTGCGAAAAGCTCACGCAAAGCCTCTTTGTCAGCAACATCAATCTTGAAAACCTCGACAGTTTTGCCGGTAATTTTCTTGATTCTATCAATAACCTTTTCACTTGCATTGTTAAAATTGTCCGCGATTACTACCTCGTAGCCACTGTTTAAAAGCTCCACACAAGTGTGGCTTCCGATGTATCCGGCACCGCCGGTGAGAAGTACTTTCATAACTCTTTCTCCTTGAATAATTATTACCTGTTAACTTTGTGATTAAATGTTGGAACAATATCCGAGAGCATATCAACAGTGTTGTCACTGTCGTTATTCTCTGCATAGGTTCTCAAAGCATCAAGCTTTGACAGAAGTTGTTGTTCATTAATATCAATCTGGTTGCCGATAAAGATTTTCTTATTAGCTGTGGATTTGAGGCCTTCCTCATCCATTAAGAGCTCTTCAAACAGCTTTTCACCTGGACGAAGTCCTGTGAATTTGATTTCGACATCTTTGTACGGTACCTTACCGTACATTCTGATAAGGTTTTCTGCGAGAGTTGTAATCTTGACAGGGTCACCCATATCAAGAACAAAAATCTCGCCACCATGAGCCATCGCACCAGCTTGAAGCACAAGAGAAACAGCCTCAGGGATGGTCATAAAGTAACGGATGATATCAGGGTGAGTAACTGTAACAGGCTTTCCAGCTTCAATCTGACGTCTGAAAAGCGGAATAACCGAACCGTTAGAGCCAAGAACGTTACCAAAACGAGTGGTCACAAACTCTGTTTTTGAACCGCTCTGGGATTTATACTGAACAATCATTTCACAACAACGCTTTGTAGCACCCATAACATTTGTCGGGTTAACCGCCTTGTCTGTGGAAATCATAACAAATTTCTCAACGTTGTGATTTTCAGCTATAGTAACCATATTCCATGTACCGAAAATGTTATTCTTTACAGCTTCTTCTGGAGAAGTTTCCATCAACGGAACGTGCTTGTGGGCTGCCGCGTGGAATACAACCTGTGGCTTATACTGACCGAAAATCGCATTCATTTTGTCATAATCTCTGACTGAAGCGATAAGTGTCACAAGGTTGAGAGCATCTTCGTATTCAAGCTTTAATTCCTGCTGAATATCGTAAGCGTTGTTCTCGTAAATATCTACGATGATAACCTGTTTTGGTCCATACTTTGCAATCTGTCGCACAAGCTCAGAGCCTATCGAACCGCCACCGCCAGTGACCATACAAACCTTGTTTTCGATAAATTTTCTTATCTCGGTTTTATCAAATGATATCGGGTCACGACCAAGTAAATCTTCGATTTTGATATCCTTAACCTGATTCAAAAGCTGAGGATTATTATCATCATCAAACAAAATCTGTCCAAGATATGGAACCGTCTTGATTTTGCATTGAGTCTGTGAACAAAGCTCCATTATTTCCTTGCGTTCTTCCTGAGTACATGACGGAATAGCAAAGATAATCAACTCAACCTTAAATTCCTTGCAAATACGAGGAATATCTCTTGTTGTTCCTATTACCTCGACACCCATAAGCTTTGTGTCACGCTTTCTCGGGTCATCATCAACAAGGCATACAGGTAGAATATTACGAGACGGATTCATCGGATCCGCGTGAGCGTTCTGGATATCTGTAAGGATAATTCTTGCAGCTTGTCCTGCTCCGACTACAAGCGTACGCTCGTAATTTTCTGAGCGTCCAACCTCAGTAAGGTTGATAAAAGTACGCTTAAATATAAATCTGAAAAATGTAATACTGCCCACTGTAACAAAGAAATTCACCACATAAAACAACGGATTAGCTTGTTTCTCGGCAAGACTAGCAAAAAATCCGCTTAGTAATAAACCAGCTGCAACACCAACCGAGCAATAAACGTAGTCTTTCTTGCTGAAATCTCGCCAAACTTTGTTGTATGCACCGCATATATATAGCGAGAAGAAGCAGAATAACGCGTTCAAAAACACTATCCATGTGAGTCTGATGTC
>JAFUOM010000048.1 GCA_017481885.1 Ruminococcus sp.
ACTCACACTCGGTTGCGGTTCATGGGGCGGTAACTCAGTAAGTGAAAACGTAGGTGTTAAGCACCTCTTAAATATCAAGACAGTAGCAGAAAGAAGGGAAAATATGCTGTGGTTCAGAGCTCCTGAGAAGATTTACATCAATAAAGGATGCTTACCTGTAGCACTTGACGAGCTCAAAAACGTTATGGGTAAAAAGCGTGCTTTCATCGTAACAGATACTTTCCTTTACGAAAACGGCTACACAAAGGCTATCACAGATAAGCTCGACGAAATGGGCATTGCTCACGAAACATTCTTCGACGTTCAGCCTGACCCAACTTTAAAGAACGCTAAAGACGGTGCTAAGCAGATGTCAGCTTTCAAGCCTGACACAATCATCGCACTCGGTGGCGGTTCAGCTATGGACGCCGCTAAGATTATGTGGGTACTCTACGAGCACCCAGACGCTGACTTTATGGATATGGCAATGCGTTTCATCGATATCCGTAAGCGTGTATATACATTCCCTAAGATGGGTGAAAAAGCTTACTTCATCGCTGTTCCAACTTCCGCTGGTACAGGCTCTGAAGTTACACCATTCGCTGTTATCACAGACGAAAGCACAGGCGTCAAGTATCCACTTGCTGACTATGAGTTACTTCCAAACATGGCAATCATCGACACAGATTTCCATATGTCAGCTCCAAAGGGTCTTACAGCAGCATCAGGTATCGACGCTGTAACACACGCAGTTGAAGCTTATGCCGCAATGCTCGCTACAGACTACACAGACGGTTTAGCTATTCAGGCATTAAAGAATATCTTCAAGTATCTCCCACGCGCTTACGAAAACGGCCAGACAGACGTTGAAGCAAGAGAAAAGATGGCTAACGCCGCTACAATCGCAGGTATGGCTTTTGCTAACGCATTCTTAGGTGTATGTCACTCAATGGCTCACAAGCTCGGTGCTTTCCACCACCTCCCACACGGTGTTGCTAACGCACTTATGATTGAGGAAGTTCTCCGTTTCAACGCAAGCGAAGCTCCTGCAAAGATGGGTACATTCTCACAGTATGACCACCCACACACACTTGCTCGTTACGCTGAAATCGCTGACGCTTTAGGCTTAGGCGGTAACACAGACGAAGAGAAGCTCGAAGCTCTTATTAAGGCTATCAACGACCTTAAAACACAGGTTGGTATCAAGGATACAATCAAAGACTACGGCATTGACGAAGAAGACTTCTTAAACAGACTCGACGATATGGTTGAGCAGGCATTTGATGACCAGTGCACAGGTGCAAACCCACGTTACCCATTAATGTCTGAAATCAAGCAGATGTACTTAAACGCATACTACGGCAAGCACTTTACTGAAAAAGAAATGCCAACAAAAGCTTAAAGGAGGATATTACGATGAAACTTGACAATGTAATCGCTACAAGAAAAGACAAGGTAATCTACCGCGACGGTGACAGATGTATCAAGGTTTTTGACACAAACTACTCAAAGGCTGATATCCTCAACGAAGCGCTCAATCAGGCTAGAATTGAAGAAACAGGCCTCAACATCGCAAAGATTCAGGAAGTAACAATGGTTGACGGCAAATGGGCAATCGTTACTGATTTCATCGAGGGCAAAACACTCTTACAGCTTATGCAGGAAAATCCTGACAAAATGAGCGAGTATCTTGAACTTCTCGTTGACTTACAGCTTACAGTTCACGAGAAAACCTGCCCTATGCTCAACAAATTAAAAGACAAGATGAACCGCAAAATCAGCGCTTCATCCTTAGACGCAACAACTCGCTACGAGCTTCACACACGTTTAGAAGGTATGCCAAAGCACAAGAAAGTTTGCCACGGCGACTTTAACCCATCAAATATCATTATCACTGAAGACGGCACTCCATTCATCCTCGACTGGGCACACGCTACTCAGGGCAACGCTACTGCTGACGTTGCAAGAACATATCTCCTGTTCTGCTTAAAGGGTGAAGAAAAGCTTGCTAACGAATACTTAAACCTCTTCTGCAAAAAGAGCAACACAGCTAAGCAGTACGTTCAGAAATGGATGCCAATCGTTGCGGCTTCACAGTCAGTAAAAGGCAACGAAAAAGAGCGTGAGTTCCTGCTTTCTTGGTGCGACGTTGTTGATTACGAATAATCTCTTTTACATTACTAACACTAAAGGTCTCTGATTACAGAGACCTTTTCTTTTCCGCTTTTGTCTATATATTGTAAAACATATTGACTAATATCTTTTATAGGTATATCATTATAATGTGAAGATTTGACCTTTCTTACGTTTGATATATTTTGGAGGCAATATGAAAAAAATCATTTCGCATTTGCTGATACTGACTATGCTTTTGTGCTTTATCCCTGCTACTTCAACACAGGCTATAGAAAGCACACAGACAGAGCTTTCATCCGCAACACCCGACACTGCTGTTTTGGGCTCAAATAGTGGTGAAATCCCACTTAACTTCAACATAACAAATGAGCTTGAGCTAAGCCTTGAGTACAACGACATATGCGCTGTAGACGACTATTATAGCGGATACTCAATCGCTAATATTTACAATGACACAGTGACTTCTTACAAGGTATCTGGCGGTAAAGTCACAAACACAAAAGACAGCTCAGTTTTGCAAAGTGAGTCTGACAAAAGCTTTTACTGCAGCGGCGTGGGAAGTGCCAGAGTGCTTCTTGTAAAATCATCAGACCTCAAAACAGCACAGAGTGTTTTGAATGGTACAAGCACCGCAACCGTTAATTCAACCGTACTTAACATAACCGTTTCCCCTGCACCGCTCACCATCGTTTACATCAGCGGTCAGAGCAACGGCGAAGGCTCAGTTGCGGCAAATCTCGGTTACCATCCCGAGGACTCGGTTGTGTGTCAAAGAGGCGAAGTTTTCTCAACATTCGCTCCGTCAAACGACTCACGAGCAAAGAAAATCTCCGGCATTTCAAACTATACTGTCTGCACAAAAGAGCAAGCACCCGACTACGTTGCAGGCTCACTTAGCTTAGATAACAACTTATCAGTCAGTGGCAAAAACCTTGTTTACAAGCTCAATTCCCTTACTTTAGACGGACAGGGCAAAACAGGTCCCGACTCAGGTTTTGCCTATAAATACAACCAGCTCACAGGCGACAAAATCTGGGTAGTAAACGCCGCTTGGGGTGGCACAGCTGTCAACAAATGGGTAGAAGGTGCCGATGCCTACGAGCGTGCCTTAGCTGTTTACAAACAAGCCGAAAAAACCTACAACGCAGAAATCGCATCAGGACATTTCACTCAAAGCCAAAAGCTGTGTCTTTGGGTGCAGGGCGAAGCAGACAAAAATAACACCGTGTCAGCCTACCGTGAAGATTTTATTGAGGTAACGAAAAATCTCACTAATGAGCTGTCGCTCAACAGATTCGGCATTATCCTCACACGTTCTTCAAAAGACACTCAGTATAAAAGCTACAAGGACAACGCACTTACTGCTCCACGAATCGTTCAGCCAGCTGTCGCTAATGACAAGAGTTTCGATAAAGTATATCTTGTCAGCCGAGCACACGAACTGTGGGTAACCGACAGCGGTGTTGAAGATTATTTCAAAGCCTTGTATCCACAGGGGATTCTGTCCTATCCACTAAGAAAAACAGCAACCATCAGTGCGATTCCTACCACTATGTATGACGTCCACAACGATGTTCATTTTTCGCAGGCAGGCCACAACGAAAACGGTATGGACGCAGCAGAAAATATGTATCACTGCGTGTATGGTGAACGTCAAGGTGTAGAAGTTTCGTGGTTAAAAGAAAACGGAGCTTTTGTGTACAACAATGCACTTGACGCAAACCTGAACATCCCGTTTGTGCTTTCTCAGAGAATAATCCCACCACAGGAAGGCAAGCATTATTCTGTTGTAACCGACAAAAACTACCTAACCTACAATTCTCAGAGTTCGACCTTCACTCCTATTAAAAAGGGTTCAACCACAATCAAGCTTGTGGACGAAAACAACAACGCTGTCAGCACAATCAAGGTTACAATCAACACATTCAGTTTTGACACACCAATTATCACTTCGTTTGAAAATCTCCAAAATTCAGTTAAAATAAACTGGGACAAAGTTGACGGTGCAACCTACTATAGAATTTACTGCCACAACGGTGAAAAGTACGTTGGACTTGCAACTACAACAAGCACCACGTATACTCACACAGGTGTTGAAAGCGGAAAAACCTACACCTATACAGTGCGATGCGTTGACGCTTACAACAATGCCCAAAGTTCGTATGTCAAAGAAGGCTTTAAAAACACATTTTTATCTGCTCCCGTGCTCACCTCTGTCGCAAACTCCGCTGGCGGAGTCAAAGTGTCGTGGAACAAAGTAAACGGTGCACAGTGTTACGGTATATACAGAAAAAGCAGTACCGAAACCTCATATAAGCGTGTAGGCTCAACCACATCCACTTCATATGTTGACACCTCAGCGGTTAGCAACACAACCTACACCTACACGGTAAGATGTCTTTCAAAAGACGGCACTAAAACTCAGAGCTATTACGATACAACAGGAAAAACCCTAAAGTACATCGCAGCTCCATTAATCACATCCCACAAAAGTTCTCAAAGTGGAATCACTCTTTATTGGGACAAAGTTAGCGGTGCTACCACCTACCGCGTGTTCATCAAAACTGCTGACGGTTGGAAAGGTCTGGGCAACACAACCACTACCAACTTTACTGATTACACCGCAACAAAAAAGGGTGTGTACACCTACACTGTCAGATGTATCGACACCAAAACAAACACTTATATAAGCTCTTTCTACTCATCAGGCTACACAGCAGACACACGCCTTAAAACTCCTGTAATTACCTCTTTTGAGAACACACGCACAGGCATTAAAATTACATGGAGCAAAATAGACAACGCATACCGATATACGCTCTTTTATCACAACGGAACACAGTACAAAGCCTTGACAACAACAGCTGATACATCATACATTCATACAGGTGTTGTAAGCGGTCAGGAATACACCTACACTGTAAGATGCGTTGGTGCTGACGGTACTTTTGAGAGCGACTACGTTCAAAATGGATTCAAGACTGTCTTTTTATCTCCACCAGTGCTTAAAAAGCCTGTGTGTGTCACAAACGGTGTTAGAGTTTCGTGGCTTCCTTTAAGTGGTGCACAGTGCTACAGAGTTTACCGCAAAGGTCCATCAGACACATCGTGGGTCAAGCTTGCTGATACTGCAACCCCGTTTTATGTTGACTCAAACGTCAAAAACAACACAAGCTACACATACACCGTAAGATGCATCAGTAAAGACAAAAGCAAATTCGATAGTTCATTTGATGCAAACGGAAAAAGTGTTCTGTACAAAACAACAGCATTAAAAACTCCTGCTGAAAAAGAGAGCAACAAGCCACCTGTTTTGGACTCAAGAGTCAGTGCTATTAAAGATGCTCTGCTCAAAACGGTGAACGCTTTCATCAAAGCAACGGCTAAACGATAACACAAAACAATCTCTATAACAGCAAAAAACGGACTGCAAGACGCAGTCCGTTTTACTTTTTGTATTTACTTTCAACTTTTGACATACTGTTAAAGCCTGTTTAAATTCAGAGTGCAAACTCCTGTTGTTTACTTTTGCGTCTTTTTCCTGAGCACAAACCACACATTAACACCAACAGCAAGCACAACCAACGCACCTGCTCCTATGTACTTTGTAAGGTTTAGTCTATTACAGCCGTTAATTTTAATACTCTGATTATCCGCTGTGGCAGAATCGTTAGAAACCGTCACAACCTCAGTTTTGCTCTGCGATACATCTTCCTGTTGCTGTTGCTTTGAGTTAACCAGGATATCACAAACACCACCAATCGGCACAACACTAAGATTGCGGTCAACCACATAACTGTTGACAAGCTCAATATTGGTCAAACTTTTACTTTTAGCCTTGAACTGAACATCAAACAGCTTGTTGCCACTGTGATTTGCTTCATCAATCACAAACACAATTTTGACTAAATCATCGTAGGTCTTGGTTTTGACTTCAAAGCTTTCACTACTGGCTTTCCTGAAATCCAGAACACTGCTGTCATAGCAAAGCGTGAACTCTCCGCCTACAATTTGGTCAATTTCGTCTGATACAACACTCACATCAAACAACCTGTCCGTAACGGCACCATCACAAGACAATACTATTTCAACATTCTTTGCATTTTCAGCACAAGTCGAAAACGAACAGAACACTAAGACAAGAGTCGCAACCATCACAGTCGCTATCCTTTTCATACCACCATTCCGCCGTTAACACCAATCACCTGACCTGTAATATACTGAGCTCTGTCAGACGCTAAAAACGCAACCGTGTCGGCTACGTTCTTGGCTGTTCCGATTTCGCCCATAGGGATATCCTCTTTTAAAAGCTCGATTTCCTCTTCGGTAAAGGAACTCATCATATCTGTCATTATCACACCGGGAGCAACACAGTTAACTCTTATGTTACTTGGTGCAACCTCTTTAGCAAGAGCTTTTGTAAGTCCGATAACGCCTGCCTTTGACGCTGAGTAAGCAACCTCGCACGAAGCACCCACCTGACCCCACATCGAGCTGATATTGATTATACTTCCGCTGTGGTTTCTTATCATATTTGAAAGAACAGAGTGGCAACAATTATAAACAGATGTAAGGTTTGTCGAAATAATTGTGTTCCATTCTTCAACGGTTGTATCTGTAAAAAGCTTTAACAAGGAAACTCCCGCATTATTAACAAGCACATCGATGCTGTTAAACTCTGCCAAAGCCTTATCTACCATATCATCAACCTGTGCTTTGTCTGCAACATCTGCTTTTACACAGAGCACCGCTACAGTGTAATTATCCTCGATTATCTTTTTTAAGTTTAACGCTTTTTCTTCGCTGTTGTTAAAGTTCAGTACGATATTAAATCCGCTTTTTGCAAGAGCTATCGCACACGCTGTACCTATACCTCTGGACGCTCCTGTAATCAATGCTGTTTTCATAATACACCTCTTAGGACAATTTACGTTACTTTGATATAATACCAAAAAACAAAGAACAAAACAACAGCTGTGACACTTTTTTAAACAACAAAAAGGAGCAGAATAAAACTATCCCTTAGTGTTATTATTAAAACTTTTCTATAAGCTTTGCTACGTAAAGCTGAATCTGTGTCGCATCCATAATAGTAACCTCGCCGTTTTTATCTGCATCGGCTGACTTTAAACTATCACCGCTTAAAGTAATTTCACTAGTGAGATGTCTTTGAACAGCTGTTGTGTCCATAATTGAAACTGTGCCATCTCCGTCAACATCGCCGACAGTCACAAAACTACCCATAACGGTGAACTCTTCACCCAAAGTGCTCACCTTGCAACCGATAACTTCACCATTTTCGTAGATTTTCTCAACGTAGTAGTGAACAATACCCTTTTCTGTTTTAGCATAACCGTAGAAAGAATTTTTGTTTTTATCACAGCGACTTACGACCTTATATGTCAATGTATCTTCACTGCCGTCTGTGTACTTAATGTTAACAACCATACCATCCACATCAGGTGTAAACTCAGCTACTTCAACACTTTCAATCTCACGACTTTCATCAAACCACATACCTTCATAGTCAACCCATTTACCAAGACAACAGAATCCGTATATTATGTCACTACCGTTGGTACCTTCAAAAATCTCTATTGTATAATCTCCAACAGTAACTTCATAATCAACATAGTTGCCGTCGCCGTAGGTTGTGTTCTCGTCGCTGAGCACTACAACTTCCTGAGTTCCATCTTTGAATGTAAGTGTAAACTCAGCACCGTCAAAGATAGGCATAAATCTGTCTTCATAATCAGTAAGCTCAGGGTACCATGTCATCTCAAAGCTTTTAAGCGGACTTTCAACAACAGTGACATTATAGTTGATTTCAGCACCCATAAACATTAATGTAACATTGACTTTTCCTGGTTTTGAAATAACGCACTCTTTAACTCCATAATCGTAACCTGCAATCTTGCCGTTTTTGATATCGAAATCAGCGTCGCTGAAATGCTCTACCGAACCATCTTCATATTCAACAGTGAAGTGAAGACCGCTGATATCAGTAGGCTGAAATTCATACTTATTTCTTTCGTCCAGCCAACCGTACTTCATATCACCAAAAACATACTCTCTGTCTGGTGCACTGTTAACAGTGACACTCTTAAACTCACAGCCTTTAACATAAACAGGAATATCAATTTCATTGCCCATATATTTTACGTGCACAAAATTTTCGCCTACTGAAAAAGGAGTGTCGTATTGGTCGTCGTAAGTACGAATGGTATATCCATCTATTACGTCATATTCATAGCACTTAACACTTGAGCCGTCCTTGTAGTTAATAACAAAATACGCATCTTTTGGAAATTCATAATCGTATATATACAAATCGTCATCAAAGTAGTAACCGCCGGTGTTTTCATACAGAACAATATCTTTGTTGCTGTGGTATTCAATATTTAGAACAGGGTTTTCAACCACCTTAAACAAAAGCTCGGTTGATGTTCCACCGCATTTAATCAGAACGTGGTAATAACCATCATCGCCCATATATAATTCCTCATAATTGATTCTGAACTCGCCAACCATTGGCATTTCACCAAAAGTCCAGTTTATCTCTTCGCCATCTGTTGTTACAAACAGCATTTCAAGACCATAAAGGTGTATTGATGATTCAATGTAGCCATCAATACAAGTCATATCATCAGGATACTTTGTTATTGTGGCAGACGCTATGCCTGTAGTTTCAGTTACTTTAACTTTGAAATTACCACTTCCGGATTCAAAAATATTTACACTCAGGTAGTACACATTGCCACCCTTGAGCATTTCGCAAAGCTGAAAATTATTGTCTTTTGACTCACGCACACTAGAACTTAGTTCGTTCCAATCACTGTCATAAAGAGTAGCGTAAGTTCTAAACGGACCTGTTGACTGAAATTTGTAAGAACCGTCTTTTTCAGGGGTAAAGCTTAACGTCACTTCATCACCCCTGACTCTCACACTTGTATCTGTGTTAAGAGTTAACTGCTGATAAGTTTCTTCTGCAAAAGCCACATTAACAGGCATCACCGCCAGCATCATAATTGCTACAAGCATTGTGGCTAAAATCTGTTTGAATTTTTTCATTTTTTTAATCTCCTTTTTTTAAGTTCAGCTATGTTATACCATCCATATTTGTAGTTTTTGTGGAGCAATTAAAAATTTTTAAAATTTTCAAACAAGACCAATGAGCATAAATAAAAACAAAAGCACCTAAAAAGCACATGGCTTTTTAGGTGCACAAAGTACAGTATAAAAGTACCTATTAAATATTTGCAGTTTAAATCTCAAGCATATTTGTTGAGCGTTTCACATACTTACCCTTATTCGAGAGTACAAGCTCACCGTCTTTTACAACTTCCATACCACGAAGGTAAACGCTTGTAATCTTACCCTTTGTTCTGACACCCTCGTATGGTGTGTAGTCAGCCTTGCTGTGGTGGGTTTTCTTTGTAATGAATCCGTCAACTTTAGGGTCAAGCACAACAATATCAGCGTCACTGCCTGCTTTTATGATTCCCTTTTTAGGATACATTCCGTAGAGTTTAGCAGGATTTTCGCACAACACTCTACACATCTGTTCAATGCTGATGCGTCTTTTGCACACGCCGTATGTGTACATCAGTATACCTCTGGTTTCAACACCAGGCATACCGTTTGGCATTTTTGAGAAATCCTCTAAGCCCACACTTTTCTGTTCAAGTGTGAATGAGCAGTGGTCTGTCGAAACTGTCTGGATTTCGCCCGACTTAATCGCTTTCCACAAATATGCGCAATCTTCTTTTTTTCTCAGCGGAGGTGAGCAAACGTATTTTGCACCTTCCAAGCCTTTGAGGTCATATCTTCCCTCGTCAAGCAACAGATACTGAGGACAGGTTTCCACGTACACCTTGCATCCCTTGTTTCTGTACTGTTCAACCATCTTAAGTCCGTCCTTTGAACTTAAGTGAACGATAATAACAGCAACATCGGCAGCCATTGCAATTGACAAAATTCTGCTTATAGCCTCTGCCTCAGCAATGCTCGGTCTAACCTTTGGGTGGGATGCTACCGACAGCGTACCGTCTTGTCTGCACTTGTTCGTAAGCGATTTAATAATGCCATCGTTTTCACAATGAACACCAACTATACCACCCTGCTCCTTCATAGCATCCATAAGCGAGAAAAGCTGTTCGTCAGAAAGCTTCATCAAATCGTAAGTCATATACGCTTTAAACGAAGTAACACCCTGCTCAAACACCGACTTCAGGTCTTCCTTTACCATATCGTTAAAGTTAGACACCGCCATATGAAATGCGTAGTCACAGCTTGATTTAGAAAAAGACTTGAGATGCCACACATTCAGTGCGTGGTTAATGCTTTCGTTTTTATCCTGAGTTGCAAAGTCAATTATTGTAGTGGTGCCACCGCACACAGCCGCCTTTGTACCTGACTCAAAATCGTCAGCAGTAACCGTGTCGGATACTTCCAAATCAAAGTGAGTGTGTGCATCGATAAAGCCGGGGAACAAAAGTTTACCCGAAACGTCAACAACCTTGGCGCCCTTGTCAGAAATAAAGCGACCGACTTTGATAATCTTAGAACCGCTAATAAGCACATCCTGATTTTTTGAGTGACTACCGGACACAACTGTGCCACCGCGTAAAAGTATATTCAAAAAATCATCTCCGCATCAGTACAGATATTTGTAGTTTTCGATTACAGCTAAGATAAGGCTCTCAAGGTCTTTTCCTAAAACGTAAAGCTCACTCAAAGCGTAATCTTTTACACTGTCAAGTCTTACCCTTACTGTATTCTCGCTGAGTACAACAAAGCCCATATTCGTACTATCGTCAAAGTCCTCCTGAGAGTTGAACAAAGTAAACTTTTCTTTGTACGGAGCACTGTCATAAGGGCAAAAGCTCATACAGTTGCCACACTCGTTGCACATTCTGTCAACGTGCAGAATCTCACGTCGTTTGTCAGGCAAAGTTATAACAACATTCGCTCTGTTTGGGCAAACATCAACACAGTTTTCGCACACTGTGGAACAGTTAAGGCATCTGTCAGCTTCGTAAGTATTGTCGCAAGTATCGCACAAAATACCTTTTTTGTCAATTGCAACATCAGGTGTTGTGAATGCTTCAAGCGGTATATCCATAGTGTGTTTTTTGCCTGTAACAACGTCGGCAAATCGCTGTGCATCTGCAATACACTCAACAACAGTGCACGGTCCACGCAGGCAATCGCCTGCTGTGTAAACACCCTTTATGTTTGTTTCGAAAGGCACCTTTGAGTCTTTTACTTCAATGCCGTTTTCTTCAAATATCGCAAAGTCAACTTTCTGACCAATAGCAGAAACAACCGTGTCAGCAAACACAGGTATAATTTCGTCAGTTTCTTTTACACTTCTTCTGCCACTTTCGTCAGGTGCGTTTAGCTCCATCTTCTTGCAGTAGAGCACCGAATTTTTGTGAGCAACAGGTGACACAAGCTCAACAAACTCAACACCATCGTTAAGTGCTAGTTCAAGCTCGTGTTCATCAGCAGGCATATAGCGTTTTGTTCTGCGATAAATAATCATTACCCTATCTACACCGTCAACACGCTTTGCAGCACGGGCAGCATCCATTGCAGTGTTACCGCCACCAATAACAGCAACGCTTTTGCCTAGGTTTAGTTTTTCTCCGTTTCTTAGTTTTCTGAGAAAATCAATAACTTCAATTTCGTTATCGCCCAAGGCTAAGGTCTGCGATTTATACGCACCAACTGCAAACAGAATATGAGTATAGCCGCTTGATTTAAGCTCCTCTACACTCGGTGCAACTGTATTTGTTCTGATATCAACACCCATAGCTTTGATAAGCTCTACGTCATTATTTATCGCTTCTTTTGAAATTCTGAAATCAGGGATAACATTTCTGACAATACCGCCCAAATGCTCGTCACGCTCAAAAACTGTAACTTCAATTCCCCTTCGAGCAACAAAGTAAGCAGCCGAAAGTCCTGCCGCACCGCCACCGATAACAGCAACCTTTTTGTCGTCATTTTTGGCAACAGGTTTAATCTCAGATATCAACGCCTCATATCCACCCTGTGCCGCCTTGAGCTTAGTTTCTCTTATTTTAACACTGCTCTCGTAAAAATTACGTGTACATTTACCCATACACGGATGTGCACAAATTGTACCTGTAATAAACGGCAGTGGGTTTTTCTGAGTAATAACAGAAAGTGCCTCTTTGTGCATACCTTTTTTAACTAAAGTGAGGTACTCAGGGATATCCTGATTTATCGGACAACCACCACTGCACGGTGCAAAATAACAATCAATTAGCGGAACTTTTTTATCATTCTTTCGTTTTTCCAATGGCTTAATCAGCTTTGTGTGGTGCTTGTCTGTCAGCGCGTTTTTACTAAGTTTGCTAATCTCCTTACTGTCAGTACTTAAAAAGTCGTTATACTGCATATCACTTAGCTTGTGCGCCATCTGAGTAAGTCTCATATATCCGCCGGGTTTTAAGATAGTAGTAGCAACCGTAACTGGCCAGATACCACAAGCAAACAGCTTGCCGATATTGAAGTAATCAGCACCGCCCGAAAAGCTCATTCGTAGTTTTCCGTCAAATTCCTTTGACAAGCGGTTAGCCATTTCAATAGTGAGTGGGAACAGTGACTTACCGCTCATATACATTTCTTCGCTTGGAAGTTCACCTGCTTTTACATCAACAGGGAAAGTGTTTGAAAGCTTTACGCCAAATAGTAAGCCCTCGTTATTTGCCAGTTTCTGCAAACGAGTAAACATTGTTACAGCATCAGCGTACTGCAAGTCTTCCTTGAAATGATGGTCATCAAAAGCAATGTAGTCGTAACCCATAGAGTCAAGTATCTCTCTTGCGGTTTCGTAACCTAAAAGTGTAGGGTTACACTTAACAAAAGTATTGAGCTTCTTCTCTTTCAAAAGATATGTCGCAATTCTTTCAATTTCATCAGGCGGACAACCGTGCAGTGTTGAAAGCGTAACGCTGCTGCACACCTGACTTGACATATTTTCGATTGTTTCTGTGTAATCAGGGAAGTATTTTTTGAGAGCCTCTTTGCACTCTTTGAAAACAGCGGTATTTGAACAATCCTTTAATCCTTCGATAAAGCTGTCGATTTTCTGCGATTTGATGCCCTCTAAATCATAACCGACGCTCATATTAAATACAAAACCGTCTTCAGCTCCAAGCGAATATGCCTTTGATATCACCTTCAAAATGCACCACGCTTTGACGTATTCGTCAAAAGCCTGAGGAACTGTCAGCTCAGTTGACCACTCGCAGTTGTAACCCTCATCGTCAGCTTTGATACACGGACGATTGATACACTTAGCCAAATCCTCGCCGTCCAAAGTCTGCACGGTTTTGAGCTCAAAAAACCTTGCGCCTGCAAAATAAGCGGCAACAATATTCTGCGCAAGCTGAGTGTTAGGACCAGCGGCAGGTCCAAGCGGTGTTTCAAGCTTTTCGTCAAATATCGAAAGTGTTTTTCCACTGTTATGTTGATACGCTTTTTTAACCCCAAAAACCGTACCGTAATTTTTATATTCTTCTGTTATATTTGAAAGCAATTTTTCAATGCTTATCGGTGTCATTCTTTCGCTCATTTTTACATCACCTCTTTATTTTATCCGTTTATTTTGCCCCACAAATCTTTTGCTGAAACTAAAATCTCAGCGTTTAATTTTTCTTCATCTACGCCTACAAACTCTCTGTCTTTATACAGCAGTCTGCCATTAGAGAATGTAGTCCTGCACTGTGTGCCTCTCATACCAAAAATCATATGACCATCGATGTTAGTGTTATCAAATGGAGTAAACGGCTTGTAATCCATAACAACAACATCAGCAGACGCACCCTTTTTGAGAACAGAAAGCTGTGCATCAAAGTATCTTTTGCAGATTTCTGCATTATTTTTAAACAGCATTGTTGTGACTTCACCCCAAGCAACATTTGCCATCTGTGCGTTGTGTCGCTGAATTGTAAGAGCAGAAGCCATACTTTCAAGCATATCGTGAGTATACGCATCTGTGCCAAGTCCAACCATAATACCTTTTTCAAACAATTTCAGTACGGGTGAGCAACCAACCGCATTGCCCATATTAGACTGCGGATTGTTGACAACCATTGTGTTATGCTCCTTGATAATATCCATCTCAGGCTCACTTACGTGGATACAGTGACCAAGGATAGTTTTATCAGAAAGAATACCCCACTTCAAAAGTCTTTCTACAGGGAGCATATTGTAGTTTTCTTTTGAGTCAACAACGTCG
>JAFUOM010000049.1 GCA_017481885.1 Ruminococcus sp.
GTAGATATTGTTTCGCTATTAATATCTACAGATTTTTCTATTTTTATAATTGGTTTGTTTTCAACAATAACAGGATAACTTCTGTCAACAACAGGAAGAACTAGTTCTGTTTCTGCAGATTCAGGTAAAGGTGTTTTTTCAATAATTTTTCCAACAGAAATACTTGCCCAATATGTATTTGTTGGTAGAGGAATGTTAGCTTTTTCACAGGCTTCCTTAAGTTTTTGATATGGTACATCATACTTTTTTGCCGTTCTTGATGTTGAGTTTTCCCATATTTCGTTATATATTTCCTCTCTTGTAAAAGTTGTCATTTTATACTTTGCCAATATCTTTACCTCCTTTCGTAACTTAATAAAAAGTTCCCCTATATAAATACGATTTGTTGATATTTGTTTTACTGTTTGTAAGCATAGTTGGTTTACCTGTGCAAGCTGTGCCGTTAATAAAATAAATATTAATAAACTTCATATTTACCTCTACAGATTCTTACCCTTTAATTACAATGATAGATTACTTCCTTGCCGTGAAGCTTAGCATATTCTATCTCTTTTCGAACAGACTCTCCGGTATATCCGCCGATGTTCAAAACATAAATTCCATCGCTAATATCTATCTTATGATAATGAGCAAGTTCAAGTTTCTGCAACTCATCTGATGTTGGTTCATTACCGCCCACAACATAAATACATTGCAGAATATTATATCCCTTTTGTGTTTCAAGAAAATATGCAATTTCTTTCATTTCTTTTTCAAATCGCATACTCCCACATAATGTATATGTCTTCATAACATCCCTCGTCAAATTCGAATTCATAGGTCTCCTTGCAAGCGAACCAACGACCGTTTGGTTTCAAAACCTTCCGGATATCTTTTCTTTAGCTTATCTATATTTGCTTGCATAATATCCTCTAATGGAATCTCCAACGCAGTGGCAGCTTCTGCTAAGTACCATGCAATATCACCAAGTTCTTTTGCTAAGTGTTCTTTATCTAGTTCGTGTCCCTGTGCCATCCATTTCCTTACGATGTCAATGGCTTCCCCAGATTCACCACACAAACCCATTACACTATTGATAAGAACATCCCTTTTACTTAATTCGGGATTCAACGTTGTCATTGCTAATTCTTGATACTCATTTATTTTCAAAGTAAGGCCTCCACAAACTCGATTTCATATATCTAAATCATATCACATCTACACCAAAACCTCAACAACTCTCACAAAGCACGAGTGTCGGTTTTTATGTGTTATTTCGTATCTGTTCTTCACTTAATCAAACAAATCGCACACAGGGCAAAATAAGGCATCTTATCATTGATTCTGTCTGTTTCATAGATATATTAAACCACTCCAAAAATTTCTATTTACCATTTTTATATTTTTGTTGATTTTGGTAAATAGTTATTTTATAATACACTTGAGGTGAAGTATTTATGAAGCTTATAGAGAGAACTCTTTACTTGAAAAAACTGATAAATGTTATAGGTACACCTGACATCAAGGTTATTACAGGCGTTCGCCGTAGTGGTAAATCAAAATTGCTTGAAGCTTTAAAGAAATACATTATAAACAGTATTCCCAATCATAATATAATTCAAATCAATTTCAATCTTCCTGAATATGATCATCTGCTTGAATACAAAGCATTATATGACCATATAAATGCAAACTATGAAGAAGGTAAGGAAAACTTCGTTCTCATAGATGAAGTTCCGATGTGCAATAATTTTGAGAAAGCGATAAATGGTTTACACGCCTCAGAAAAGTACGACATCTACATTACAGGTTCAAACGCATTCTTACTGAGTTCTGACCTTGCTACACTTTTCACAGGCAGAACCTTTGAAATCAAGGTATACCCTTTCTCTTTCAAAGAATATATGCAGTATTTTGAATACAGCGATAACTACTCTGCCTTCGACAAATATATGCTTGAAGGTGGTATGTCAGGCTCATATCTCTACAAAGATTCCGAAGCGAAATACGATTATATTGCTGATGTATTTGACACATTGATAGTGCGTGATATACGCCAAAAATATAAAATCCGTAATACTCAGCTTATGGAGAGAACCGTTGATTTTTTGATGGACAACATTTCAAATCTTACATCAGCCAGAAATATTGCTAATGCGTTAAGCTCTGCAAAAGAAAAAGGGAACCATGTAACAATAAGCTCATATATTCAGTATCTTTGCAACGCCTTTGCTTTTTATAAAGTTCGTCGATACGATATCAAGGGTAAAAAATATCTTTCAACTAACGATAAATATTACCTGAGCGACCACACCTTCCGTTATGCAAAACTTGGCACAAAAAATATGGATTACGGCAGAGTAATTGAAAATATTGTCGCAATGGAGCTTTTACGTCGTGGCTATGAAGTGTATGTAGGTATACTATATAAAAAAGAAATTGATTTTGTTGCAATAAAACGCAATGAAAAAATATATATTCAGGTTTCTGATAACATAAGTGATGAAGGCACTTTTGAGAGAGAAGTGTCACCACTACTGAAAATCAAAGATGCATATCCTAAAATGGTAATCGCTAGAACAAGAAACCCTGAATATCAACACGAAGGTATTAAAATAATTGATGTCTCAGATTGGTTATTAAACTAATTACCAAACTTGTCGTTTTTTCAATTTCGGTAAATACGAAACTACAACTCGTATATCTTTGTTTATGCATATCAATTTTTGACAGCTCACTATGAGACTTTTAACTTATTTGAATAAATAAACAGACACAAGTTGTCTGTAGCAAATGACTTGCGTCTCTGTTTTAAGTAAGCTAACATACAGAGGCTGAATGAAGTTTTTACAACGCAGTGAAAGTTCTCCCTGACCAGCAAAAAAACGTAACAAACGTGGCAGAATAACATCAATTAGCATCATAGTAGCATCAACGATGGTAATACCGCCAACAGCAAATTCGCAACTAAGGCTTAACACTCGGGAAACTTTGACACGCACTCTTTTGAACCTTAACTTGCTCCAAAACCGCGTGCCGAGGGTTCGAGTCCTTCTGCCCCTGCCAAACGCGAAAAATCCGAACTCTATTACCGTAATAGGTGATGTGTTCGGATTTCTTGTTTTTATATCACATTAAGTCTTGTTTATATTGTTTGTTTTTATTGTTCTTATTCAGCTTTCAATACATCTATAATCGCCTATGAATCCTTCGCTTGTAAATATTAAGTAAAAAAGCACAAACACTTCTTTGGCCTGTTTTCAAGCGTTATCGATAATGAATACGAGTATAAAAACTGTGGAAACATTATACGCAATGGATATAGCATAGCACTTATACACATTCATCCAAATATTACATATCAAAAGGCAAGCAACATACATATTGCTTGCCTTTGCTTATTTAGTTATGATTACTCTAATAATCATCCAACTAAGTGAACGTTTACTTCAATTCTATCCACATCGCTGGGCAAATTAGGTTAAAATCATTAACCATTTCTCCTCCACCCATTTCATTTATTCTTTTACTATCAGAGATAGTGTCTGCTTCATCCGTTGATAAATCTGAAGAGCGTAACCAAGCGTATACAAAGTCATTTACACCTTGTGCCATTGCATAATCTGTTGGTTCCCATGAAAATTCTCTTACATAACCATCGGTATCAACTCCAAAGTATTTCTCAAGTTCATATCCACTTAATATAAACACTTTATCCTGTGTAGATTTAGACACATTATAATCGACTTCATAATACTCATCATAACCGCCATTATCATAACCGCTATGCGATGGTACTGTAACTGTTGGAATCAAAGCTTGTTCTTTGCTTGAAAAAGCCGTATTAAAGAAATCTTCGTTCATCCAGGTGCGTAACGTGCAATCATCCCATGTAGAGCGTACCCTGATATTATTATACTGTTTAAAATCAAGAGCATATTTGCTTACTACAAGAATTCTATTATCCTTTTTCTCAAGTACCTTCCACTCGATGTCTTCCTTACCATTAGATTCATTATTATCCTGCTCGTACGAACCAAATTTAACAGTACTACCTACCCATGCACTTTTGCATTTTCTCATATTATAATCGAATTTGAGTTCCTCTGCTCTTTGCGCACTATCTTTATAATCACCAAGAGCTTCAAACGCTTCAAACGCATCCTGTGTTTTTTTGTTTTCTGCCAGTTTTACTGCCTCGTCGTACTGAATGGCTTTAATTTGATCTGTGCTATCAGCATAATCTCCAAGATCCTCAAATGCAGCAATAGCTTCGTCTGTTTTACCTTCTTCTTTCAAAGCAACCGCATCATCATACTTGATTGACAGGATTTTCTCTTCGCTATCTTTAAAGCCATCGAGTTCTTCAAAAGCGGCGATAGCCTCCTCAGATTTTCCTTCTTCCATTAGCACAACCGCTTTTTTATAATCACTATTAGGGATAATGTAAAAAGTCAAAAGGAAAACAAAAGCCACAAGAACACATATTATGGAAGCTACCAAAGCAAATATTTTTGCAGCTTTTTTCCTGCTTTCTTCAGCTTTCTTTTTTGCAATTACCGCTTGTTTCTCCTGCTCTATACGGTCCGATTCAGCTTTCTCTTCGAGTTTTTGTATATTATCTTTGCATATTTTAATCTGGTCGTTAGCATCTTTAAAGCCACTTATTGAATTCAGAAGCAACAAAGCACTCTTACACTCATTTAAGTCATTTTTAGCTATCTTGGATTTTGCCTCTTTTAAAACATTCTCTTTTCGAGTATTTTCGTTACGCTCTTTTATGTACTCGATGTCTGCTTTAAGTTTTGTTTTTAATTTATCATCAGCGAAACGAACAGCTTTCTGATAATTGCTATTATTATCAAATGGATCGGAACAATTCTTGAGATTATCCTGCTTTTCGACTCTCAAGTCAGCCATAAGTTTACCGAGATAAGCATCAGGACACTCAGGGTCGAGATTTAACACCTGTTCGCAGAAATCGTCAGCTCGTTCCCACTCTCCATCTTCAAGGAACATAAATGCACGTTTAAGCAAAGGTGCTGTGTTGTTGTTCGCAGGAGTTACCACAGTTTCTTTTACTAGTGTGGTTTTTGGTTCATCTGCGTGAGTGAGCTTTTTAATGCCTCGAATCAAATCCTGCATAAAACCAAGTTTTGACATATCCTGAGCCTGCAAGTGTGAAAACTCCTCAGGCAAGTCATAAGGGTCCATATCTTTGTAAGCAGGAATCAGGATTTTGTTAGCTCCTGATTTTATGTGAGTCAGGTATCTTGACCACTCGTTTTTCACCCATACTGCGTTGAAGTACTCCGGCTTTGTGCCAAGCACAACCATAACCTTTGAGCTGTTCAATGCCGCAAAAATATATGGTTCGTACGCTGTACCGAGCTTATCTTCGAGTGTAATTCGTGAGAAGAACACCTTAAAACCCTCTTGGGTTAGCTGATGATAAAGGTCGTTTGCAAGAACGGAATCAGGTGTTCTGCGACCATTAGCATCAGTTTCTTTGTAACAAATAAACACATCGAAAGGTTCTTCGTTTTGCGAAATAGCGAGAATACCTTTCTGGATTTCATTTATAGCTTTCGCTTCATTTTCGTAAATCTGCTTTTGTGAAACATCTGCATACTCCAGTGCTGACTTATAGTTTGCATCATCGAAAATTGATGTAAACTGAGCACGATTAACAGTTGGCACTCGCTTATGCGTAGCAGGGTCTTCGACATACTCGATACCATAGTGACACAGCACAAGTGACCAGTACGCTTCCGCATCAGTTGTATCAGTGTTCAGAATCTGCTCATAAATACCAATTGCCTTGTCAAAATCGTTGTTGCGACGGAAATGGTTAGCTCTGTCATAGAGATTAGCCTTTCTGTCGTCATCGAGTTTTGGCAAAGTCTGCTGTGTACCGCAATATATACATTCTGCTACGGTAGAAGCCCCATTTATCTCAAGGTCACCGCCGCACATTTTACATTTAAATATAGCCATTTTACTTCCCCTTATTTGTAAAACACTTACTTCAATTCTATCCACATTGCCGGGCGGACGCCGATATCTTTAGCAGTTCCAAACTCACCCTCATTTGCAGCAACACCTAAATAATCAACATTGATCGTTCGGCATTTTCGATTATCCGGGTTTGTCCTAAGCCACCAATAACAATTACCATTATTGGCTCTATGTACACCTTGTTTTTCTGCATACTTAGTAGCTATACACTCTCGATCTTTCGTGTCCTTTAAATATTTATTCATTTCTTCATAGC
Source organism: Ruminococcus sp. (assembly GCA_017481885.1). Taxonomy (GTDB): domain Bacteria; phylum Bacillota; class Clostridia; order Oscillospirales; family Acutalibacteraceae; genus Ruminococcoides. The sequence goes on from JAFUOM010000049.1 coordinate 6,254, forward strand.
TAAGTAAGAACACCTTATCTGTCGTAGTTTCCTCACTATTTTCATAATCATCATGTTCAACAAATGATACTACTGACTCGGATATAGCTAAATCAAGAATTAGTTTTTCACCTTTTTTATTAAATGCTTTGCTCACAAAATTACTATTCAACCATTTACGAAGATCGCTAGTTTCCCAAGTATAATCATCGTTTCCTAAATAAACAGGCTGACAATCAAGAACATACTCACTTAATACAAACATTTTGTCATCTTCAACATCCAGTACCCGCCACTCAATTGGTTCCTTTACAAAAAGAGAAAGAGCATCTTGCTCATAATACCCAAAGTAAATACTATCACCAACACCGACATCACTAATAGATTTTTTTAATCTGTTCAATTGAACTGCTGGTAAAATAACCGTGTTAATTAGCATAGCCACAGCAATTACAAGGCATATTGAAGCTACTGAAATAACAGAAATTTTAGTGATAAGTTTCTTTTTTGTTTCGGCTTTTTTGCGTTCGCTTTCCGCCTTTTGTTCACGTTCTAAACGCTCAGCTTCTGCTTTTTCTTCGAGTTTTTGTATTTTTGCTTTACATTCTTGAAGCAGTTCATCAGCATCTTTGAAACCTTTTATCGACTCGAAAAGTGAAATGGCACTTTTAAGTATATGCATTTCATCTGTAGCCAGCTTTGATTTAGCATTATCCAGAATGGAGTCTTTACGTGCTGTTTCGGCTTTTTTCAGACACTCTTTTGAAAGCTTTTCGGCATCTTTATACTGAGGTATCTGTGCAAAAATTGATGATGCTCTTTTGTACTCGCTTTCAGTGGTATCAGAATTATAAATCGCATAACCGCTATTGTAGATTCCATCAAGTCTAGCGTTTTCGTTACGCTCTTTTATGTACTCGATGTCTGCTTTGAGTTTTGCTTTTAATTTATCATCAGCGAAACGTAGTGCTTTTTGATAATTGTTATTCTTATCAAACGGACCAGAACAATTCTTGAGATTATCCTGCTTTTTGACTTTCAAGTCAGCCATAAGTTTACCGAGGTATGCATCTGCGCACTCAGGGTCAAGGTCGAGCACCTTTTCGCAATACTCGTTTGCAGAAGTCCAATCCCCATCTTCAAGGAACATAAATGCACGTTTAAGCAGTGCTGCTGTGTTGTTCGCAGAAGTTACCACAGTTTCTTTTACTACTGTTGTTTTAGGCTCATCTGCGCGAGTGAGTTTTTTGATGCCTCGAATCAAATCCTGCATAAAGCCAAGTTTTGACATATCTTGTGCTTGCAGGTGTGAAAACTCCTCAGGCAAGTCATAAGGATCCATATCTTTGTAAGCAGGAATCAGAATTTTGTTAGCTCCTGATTTTATGAGAGTCAGGTATCTTGACCATTCGTTTTTCACCCATACTGCGTTGAAGTACTCCGGTTTTGTGCCAAGCACAACCATAACCGTTGAGCTGTTCAATGCAGCGAAAATATATGGCTCATACGCTGTACCGAGTTTATCTTCAAGAGTAATACGAGAGAAGAATACCTTGAAACCCTCTTGGGTTAGCTGATGATAAAGGTCGTTTGCAAGAACTGAATCAGGAGTTCTGCGACCATTAGCATCTGTTTCTTTGTAGCAGATAAACACATCGAAAGGTTCTTCGTTTTGCGAAATAGCGAGAATACCTTTTTGGATTTCATTTATAGCTTTCGCTTCATTTTCGTAAATCTGCTTTTGCGAAGCATCTGCATACTCCAGTGCTGACTTATAGTTTGCATCATCGAAAATTGATGTAAACTGAGCACGATTAACTGTTGGCACACGCTTATGAGTAGCAGGGTCTTCGACATACTCAATACCATAGTGACACAGCACAAGTGACCAGTACGCTTCCGCATCAGTTGTATCAGTGTTCAGAATCTGCTCATAAATACCCATTGCCTTGTCAAAATCATTGTTGCGACGGAAATGGTTAGCTCTGTCATAAAGATTAGCCTTTCTGTCGTCATCGAGTTTTGGCAAAGTCTGCTGTGTACCGCAATATATACATTCAGCTACGGTAGAAGCCTCATTTATATCAAGGTCTCCACCGCACATCTTACATTTAAAAATTGCCATTTTACTACCCCTTATTTATAAAGCACTTACTTCAATTCAATCCACATTGCTGGGCAAACATAATTGAGATGATCAATATTTTCGTAATCTATATGTCCATCTTCATAAATATAGTCTGCATCTATGTTTTCCAAAGTTGAAGTTCGTAACCAAGAACCATTTGTACTACTTGTACCTTTTGTTTTAGTGTAATCAGTTGGTTCCCATGATATTTCTCGTGCTTTCCAGCCAAAATCCAAATCAACAACACCAAAATATTTGTCGAGTTCTTGTGTGCTAAGTATAAAGACTTTATCTTTTGTAGACTCGGATACTTTACCTTTAGACATATACATATATGAGTTATGTGCCGGTACTGTGACTGTTGGAATTACAGCCTGCTCCTTGTCTGAGAACGCAGTGTTGAAGAAATCATCATTCATCCAGGTACGTAATGAACAATCAGTCCATGTAGAATATATCCTTATATCATTATATGGTTTGAAATCAAGGGCATATTTACTTACAACAAGAATCTTGTTGTCCTTTTTCTCGAGAACTCTCCATTCGATATCTTCCTTGCCGTTAGATTCATTGTTATCCTGTTCATAAGTGCCAAACTTAACATAACTGTCTACATCCGCACTTTTGCATTTTTCCATATTCTTGCTAAAATTGAGTTCTTGAATTTGCTCTGCACTGTCTTCATAATCACCAAGGTCTTCAAATGCAGCAATCGCTTCGTCTGTTTTGCCTTCTTCTTTCAAAGAAACTGCATCAGCGTATCTTATTGAGAGAATTTTTTCTTCGCTGTCTTTGAATCCATCGAGTTGTTCCAAAATGGCGATAGCCTCCTCGGATTTTCCATCTTCCATCAAAGCAACCGCTTTTTTGTAATCACCGTTAGGGATAATGAAACTAGTCAGCAAAACAATAAAAGCTATAACCACAATAACAGCAGACAATACTGATACAGCAATGGTCATTGTTTTTTTCTTGTGTTTTTCAGCTTTCGCTTCCAGTTCCTTTATTTTTTCTTTACACTTTTCGATTTGTTCGTTTGCATCTTTGAAGCCTTTGAGCGATTCAAGAAGCACTAATGCACTTTTGCACTGGTTCAAATCGTTTTTAGCTATCTTTGCTTTTGCATCTTTCAGAGCATTGTATTTTCGAGTGTTTTCGTTACGCTCGTTTATGTAATCAACATCTGCTTTTAATTTATCTTTCAGCTTATTATCACCAAAGCGATAAGCTTTTTGATAATTATTATTCTTATCAAATGGGTCGGTGCAATCTTTCAAGTTGCCCTGCTTTTTAACTTTAAGGTCTGCCATAAGCTTACCGAGGTACGCCTCTGCACACTCAGGGTCAAGGTCGAGCACCTTTTCGCAATACTCGTTTGCAGAACTCCAGTCCCCATCTTCAAGGAACATAAATGCACGTTTAAGCAGTGGTGCTGTGTTTGAGGAGTTTGTGTTCACAACTACTGGTTCTGTCTTAGTTTCCTTTGGTGCATTTACTGACAAGACTTTCGAGATGCCGCGAACAATATCGTTAATAAAACCGATTTTGACCATATCCTGAGCCTGTAAGTGTGCGAACTCTTCCGGCAACTCATAGGCATCCATATCTCTATAGCAAGGGATAAGCAACTTTGAACGGTCTTTTTTCATCATCTTAAGAAAACGTGACCACTCGTTTTTTACCCACACAGCGTTGAAATACTCAGGCCTTGTGCCGATTGAAAGCATAACTTTCGCAGAATTCAGTGCCGCAAAAATACAAGGCTCATACGCTGAACCGAGCTTATCTTCAAGAGTAATCGCAGCATAGAAAACTTTAAATCCTTGCTGAGTAAGCTGATAGTAAATATCGTTTGCAATTACGCTATCCTGTGTACGCTTTCCTGATGCGTCAGTTTCTTTGTAACAGATAAAAACATCATATGGCTCTTCTTTCTGAGACAGAGCAATAATCTCTTTTTGAAGTCTGTCAATTTCTTTCGCTTCTGTTTCATAGAAGCTTCGCTGAGTAGCATCTGCATACTGCAAAGCGGACTTGTAGTCCTCGTCTGCAATAATTGAATCCAAAGATGTTCTGTGACATGTAGGTACATGCTTTAGTGTAGCAGGGTCCTCAACATACTCAATGCCGTACTTGCTGAGAATGAGTCCCCAATAAGCTTCCGACTGAGTATTATCCATCTGGACTATTTTCTCGTATAATTGCTCAGCCTTATCAAATTCGCTTTTCATTCGCAGAACATTGGCACGATTGAACAAGCCCTGCAAAGTCTCGTCTTTTACAGTTGGTACAGTCTGCTGTGTACCGCAATATATACACTGAGCTACGGTTGAAGCCCCATTTATCTCAAGGTCTCCACCGCACATCTTACATTTAAAAATTGCCATTTTGTTACCCCTTATTTATAAAGCACTAATTTCAATTATTTCGACATCACGCCACAGTATAAAGCTTACTTGCATATTCATTTGAGTCTATAAAATCTGAAAAGCAAGATTAGAAGCACTATCATATGTGACTTTTGGTTTTGTATTTATTCACTCTTTGTGTTCGGAGTTTTGATATTATGCCAAGAACCTACATCACACTGACCATTGTCATCATCGCCCACGGCGACAACTGTGCCATCAGATTTCAGACCCACTGTAAAATGCTCAACTGCCGATATAGCTACTATATCGCTCCATCCACTCACATCGCATTGACCATATTCATTCCAACCTACAGCGACAACTGTACCGTCAGCCTTTAGTCCTACTGTATGTTCATCCCCTGCTGCTACGGCGACTATGTCCGTCCACTTACTAACATCACACTGACCATTGCCATTATCGCCCACAGCGACAACTGTACCGTTGCTCTTTATTCCTACAGTGTGGTGAGAGCCTGCCGATACGGCGATTATATTACGCCATAACCATACATTACAACAGCCATACAAATTAGAGCCCTGAGCCAGAACTCTGCCATCTTTCCTGAGACCTACTGTGTAACGGTCTCCCGAGTCGACAGCTACTATATCTTTCCATTTACCGATATCACATTGGTTTTTATCATTTTTGCCTGTTGCCACAAGTGTACCATCGCTCTTTAATCCTACGGTGTGGGAACCTCCTGCAGATACAGCGACTATATCCGCCCAATTACTGACATTGCATTGGCCACAATCGTTATCGCCCACAGCATCAACCGTACCGTCACTTTTTAGCCCTGCAACATGAAAAAATCCTCCAGATATATCAACTATATTTCTAAAATCCTGAACTCCCCATTTTCTAGCATAACCTTCAGTTATCTCAACTGTTCCATTGTCCTTTAACCCTACAGTATAACTATAGCCTGTAGATATAGATTTATGAGATCTCTCTATCAGAACAGCAGTAGCTTCTTCCAGTAGATCCTCAGCGTCTTTGTAGTATGATGCTTTTGCAAAGTGAATAGTCGCATTTGAATAATCACCTTTATCCATAAATTCTTTCGCCTTACTGTAATTCAACATAGGTCCGAATACGGTAATCAAAAGAACAACTACTGCAAAAGATACTCCAAAAACAATCACCGATACAAAGCTAATACGTTTGAGTTTTGCTTTTCTTTCTTCTGCTATATTTTCATTTAATTTGATTTGTTCTTTACACTTTTCAATCTGTTCTTTGCTATCTCTGAAGTCAATGATAGATTCAAATAGAGATATAGCGGTATCCAGTCTTTTATTATTACGCAATAACTTAGATGCACTATTGTATATACTTGTTTTTCTTAACTCTTCTATTTTATCTTCAGCAGCGATTTCCATCTTATCAGAATCTTTATATCCGCTGATAGACGCAAAAAGGGTTGATGCATTTTTATATGATTCTTCTGTATTCTTCGAAAACTCAGCATGAGCTTTCTGATAAATTGTTTCTTGCTTCACTTCTAAAGCTCTTTCATAAGACAATTCTTTCATATCATCAGAATCTTTGTATCCGCTGATAGACGCAAAAAGGTTTGTGGCATTTTTATATGAACCTTCTGTATTCTTTGAAAACTCAGCGTGAGCATTCTGATATATAAGCTCTTTTCGTGTTTCTTCAGCTTTTTCTTTTTCTTTTGTGATTCGATTATTTATGCTATGAATGTAATTACTCAAATCCTGTTTAAGCGAATCATCTCCAAAACGCATAACCTTCTGATAGTTGCTGTTTGTGTCAAAAGGCTGTGACAAATTTTCGAGCTGGCTTTTCGTACACAATTTATAAGAAACCAGAAGTTTACCTAAATACGCATTTGCACATTCTGCATCAAAATTCAAGACTTGTTCAAAGAAAACTTCTGCTGACGAAAAGTCACCGTCCTCAAGTGCCATTGCACCACGCTTTAAAAGTGCATCAATGTTAGCACTAGAGCTCTGTTGGATAATCGGTTTTTGTGCAACCGTCTGCTGTAACTTATCTGAGTCTATGATTTTTCTGATACCTCGAAGTAAATCCTGCATTGCACCGACTTTTCCCAGGTCCTGTGCCTGAAGAGGTCGAAACTCATCCGGCAAATCATACAGGTCCATATCTTTGTAGCATGGGATAAGAACCCTCGACTTGTCTTTTTTCATAAGTTTTAAGAAACGTGACCACTCGTTTTTCACCCATACCGCGTGAAAGTACTCATATTTTGTACCAATGCTGAGCATAACTTTTGCACTGTTGAGGGCTGCAAATATGTATGGCTCGTACTGTCTGCCGAGCTTATCCTCGAGAGTTACACGAGAAAAGAATACGTTATACCCTTGGGCAACAAGCAGCTCGTAGATATCATACGCAAGTACACTATCAATAGTTCTGTTTTTGAAATCGTCAGTTTCTTTGTAACAGATAAAAATATCATAAGGCTTCTCGTTTTTGCTGACAGCCAGAATTTCACCCATAATACGGTCAATTTCTCGTGCTTCGTCACGATATAATTTCTGTATATTTATATCAGAATACTCAATCGCGAGATTATAGTTTTCGTCATGCAGTATGCTCTCAAAAGAAGCTCTGTGGCAGGTCGGAATCTTATTTCCTGTTTCAGGGTCATCAACATACTCTATACCGTAATTGCACAGACAAAGACCCCAGTAGGCCTCAGCTTCCTCAGGAAACTCCGAGATAATATTCTCATAAATAGCAGCTGCTTTGTCAAACTCACAGTTAATACGCAAGCGGTTGGCACGGTTGAAAAGATTAACTTTCTTTTCGTTATCAACGTTTGGTATTGTCTGTTTAGTGCCACAATACTCACATTCTAATATATTACTTTCGGTGTTGACCTCGAAATCGCCACCGCACATTTTACATTTCAATACCGCCATAATTCCCTCTGTTTTATATGTTTATTTCCCCTTGTTGAGTTTACAGATTCTGTTTCTCTCGTTTAAAGAAACAGTAACCTTTTTGCATAATTTTGAAACATCCCCAAGGCAGTCATCAACAATTGCTTTCTCTATTTCTGATAAAAGCTCCTCAAGTTCATTTTCAAGCTTCAATGATTCATCACAGCTGACAGGATCGCTATACTTAAATTTTTCTGCCAGTGATTCAAGTAAAGATGCAGTTTCTTTGTCTTCACACAAACCGGAAAGTGTTGCTGATTTCGACTGTAATGAACGGATATTTTTAACGTCCTTTACCAGTTTTTCGTCCATACGTTGGATTTCATCTCTGGTTGAGTCAGCTCCGATAACACGGAAAACTGCTATAATTAACGGAATTACTGTCACAACAACCCAAATCCATGTTAACATCCATTTGGCCAAAAGCATACCAAGCAAACCAATGATAAGCTGTGCAATAAGATACACCGCACCTGCTTTAGCTACAGGAAAACCATAAAACCAGTTTTTCGCATCTGCACCATTAGAAAAAGAATATGCTATAGTACCAAAACCGAACAAAAACGCAACCCAGGTAAACGCATAGGAAACCCAGAATGTGCCCGTATGAGCAAATGGAACCACAAATGCCAAAACGTTATATACAATAATCACTATACCCGCAAGAATACTACCTCTAATGATATCTTTTTTGCCAAACATAATTATTCCCCTTTCTTAGTACCGCAATTCGGACAGAAATTCGACTTTATATCTTTTGTACCGCAAGCACAATCCCAGCCGGATTTTTCTTCCGGCTTCTTTGTACCGCAGTTTGGACAGAACATTGACACAATGTTCTTAGTGCCACACGCACAATCCCAGCCTGTTTTTTCTTCCGGTTTCTTTGCACCGCAATTCGGACAAAACATTGACGAAATATTGTTTGTACCGCATGTGCAATTCCAACCCGGACGTACTTCGGGTTTTTTTGCACCACAATTCGGACAAAAACCTGACGTAATAGTCTTAGTGCCACAAGTACAGCTCCAGCCACCTGTTTCTGTAGTCGCTGAGTTTACTATCGAAGCTCCTGTATTTATCATTGGGCTCATCGCATCTTTTGTCATATTAATTACGCTACCAACAGCACCGAGTGTCACTCCGAGTCCTGCGATATCTCCGAGCATAGAGCCACCCATGCCTGCGTCGCCACCACTAGTACCCATCTTACCCAGAGCATCAGCGTAAGATTTCTGTACATCAGATTGTAATACATCTTTCTGAGTATAGCCTTTAAGTCGCATTTCTTCACCTTCAATCTGAGCAATCTGTGCCTTTCTTTCCATCTCAAGCTGCATATGTAAACGCTCTGCCTGTACATCGCCTGTTGCTTGTGCAACTTTACGCTGACTTTCGTACTGAGCTTCGAGCACTGATGTTTCGCCCTTTTGAGTAACCGCTTTTCTGTGTGCAAGCTCAACCTCTGCAATATTCTCCTGAATACGGATATCAAGCTGTTTTTTTGCTTCCATTTCAGCGAGCTTGATTTCTGTTTCTGTTTTGATAGCCGACTTTGTGAGGTCTTTCTGTCGCATCTGCAGAATGGTTTGTAGTGCTTCGTAACCGAGTTCGCCTTTCTGTGGGAGCATAATTCCCATAACAAGGAACTCGGTAACAACAAGACCGTACTCCTCAAAGCTTGACTGCATAGCAGAAAGCATAGATGCTGACAAACGCATTTTCTGTTGGTCAAGCTGGAGAATATCGAGCTTTTCTTCTGTGATAATATTTGCGAGAATTGTAGAAACATTAAGCTGGATTACGCTACGGAAGTAATCCCTGATGTGACCTTCACCTTCTTCGATAAGGTCCTGACGAGTGAGCTTTCCACCTGTACCAATCAGTTTCAAAAGAAGCTTTCTAGGATCAGCAACACGTAAATTCAGCACACCGCGTGCACCAAGAGAAATCGGTGCACCAGAGAAAGGCTCGATAAAGTTAATCTTCTCCGGTGTTCCCCACTTAATCGCCAGCTGGTGAATAAGGTTAAAGAAGTACACTTCAGAGTGGAATGTACCCTCGGTATCGGTTGGAAGCTTATATGCCTTCTCCAGCAACGGTAACTGCTGTGTTTCAAGGGTGTATCTACCAGCACCGAAGAGATCAAGAGCCTGACCGTCACGGAAGAATATCGCTTCCTGACTCTCATGTACGATAAGCTGTGAACCAAAGTTGAAATCCTCAATAGGGTGTTTCCATAATATGGTGTCACTGTCACCTTCATACTTAATAATGCTAGCCAGACCATCTTTACGGATTTCTTCTTTGACAATACGAACCTGCACATCGTTTTCGTGATCACAAACAGGACAGGTGTATGTAATAGCATTTCTTGATGCCTGAAGACTAATTCCGCACTGCTCACAGCTGAACTCAACCATTTTTGTCTTGTCGTCTAACACATTTACAGTCTTACGACACACTGGACACACGGTTTTTTTACCAACGGTATGATCAAAAATGACCGTATTGCCACAATGTGGACATTTTCTGCTTGCCATCTTATCGTAGTTAACATTAATTATGTTACCACAGGCACACTTCAACTTATTTTTAGAAAAAAGACCATTTCTTCCTTCGGCGTATTTTCCGCAGCTCGGACACTCAATTACAAATTTTGACATATATATTACCCCTCTTATAATTGACTAAAAAATTATAATACGTATTTGTTTAATTTCTCTTCAACCACCTGCAGCTGTTTTTGTATTTCCTGTCGTTTCTTTGAAACGAAAACACCCTTTGCGTTATCATACTCATTTTTTAGTCTTTCTTTTTCTTCGATAAATGGTTGTCTTATATCTTCCATTGTTTTATAACATTCATTTAGCTTTTCTTGAGTATCACTCCACGTTGATATGGAGTTCAACTTATATATTACGTCTCGTATTTCCTTCATTGACATATCTACCAAAATGCCCTCACGTAGATTTTGAGTCATAATAGCAAATTTTCTTAACGCTTCTTTATAGATTTTTATATTATAGAAATCATTTCTATTAGCTAATAATTCATCTACGTCTTTATAACCTTTAATCGTCTCTAATTTTTGGATACCTCCCTCAATGCTTATATCATCTCCGATATTACACTGAGCAAGAGCTTCTTTATAGACTTTTTCTTTTCGTTCTTCTTCTATTATGTCTTTTATTTCATCGCATTTATTCTGTGCTTCATTTCTTAATTCATCAGCATCTTTAAAACCAGAAATCTCAGCAAACATATCAACTGCTTTTTCATAATCGCTAATAAATTTTGCTTTAGACAAAACCTCCTTAGCTTTTTGATATATATCTATTTTTCTGTTTAACTCATTTCTTTCTTTGATTGTAGTGGTACAATTTTCGAGAAATGCAACTAATTCTTCATCACCGAAACGAATTGCTTTTGCGTAATTGTTTTTTTCATCGAAAGGTAGTCTGCAGTTTTTTAAGTCCTCTTTGCCACTTACCTTCAGCTCTGCCATAAGCTTGCCAAGATATGCCTGTGCATACTTTGGATCCTGATCAAGCACTTTTTCACAATACTCGTTAGCGCTGCTCCAATCCCCATCTTCGAGGAACATAAAAGCACGTTCTATAAGCGGAGTGATGTTAACGCTGTTGTTTGTTACAACTGTCTCCTGAACTACAGTTGGGGCAGTTTCTTCTTTTACGATAACTTTCTTGATACCACGGACTACATCGTTGATGAAACCGATTTTGCTCATATCCTGAGCCTGTAAGTGTGCAAATTCATCAGGAAGCTCGTAAGCATCCATATCACGATAACAAGGAATAAGCAATTTTGAACGGTCTTTTTTCATCATCTTAAGGAAACGTGACCACTCGTTCTTTACCCATACAGCACTGAAATACTCAGGTTTTGTACCAATGCTGAGCATAACTTTTGATGAGTTCAAAGCTGCAAAAATACAAGGCTCGTACGCTGAACCAAGTTTATCTTCAAGTGTAATTGCCGCATAGAACACCTTGAAACCTTCCTGAGTGAGCTGATAGTAAATATCATTTGCAATTACGCTATCCTGTGTGCGTTTACCATCTTCGTCTGTTTCTTTGTAACAGATGAAAACATCGTATGGTTCTTCTTTCTGTGAAAGAGCGAGAATCTCTTTCTGAAGTCTATCAATTTCTTTTGCTTCTGCAATATACAACTTCTGGCTTGCATCGTCAGCAAAATCAACCGCACAGTTATAGTCTTCATCAGCGATAATCGAATCGAACGATGTTCTGTGACAAGTTGGAATACGCTTGAATGTTGCTGGGTCCTCAACGTACTCGATACCATACTTACAAAGAATAAGTCCCCAGTAAGCCTCTGCAAGAGTGTTGTCTGCACTTATGATTTTCTCGTAAAGTTGTTCAGCCTTGTCGAACTCACACTTTATACGAAGAGCGTTAGCTCTGTTGAACAAGCCCTGCAAGTTAGAATCCTGTACAGTAGGTACTGTCTGCTGTGTTCCGCAATACTCACATACTGCAACTGATTCGTTTGTCATTTCCATTGTGCCACCGCACATTTTACATTTTAATATTGCCATAACTCAGAACCCCTTCTATACACGTTAATACTCTTTAATTTCTAAATTGTCTAGTGCAAACGCTAACGATTTCTGTATAACCTCGTTTCGTGTTCTTCCTGTTTCCTCTGCAACCGCATCAAGAGTTTTTACTAACTCATCTGGCAGACGGATTGATATTACACTTGTTTCACCACGATATTTTTTTGATGAAATAACTAACTTTTCTTTCGGCATAATACAACTCCTTATCCCAAAATTTTACATATTAAAGTATATTACAATTGTAGTGCGTTTGTCAACGAAATATTACCATATTTTTGTGCGTTTTAGCTAAATTGAATATATAAATCTATACAATTGTTATACATAGCACAAACGAACAAAAGAACTTCCCTTGTTAATCACAGTATAACAGCCCTAAGGGCAGAGAGTGAAAACTCTCTGCCCTTTCGTATGTATTAAGCCGTTTTGCTGTCGGACTGTGCCATAAGTTCTTCTACTTCACTTTCGTTGATATGAAACTTTTTACCACTTTCAGCATTCACGCTGTTCATAACAAAGTGAGAATGTATGTGATCTCTGTCGCAGTGGGTTGAAACTACAATCTCAAATCCATTAAACTTTTCAGTTTCACTTGCAAACCTCAATGCAATTTCGTGAGCAAGTTGTGGCGATATATTTTCGTCAACATCAAAAGATTGAACGAAGTGATAGTACTGTCTGCCGTCCTGTTTATCAAAAAGTTTCTTAGTATTACAGAACTCTGTGTATGCAGAGTCAGCATTACAGTTCACACCTGTCACAAGTTTTACTTTATCACTTAACTTAGTCTTGCTATCCTGAGTGGTATATCTCAAAACATAAGCCATACCTTTGACAGTTTGTTTAGATTTTGAATTGATAAAATGTATTATCGCCACGCTATCCACCTCTCAACATCTTTGAAAGTTAGTTGTGGATTTCAGAGAGTTCTGCACACGCTTCATCAAGATAGACAACGTGTATTCTCCCTTGTCTAGCCATAACGAGTAGTTGGTTTAAGTTGTTGCCGAGCTTTTTGACCTGAGTAGTAAGTTCTTTGAGACCGTCGAAGTTAGTATTCTTTTTCGAAGTTGCACACTTAACTATGTAGTCTGTTATGGTCATACCAACACTGTTAGCTTTCGTTCTGATGAGGGCATCTGTTTCATCAGTTACCCATAAATTGATTCTTTTAGTTTTCATTATTACCTCCGTTAAAGTTTAAAATCATAGTGGGTGCAGGGCTACTGCCCGCCCTGCTGCATTGGCTTACGTACAGCCGAATGCGATGCTGGCTCTCTCCCTGAAGGAGAGAAAATTGCGAAGTATTCTGAACAACTAACGTTCCTGCTTTTATGTACGGACAGATGCAGCGAAATACACCCAACGTTGGCTTTAAATGCACAGTAGGATAAGTTACTCCAACCTTTCATTAAAACGCCAACAGGGTCGCAAGTGACGGCAGGAACGCTTAATTTGGGGTCACCTTTTATCCGTCACTAGCGTCACTTACGTCACTGTAAGTAACATTCAGCAATCGTATGCAATTTCAATAACAAATGCACAAAGAATTGGTGCTGTTATTCTGTTGAAAATGAAGACTCAAAAAAATACCTTTCACTTTATTGGACACTCAGAGCCGTTTTTTCAACCCTGTTTTTGTAAAAACTTTTCTTTCTCTTTAATTTCAGCGTTTTTTACAACGAATTTATGCGGTTTTTATGACAAATTTACAACGGATTTTTTAGAGTAAAAATATTTACCCCTTCACTATATATACCGTTAGCTAAAGCACCTCTAACATCTAGGCTGGAGTTTTCGATAATAAACATCCATCAACCTAACAACCAATGCAAAAAACGCCATAACATTTCAGTATTTTGTGCAACGATTTTATGAGGTTTTAATGACAAATAAACAATGGTTTTTTAGAGTAAAATATTTACCCCTCTACTTTATTAGTCGTTAACTAAGGCATTTCTATAACCTGAACCTCGCGTTCGATAAAAAACAGCCATAAATTTACTAACAAACACAAAAAACGCCATAACATTCCAGCGATGTTATGGCGTTTCTAACCTATATTAAAATTTGAAGATTTTATATTCTTATGCTCTAAAAAGCAAGTTAATTTTCTCTTTCGCGGTTCGCTCGTTGCAATAAACAAAATTAAACTCACCGTAAATCTGCATATCTTTGACTGTAAACACAGCCAAATCCTCGCGACACTTTGATATCGGCTCATACGCAAAAGTAATGAACTTATTGTTTATAATCAAATCACAAATAACAGAAAAGTTGCTGACCGACACATATCGTTTGAAAGAATCAAAAGAAAAGCCACGGTCGGATATTGCGTTCTCTAGCAAAGCTCGCGTTCCTGAGGAAGATTCTCTGACAACAAGATTTTCGTTTAACAGCTCTTCAAGTTTAACTGTATTGTTCGCAAAAGGATGATACTTTGAGCAAATGCCCACAAATGATTCTTTCTTATACAAGTGATAGTCGTACTTAGATTTATCAAAAACTCCCTCAACAATAGCAAAGTCCAACAGAGATTTTTCAAGCATACTGAGGAGCACCTTGGTATTATCAACCACCACATCAATAGAATGGTTTGGATCATTTAAAAACTGAGATATCTCAGATACAATAACATACTCGCCGATCGTTTTAGTTGCACCAACAGTTAAATGAGTTATATCACTCTCCGTAAAACTACTGAGAATATCGGTTTCTTCCGCTTTGACGCTATCGAAAAACTTCTTAAGTATCTCTGCGTTTTTTGTCTTAGCCAGGGTTTTACCATTATATTCAAATAACTTTGCTCCATAGTAATTCTCGAGATGATGAATGTGCTGTGTAACACCCGGTTGAGTCATATTCAATTTGTTTGCTGTGCGTCTATAATTCATTTCTTCGCAAAGCGTCAGAAAAGTGTTAACCCTATAATCTAACATACGCGCCTCCCATTACTTAAATTTATCATTTGATAAAAAACGATAATTTGATTTTATCATAGATTTTACATATAATCAATACTGGCAATTACGTACAGGAGGTATGAAATGAAAGTCTTAAAACTGTTTCCAGGAATTTTACTATCCATTTTGATTGCTTTTGTTGCCTGTTTCATCGAGAGTCTGTTGCCGATTCACCTAATTGGCTCAGCAGTTATCGCTATGTTCATCGGCATAATTCTAAACTATTTTCTTAAAAACACCTGTGTTTTTGAAAGCGGACTAAAATTCACATCAAAAAAAATACTCAAATTTGCAATTATCCTACTTGGGCTTTCCCTTAACATCACCACTATTCTAAATGTCGGCAAGATGTCCCTTATGGTTATGATTTTCACTCTTCTAACCTGCTTTGGTGGTGGATTTTTTATTGGAAAAGTTTTGGGACTTAACTGGAAATTATCAAACCTTATTTCAGCAGGAACAGGTATTTGTGGTGGTTCAGCTATCGCGGCTATTGCTCCTACCATTGACGCTGATGACAATGATGTTGCCTATGCTATGTCAGCGACCTTCCTCTTTGATATGGCTATGATTGTGCTGTTCCCTATTATGGGCAAAGCACTCGGGATGAGCGACGAGGCTTTTGGCATCTGGGCTGGCACAGCAGTTAATGACACTTCCTCAGTTGTTGCTACAGGCTATGCTTTTTCTGAAGCTGCAGGTGATTTTGCAACTATGGTAAAGCTCACGAGAACCCTTGCAATTATACCTACTGTTATTACGTTTGCTTTTATTAATCTTAGACTAAAACGCAAAGAGGCTATTACAAATAGAAAAAGTACAAGTGAGCTCAAGGCAAAGTTCAGCATAAAAAAAGTTTTCCCTTGGTTTATTCTAGGCTTTCTGGGAATGGCTATAGTAGCAAGTGTATTTCAAATTCCTACAGAAGTTGTATCTGCGACCAAAACCGCAAGTAAGTTTCTTATGGTATCGGCATTAGCTGCTATTGGGCTTAACACTTCATTTGGCGACCTAAAAAAATCAGGAATACGACCTATGGTTCACGGTTTTATAATATCTGCTCTAGTTGTAATCGTAGCACTGTTAGTAGAGATGGCTATGGGTATTGTTTGATAAATAGTTTTATTGCAAATAAGATAACTACTTTAACTGCACTTTCTTTATTAATTCGCAAAGTTCTTAACCCTAAACCAATAAGAAATACTAACACGGTCGGAACTATGCCACGTGTTGGATCAAGCATAACGAAATATTCTTGCTTAATCTGCAGAACACCTGATGTCACAAACAGCATTGTAGGTACTGCGTCTTCTATAGAATGTGCAATCACACACGGCCAAACAGACTTTGTTAACCTTCTTAATTCTACAAACATTGGTGACCAGAAAATCATCACAACAATTCCTACTACCACCATCATTGGTCTGCTAATTTGAGTAAAGTATTCATCAGACAGAAAAAACATATAGTATGTAATATGCCACATTCCCCAGATTAAACCATTGAAGAAATACAAAAGCCAATCGTTCATTCCTGTTTTTTCTAAGTAAGTATAAAGGCTTCCTCTCCAGGCAAACTCTTCAAAGATGTTCTTTACAAAACTCCCTGAAAATGAGCTAATCATAAGTACAAACAATGCACTCAGCTCTATCTCTCCAACAGTTAAGCCACCTGTCATTTTAGCCACAATGATGTTAATCAGCGTAACAAATGGGAACACAAAAATGGAAACAGCGTACCATTTTAAATTGTGCTTAAAATTCGGTTTGACACCGATTTGTTTCAAATCCTTATTGATAATTCCAAGAACAATGCCTGTTAAAAACGGAAGTACTAACCACAGTCCCATTCCAAGTGAACTGCCCTCAGGTTGGTCTGTAAGGACTTGATCCAGCAAATATCCGAAAAGTCCTGCTGTTATTGTTACAATCACAAAAATTGATAACGTAATTTTATATCGTTTACTCATTGTTTTAATCATTACAATCTACTCCTTTCTGTTCATTATTTTCGTTTTTTAATATCGCTAAAAACCATTCTTTGTTTGGTAATTTTAAATCTTCTCTGACTACTAATGTTTCTGCAAAACCCTGAATACTGCTATAAAACATTACCGAAAGGGTCAAAGGGTCTCCCTGTCTGATTAAACCCAATTCCTGTCCTTTTTCTATGAATGGTACACTCAGTGCTTCAACGTCGTGCTCTTTTATCATCTGAGCTGCACGTTCTGATATATCTTTTGTGTTTATTGCTACCAGACCCATAAACACAAACATTCTTGAAGCAAAACTATTTTGTGTTGCAACCGACAGAAACCATTCAACCTGCTTTTCAAAAAATACCAATGGCGACTCATCTTCCGAAACTTCTACTGTCATTGGTTCACAGCCGATTTCCACCAACGCTTCGTAAAGTGCCAACTTATTAGGGAAGTAATGAAACATAAGTCCTGAGCTTATCCCAGCTTCCTCTGCGATTTTTCTAGTTGATGTACCATAAAACCCATATCGAATAAAATGAGTCAACGCAATATCTAAAATCTGCCATTTTCTCATTTCATGTTGTTCTTGTTTTTTTGTCATTTCTATCCCAACACCTTTGTAAATAACGATACAATATTATTGAGCAGTTGCTCAATGTTTATATATTAAGCAATCGCTCAACATTTGTCAAGTGTTTTTTTACCTAAGTTTTGATAATCACTAAAATCAAAAAAATCGACAGATATTATAACTATATTTTTATATAGCAATCCAAATGCACAAAAACAAAATGCAACATTGCAAGCGACTCCACTGCAATGTTGCACCTATAAAGCTTATTAACTTTTTTGTTCCACAAATTGAAATCACAAATTCTTTAATATCCGATGTTCTATGAATTTTGCAACGCCGTCAGCATCGTTGCTTTCTGTAACATAATCAGCAATCACCTTTACATCATCAATACCGTTAGCAACAGCAATACCCAGCCCACACATTTTTATCGGCTTAATATCGTCTTGATCGTCTCCAAAATAAACTGTTTCATTTGGAGAACAGTTGCAAATATCCAACACAGCCTTTATTCCGTTCCACTTTGTGGCAGAAGTGTTCATAATTTGCATTAAATATCCATGTGCAATTGTATAATACAAATCGTCTGTCAATTCATTTTTGACAAGAGTCAGAGTTTTCTCATTGTCAAGGTGTACAAGTATTTTTATTACGCCCTCAGCATTGGAAATACCAACCAGATCATCGGAAATAATCGTTTCGTAATCATCAATCGGAAGATTCGAATATGCACAATCTCCTGTTTCGATAGTAACTCGTAGATTCGGATATTGTTTTAAAGTGTTCAATAAACGCTTGGCACTTCTTTTATATATACCATAATCCGTTTGTTGGTTTTGGTAAATAATTCTTGCACCATTGGATACAACCATTGCATCAAAATCAATTAAGTCACAATATTGTTTCGTTGTGCGGAATGGTCTGGCAGTAGCAACAATGATTTTGATTCCGCATTTTTTACATTCATTAAAGACTTTAATGGTATACGCAGATATAGTTTTATCTGTGTGTAGCAAGGTTCTATCTAAATCCACGACGATAGTCTTAACATTTACATAATCCACTAAAGTTCGTCCCAAATCAAAAGCCTTGCCTGAATCTATGTTTTTATCTTTGATTTCCATATGCATACCTCAATCAATGTTTTTGGAAACCGCCAACAGATGCCCTGCAAGCCCTATTACTTCTTCGCAAGTATCAAGCATTCTCACAGTGTGCATAAGAGCATTTCGTGAAACTTCATTCGCCCAAAGCTTCTCAATATCTTTGGCAAGCCAGGCACCGCCCATAACTCCGTGAATTTTCGAACTTTCAAAACCTCCTGAGAAAAGCTCCTCTCTCAGTGCTTTTGCGGTATGCAAATAAGCACTTCCCAAACCTGAGTATACCGAATTATCGGGGTTTATGTGGTGTCCGTCTTTGATTTCCCGTTCTACCATTTTCATAAAAACTGCATCTTCAAGTGTTTTGTTAGGAACATCACCGAAAGGGTCATACACCGTAATATTATGAAGCAACACCGAATATGGGGTTAACGCCGCTGTAAAAAGCACTCCATTATCTTTAAGAAGCCTTTTGCTTTCTTTGATTGCGGTAATCCGCTCGCTATACTCAGTGATGTGATACAAAGGTCCCATCAAAAGCACAGCGTCTGCACTTTTACTCTTTCTTGGAACAGACACAGCGTCACACACTTCGGCTGAGAAAAGTTTTACATCAGAGTATTCCTTACCAAGCTCTTCGCTCATTTCAATATTCTTTGGGAATAAATCAAACAAATGCACCTCATATCCGAGAGATGCAAGCCACCAAGAATACTCTCCATATCCACCGCCTATATCATAAATCACCGCAGGTGCTTTTGGCAAGTTCTCAAGCAGGATTTCTTTAGTTCTTTCAAATTCTATCAGACCTATACCGGTTCTGAGTCTGTTTCGTTCAAAGCCCGACTCGTAATATGTCAGGGCAGAATTGTCTACTGATTTTGATTTTATCATTTTTAATATCTCCTTTTTGAATGTTATTATTTTGTTGCTCAGATTCTACAATTGTATTTTGTTGGTGAACGGACTGTCCCGACATATTAACTCCCCCTCTCTCAAAAAATAAAAAAACGGCCAAAGGCACGAGCCCTTGACCGCTGTTGCTTGTACTATTTTACAAACACAACAAACTAAGCCCGCCGCCAAAATATGACTCGGACTGCTGCTGATTCATTTTTACACAGTAAGTATAAATCATAGCCGTTGTGCTCCTTAAAAAGTTTTGTTCATTATAGCAACACCAATTTGTTTTGTCAACACATAAATTCAAATATTATTCATACCGTTTTTCTTTGTTTATGCATATCAATTTTTGAGGCTCAGAAATCTTTTAATCCTCTGTTTGTTAAAAATAAAATGTACCATCGCAATTGATTACCACTGCAATGTTGCACCAATAAATCTTATTAACTTTTCTGTTCTTTAAACTGAAATTTATTTATTCTTCAGGCATATACCAACAGGAATTAAAATGATGTAAATATGTCCTAGAACCTTTAGGCATTTGAGTGATGGCATTAATTACATTCAAATAATCACCCGCACCAGAAGCAATGTTTATCGCACCAAACGCTCCCAGTATCGCTAGGTTTGGATTCACTAAAAATATCAAATAAGGTATGAAACCCAAAATAATATTCGGTAGTAATGACATAAAGATAAATCTAGCTTTACTCATATCTTCTGGACCTACTACAAACAACATTCCTTGCTTTAAATTAGTAAACAAGTATACATCTTCTTTAAAACAGATAGCATGTATTAGTTCGTGCGGAAATAATACAAGTAAAGCGAGAATCGACCCAACACCGATAGCTTCAAATGATTCTTGATATCCTTTCATAAATATCGGTATACATAAAATCACTAGAAGCGGTATAGCGATAGGCGAAGGCAATGACATCTACGGCGGTAAGCTTAACCACGATGGCTACAAATCAGTAGCAAAACAGCTTGCAGATAAATTCAACTTTGAAAAAGTTTCTATCACGCTGAGAACTTCTATTTCAGCAAGCGACAACGACTGGGCAGGTATGCTGTACGACGGCGAGAATTACTGTTTCTCAAAAACTTATCACCTGAGAATCGTTAACCGTGTTGGTGGCGGTGATTCGTTCGGCGGCGGACTCATCTACTCATTGCTTTCAGGCAAAGATACTCAAAGTGCTATTGAATTTGCGGTTGCCTGTTGTTGGTATCAGCGTAAATGCACCAACTATGCTTGCTGATGTTCCACAATTTAGAACATACATCAACGCATACGACTCAAAACCTCAGACAATGGATGCGCTTGTTGACAACCTTCTCAGCGGTGCAGATGCGTTCAAGGGTGTTGACCCAATCGACAGCTTCTGCGGTCTGTGGGATGCAAAGATTTAAAAGTATAATAAACCTACGATAATATAAAAACAAACCCAAGTATGGCATACACCGTCCTTGGGTTGTTTTTATTGCTTAGATTTCCCAATATTTCACCATAAAAATAGCAGACACTCATTTGAGCATCTGCTTATTTTTATGTATTAATTACAATTCAGGTATAAGCTGTGCGATATAAAGCTGAATCTGTGTGGCGTCAATAATTGTAATTGTACCGTCACCATCGGCATCAGCACACGCCAGATTGTATTCAGGTATCGTCTCAAGCTGAGCAATATGAAGCTGGATAGCAGTTGCATCCATAATGGTGACTTCACCGTCACCGTCAACATCGCCTAATTCTCTTTCTTTGCAGTCTACTATCGTAGAACCTGCAAAAGTTCTGACTTTATATCGGTCTTCGCCCAGTTTTTCAATACGATAAGAAGTAAGTCCGTTTTCTGTAAGACCATATGCTGATATAAGGTCGTCAGTTTCATCGAGATATAAGACAGTATCATATGTAAGGCTATCCTTAGTACCATCGGCATACTCAACTTCTATCTTCATACCGTCACCGTCGCGAGTAAACTCGGTAACTTCCACATTCACAGTATCTTTTTCGTCAAAATAGTTGATACCTTTATAATCAATATAGTATCCCCTATATGATAACCTGTGGTATATAGCAGTATATCCGTAGCCGATTTCAGTAATTTCCAGTTTCTCATCACCCATATCAAGGCAAATAATAAAAGGCTGAACATACACACCCATATCGGTATACTTATAGCTGAGTGTGTCGCTGTTGGCAGTAACCACCTTTGTTGTATCATCAAAGTAAGTTACCTTCACCTGCATACCTGTGAAATCAGGGAAATAGTTAAGTGCGTAGTCGGTTTTATCTGGAGCTTTAATCACTTCGAAGCTCTTGATATACGCTTCTGCTACTTTTATAGGAATCTCAATTTCTGCACCCATAAAGTATAAAATGGTTACTGTTTCGCCCACACCCTCAACAACGCATTCTTTAACAGAGTACTCATATCCGTCGATAGTTCTGTTTTCTACATCTATATCGTCTTCGTCATATGTTTTGGTGCTTCCGTCTTTAAATGTAGCAGTAAACGAAAGTCCTGAAATGTCAGTTGGTACCAAGAAATATTTATCTGTGCTTGTAACGTAACCATAATTATTATCGCCGAAATAATAATCTCTGCTAGGTGAAGTATGAAGCTCTACGCTTTCGAACGGAGTATCAAGAATAGTCACCGGAAACTGAGTTTCAACTTCGAGGTAAGAGATAGTCACATAGTTTGTACCGATACCCCACGGACTTGTCCACTGAGAAGAACTGTCATTGAAAGCGTAGCAGTCAACTTTCTCATAAAAACTTGCTATCTTTGATGAACCGTCTTTGTAGTTAATCTGAATAAGCGTATCCTGAGGTATCTCATATTCATAGAAATAATCGTATTTGCTGTTCATAATATAGCCGTGAGAGTGCTTGTAGTATTCCAAGTCGGACGCACTGTACACGCTGATACTACTGACAGGGTTTTCTACGACTTCAAAATAAATAGTCTCAGAAAAATCATAGCAATTAACTTTTACGTAATAATTTCCCAAGTCGTCTTTTCCTCGACTAGTGGTAACATAAAATCCGTTAACCGAATGACCGCTATCACAATCCCATACTGCCTGTGCACCATCAGACAAAGTGAGTGTCACTTCAAGTCCATCAAGAACCATAGTGTTGTACTCCTGACCCTCGATACATGTCATATTATAAGGATTCTGAGTAACCTCAATTCCTACGACTTTAACTTCGTCACTGTCATCACTTGCAGCCGCTACGCTTGCCATAGGCATCATAGAAACAAGCAACATAACCGCAAGCACGGCACATAACATCTTCTTGAATTTTTTCATCATTGTTCCTCCCTTTGTATATTAATACAATAGCTTTCTTTCAGTATACTATACCTGTACTCATATCTCAATGAATATAAGCACCTGATTGCGTTTTGAAAGTGCTCCAAAACAACAAACACCTATCAGATTATACGTGTTTACTGAATTTAATTCCACTTTGTATGATGCAAGGTTCGAAAAAGCAAAGAAACTGACTGGAAATATTTCTACAGCGATTGCAAATGACATAGCGGTAAACTGGGTGTTGAAACTGCTGATGCCTGCAAATCTGAATACTGCTGTGGTTACGCCCTGGTTTCTTTACTTGTTTTTAGTTTTGAATTTCAGAGTTGTTTTGCAACTCATCACAGTATACAACAAATCGGGTTTTTCCGCCATAGGTGCAGGTTACAAGAGTTAAATCAAAGTCACCCGATACAACCTCATTTGCACTACTTGGCGGCACCACATCAACACAGGCAACCTGATATATGGTAACATCGCCATTGATATCTGTAAACAGCACCTCATCGGTAACACCAAGCTGGTCCAGATTGCCAAAATGACTACTGTAGTTATGGGCAATCACAACCAGATTTTCTTCTTCTACGGTACCGCTGTAGCGACAGGGTGCAATATTTAGTTTGTCGTAGTCCCACCCCGACATAACAGGAAGTTCCAGCCCCTGAGATGGGATAGAAAGGTAGCCGATATAGCTGTAACCATCAATCCGGACTTCGTTAATCTGTTCGTTGTCGGTAGTTGTACCTGAGAAATCCGACGAGTCAGTTTTTTTGTTTTTATTATCGGCGATTGTGTTTTTTAGTTCGGTAACCGCTTTACTGCTGAACTGTTGAGCTTTTTGTGCCTGAGTGTGGTTGAACGTCAGCAAAGCCAAAGCTCCAAGCAGTAAAACTGCACCAACTATCATACACACCACACCGAGTTTTCTCTTCATACGTCCCTCCGTTTTGACGAAAAGCATAAACCCCAGCCGATACCAAACAAAGCAACGCCAAGGACCGCCATTAGCGGAACAGGCCAATTAAGCTGACCTGTCTGTGGCAAATCAGGTGTGCTGTTAGGTTCTGTTGGTTTTGTCGGCTCAGACGGCTTGGGTGGTTCGGACGGTTTGTTAGCGTCAGGCACAAGAGGAACCTTTGGCACTGCTGTTAGGTCGTAGACATACTCACCATCCTGCCATTGTGGCAACGACACAAGAAACGGATTGATTGCAGCATAGCCTGAAATTTCATCACCAGGTAACTGGCTGACCACGTACACACCTGTCTGCAAATCTGAAAAAACCGCCTGTCCGTTAGTGATAGACGCTGTGTGAGGTGTTAGCTCGTGTTTTTGAGCAAGGTCGTTCAGAGTTTTTGCAAACTCCGGGTCCTCGATATTTTGAAAGCTTTGCACATCCTGTGACAAAGAATCTATCGGCACAAATTGGTCACCATCAGTGCTAAGCTGTCCGACTCTGTATAAATTAAGCTTGCCACCATCAAGAGGCTTTTTATCAAACTCAAGCGAAAATGTAATTGAACACGGTTTTTCAGGGTCAGGTTTTTGTGTAGCGCCTGCCTGAGTGCAAAGTGTGAACATAAACAAGGTAAGGAGCAGTAAGACTATTAACTTTTTTTGCATAAATCACCCCTCCTGTTTTTTCGAGGTTTTGGAAGCATCAGTAATATGAAAAGCACAAGCAGAATCGGAGCGGCAACAAACGGAGCTACCACTATAGGGTCGATGATAGTAGCGTCTGCTGTGACACGGATATTTGAAAGCTGGCTTTCGTTTTCGATTCTGGTGCCACGGATAAGCATACGGTGAGAGTTAACCCCGTATGGAGTACAGGTAACAAGAGTACAGTAATCCTTGCCCTCAACAACGTACAGCGGTTCTATATTTTCAGGCTCGACCACAAGAATTTGGTCTACCTGATAAGTCATAACCCTATCAATAACAGTCAGCGTGAACACATCGCCAAGCTCTATTTTGTCCAAATCGGTAAACAAACGTGCACTTGGAAGACCTCGATGAGCTGAAAGTGCACAGTGGGTGCTTTCTGTACCTGTAGGCAGGCTCGACCCCTCAATATGGCCTACGGCAACCTGCAACACGGTTTCCTCTATGCCGTGGTAAACAGGCAGTTCCACACCTATTTTTTCTATGCTGATGTAACCCATAATACCGTTGCCGTCAACATTGAGCAGGTTGTCATAACCCTCTACTTCATCGTAATACATCAGCGGGAATCTGATTTTTCGCAGCGCTTCGTTGTACTTTACGGCGTCTTCAAACAGATGACTGCAGTCTTCTTCTGTCAATTGCGATACAACACTGTCGTAGTTAGCAATAGCTTTTGTCTGGCGTGTTTCGTTGTATAAATTGCTGAACCATGGATACAGCATTAAGGACAGTCCCACAACCAGAACCAGTATTAAAATTATGGTTGAAAAGGAACTTTTCTTCATAATGGGACTCTCCTCAAGGTTGTATCAGGGGAAGGCTGAGCCTTCCCCTGTTATCTTAACAATTATGTTTTAGTTAAGGCGTTTTTTAACAATAAGTAATACTACAGCGCCAACTACTAAAACAGCACCAAGTACGTAGAATAAAACAGTACCCATACCACCTGTTACAGGTAATGTTGAACCTGATGAGTTACGTACGCCAACAGTGTTGCTTTCCTGCTCTTTATCATCAACCTTGTAGTTAACAGTTACGCTAACCTCATCACCGTTCTGTGTATAAGTAGGGATGATTTCAATCTTAACCGGAGTCTCCATGAGGTTGTAGCCTGCAGGAGCTTTTGTCTCCTTTAAGTAGTAGATGCCCTCGTCAAGACCACGAAGTGCAATAGCACCCCTTTCATCAGTATCAAGTACGCTTGCTTTGCTTTCGTCTGTTGTCCAACCGTATACTACACCAAGGTCGTCCTGATCAACTGCAGTGCCGTTGATAATTTCAGCTTTAGCAATCATTTCTTCTGTGATAACCTGTGCGTAGTACTTAACGATTTTATCGTTTTCTGTACGCTCATAGTAAAGCACGAACTCTGCACCTTCAAGTTTCTTTGACTTATCGTCAGCGTCGTACTTGTCAACGTTAATCTGGAATGTGAAAGCGTGTGCTACGTCCTCAGGAGTCTTACCTTTGCCTGAACCGTCATCGTTAGGGTTGTTGCTGAATTCAACGTAAACGCTGTTAGTCATAGGCTCAACGATTAAAGCATCTCTTGTAACACGTGCAGAATACTTAACAACAATTTTGTGTGTTGGAAGGATGCTAGGATAAAGTGTCAACAAGTCTGTAAACTCAAGATTTACATTTTTGCCGTCAATTGTAGCGTTGATACCTGCAGGCATCTGAGCGTTTTCTTTGCTTGCATCATAGAAGCTGTGAACAACATTGCCGTCGTGACCTTCAATGTAAATCTGCTCAAACTGAACATACTCAACACCTGTTGGAAGTGTATCGTAGAACTTGTAGAAGTATGTTTCGTAGTCCTTTAAGTTTGATGGAAGCTTACCAAGCCACTTGTAGTATGCTGTGTCGTTGATATCGAAGTCTTCGTGCTCAGTGAAAGTGCCGTCGATTGTGTCATTGATAGACTTTTCAACAGATGGGATACTGCTCTTTGGAGTAACAGTTTCGTCCTTAAGCACACGAAGGATGAACTTTGTGTAAGAATCGTACTCGCCTGAAAGAGAGTTGTCCTGATCCTTTACAAGGTAGTAACCAGGTGCAAGACCTGAAATTGTGTAGAAACTCTTGTCAACTTTCTTGCCGTCAGCCTCTTCAACAATGTGCTCTGTGTATTCCTGTTCACCAACTTTTGAACCTTCCTGTACATGCTTAGCAAAGATAGCAGCAAGAGCATCAAGTGTTTCAGAGTCAGTTGTGATATTATCTGCTATATCCTGTGCAAGTTTAGCAGCACTGTTAACACCTACAAGCTTCTTCATAGGTGAATCATCAGCTGCAGCAGTAGCAGCAGCCTGAATGTCTGCAAGTAAAGCTGCTGAATGGTCGTAGCCTTCGCCAACGATAGCACTACCCCATACGATGTTTGTGAGAACCTGAGTTTCTGTACCAGTGATATTTTCAAGCGTACCGCTGAAAATCTGGTAAGCCTCGTACTGATGATCTTTTGTCGGATTGTTGATTGTCAGAGTATATGTTGCATCTGCTGCAAAAGCAGTGATGGTCATACTGAATACCATTACAAGACATACAATGATAGCAATCGCTTTTTTCATAATTCTTACTTCCTTTCAATTTGTATTAATAACGTGGATACTACCCTCGACGTAAATGTTATTTGCCGAGGCAAGCGACGTTTACAACCTGCCCCCCTTTTTACGTCTATAAAAATGGATGTATCCCAAAATCAGCAAAGTTATGGCGACAAGCGCCAAACCGCTGAATAAGTACATATTTGTGCCTGCTCCACCGGTTGATGGCAAAGCTACGGCTGCGTGGTTTGTCACCGTGCAAGCACCCGTTGATTCGTCAATCTCGTAGGTGACAAAATACTTTCGGTTTGAAAGAGTAATAATCTCTTCCTCTTTAACTGCCGACTGGTAATACAGAATCGTGGTGCCGTCGTTTTCAAGGACAGCGGTTTGTCTGTCGCCTGAGGTGGAACCGATTCCAGTTACCTCTCTTACAAAGTAACCAAGTTGCTCTACCGATGCACCCTTTTCAGGTAACGGTACTTTGAAAGTACCTTTAAAATCGTTTTCGGCATCAAGTATCAGCAGACGGGCATTTGAGTTTTCATCAAGCACCAGCTGTTCACCTGCCTGAGTGTTCTTGTAAAGCACAACAAATACGGTCTTGTCGTAGCCCTCGGCATCAGCACCGCTGAAACGCTTAATGACAGGTATTTCTCCGTAATATACGGTCTTTTCGTTAGTTACTTTAGCCCCACCGAACACACCATTTGGTGTACCGACGTAATCGGTATAGCGGGAAGTCCCTGTTTTACCTATAACGTTACGGTTTAATGTATCGTAGCCCATATGAAATGTGGCTGTAGGAACTTGTTTTACCGAATAGCAGTTGGTGGCATCCTCGATGAGGATATCCTTAACGGTGTATATCTCACTAGGTTGTTCAGTAAGCGTATATGTTCCACGCTTGAGATTATCAACCTGTGCAACTCCCGTGGTCTGTCCTGCCTTTACCGTAACCTCAAGAGTAATGTCTTGTGAATGGTCGTTGCCGTCCTCACCACGATGAAGGGTGAAATAGAACGTCTGGTCCACATCTGAAACAAGGTCGTTTGTGATTTCCTTTGTAACACGGATACTACCGCTTATTACGTTGACAATATGGACATTGTCCTTATCAACTATACCGTAGCCATCTTCAAGATGTTTGCTTGAAACCTCGTCGCTGACTTGGGTACCCGGACCGGCGGTGCCGTTGTGTACATTTGCGCTAGGACGTTTTGCACTGCTGTCAAGCACGGAAGTTTGAGACAGCTCGTAAGCTGTGTAGGTTACGTGGAGGGTGTAGTCTTCAACACGCTCACCTGCCAGTGTTGCATGATGGGTATTGTAGTCAGATGTTTCGCCGTTTTTTGTAAGTCGGAAGGTAAAATATCCAACAGGACCGTGGCTGCTGTCATCATCGTAGGTGTAGTCAACAACAACGGTGTTGTCTTGTGACTCCATCAAATGTTGCCACTGCTTTTCAGTCAGGTCCTGACCCATTGCATATTTTAACAAAAAGGTGTCGCTTTGAAGCCCATCCTGAATGTTAGCATTAGGGTCAACAGCGTTTTGGATTACTCCAAAGTCCAGACCGTTTCGGTCAGGTATATCCCCGTGTATTTTTGTGAATTGTGTGTTGTTGTAAAAATATTTAAGGCTGTCAATCGGGCCGTTGTCAGTTGCATTTATGATATCGCCCAGATAAACGGTTACTTCGCTGTTGTTTTGATTGAGACTAAGCAATCTGACGTTAACAGTAGGTACAGGCAATTCAAAAGCTGTACCACCCACATCGATAGCGGCGTACTTATTGGTATCAATAGCGTTGCCTCCGATGAAGTCTTCCTTAGCCTTTACATAAAAGCGTCCTGTCCATCTGACATTATCCGAAAGCCGTCGGTTGCTCCAACTGATTGTCATATCTCCGTTGCTGTTTTTTGTGAGCTGACCGTGACCTTTGGTGCCTTGCCATCTGCCGACAAACTCGCCATCCAAGGTTATCCAATCGTCAGGTTCTAAAATCACCCAATCTCGGGTGCTGTCAGAATAAAGCACGGTTCTGCCTGTGTAGCTACCCTTATTTACCCAAGCGATAGGATAGAAAGAGTCGCTTATTACGTCCTCCACGTCACCGCTGATATCCTGTGTTTCTTTAGGCGTCAGACTTGAGAACAGCAAATCGTGGAGAACCTCGGTCAAATCCGATGCATCTTCCAACATATTTGCGTATTGAGGGAGGGTTGCAATGTCCTGCAACACCTGTTTACCACCCTCAACGTTATTCATACCAAGTCCGATGGTAACAAGGGTTGACTCTTGTCTGACCTGAGCACCGTAGCTACGGATTTGAGAATAGATTGTATCAATAGGCGGTGCACTGTTACCGCTTCGTACAGGAGCACCGTCAGTAATCAGAATAGTGAAAGTGTGATTTTTGTCTTTAATATATTTATCGTTTGAGGAACCATCTTTGTAGGTTATGTTGCCCGTCAGGTGGTTATAAGCGTGCTCTAAAGCTAAGTCCTGACGAGTACCGCCTGTGGTGTTTATGGAATTTACCGCATCCACCAGAATATCGGCGTTGTCAGGTGTAAGCTCCATTGGTCCCATACAGTGGGTCTCATCCACGGTCTTAGTAAATCTAATCAAAGTTGCTGTGTTTTCTACGTTAGCGTCGGAGAGCTGATAGATAGCCCTTGAGAGGGACTCCTCAAGGTAGTGCAGACGATTGTACTGGTCAACAGCGGTATACACCTTATAGGTTTTACTGCCACCGCTTGTGATGTCATTGCCCAAGGTACCCGAGATGGTCATACCCAAGTCACCACCGTTTGCACGGACTGTCTGTCCCTGGCTGTTCGTAGTAGGTTGGTCGCTGAAGCTGACGTTAGAAAGCGGAAAAATTGCAATCTCGTCTTCCTGTCGGTAGCCGTCGGCATTATCGTGCCAAGCCTTTGCATAGTAGGAAGCATCCTGATACATCCAGCGTTCTCCGTTGTGCCACACCGCAAAGACGGTGGACGTACCGCTAGGGTCAGCTATGATATAGTAAAGCTGGTTTTTATCAAGCCTATCCATTTGTCTGAGGTTCTGGTTACCTGACCACCAACTTTCGGATGGGTCCTGATAAAGAGTTATGGACGTTCCGGTTTCTCTTAATCCCGATGGGAACAGCATTGAGTTTGACTGGTCAACAACGAACAATACGTCGATAGGGTCCATTTCGTACAGTCGTATACTTGATTCAGCCTGCAAGACAATTTCGTAGGTACGGTTGTTGTAATCTTCAACCTCGGCATACTTGCCTGCGTCCAAATCCTCAAGCGAGTGATTCAAAAAGCTTCCGATTGTCCGATTGTCGGTAAATGTTTTTTCACCTACCGTATGGTTATATGTAATACCGAAAGTTCTGGTGTGGTTGCTGTCACGCATATAGCCATCAGGTGTGGACACCTCTGTAATGGTATAGCTTCCTGTAGGAATATCGTGAGGCAACTGAATCTCCAGAGTATCGTCACTGTATATGGTTGCTGAGTATGGTTTTCCATCGTCTGTAGTACCTGTAATCAAAAATTCGCAACCCGAAAGAGGCAAAATACCGCTTCCAGTTGTAGCAAAATTGTAGAAATACAGGGTGTCAACCGCTGACTTGCCTGTTTTTACTGCGGTTGGGTAACCCGGACGAACCACCTGAGGTTCTGTAGGTGGCTGAGTTTGAGGTGCAGCGGTTGGCGGTTGTGTAGAAGGTGCAACAGTTTGTGGCTGTGTAGCGGGTTCATCACTACCGGAAGATGAAATTACTACGCTGTTGCCATCCTTAGGCCAGTCGTAACCGCTGACTGAACATTCGATTCTGGCGTTAGTATCTGTTACACATAATGCGATTTTGTGTTGTATACCACAATTGCTCCAACCACTGTGGGTGGTGTGTCCTTGGTCACAAGTACAGCTGACATAAAGCACCGTACATCCCGATACAGTAATGTCAGGTTTGCTGTAAGAGGCTCCGCGGTTCTGGTAGTCGTCCAAAGTGATTGTTACTATTGAACCAACCTCGCAGGTGTAAGTATTACCCTGTGGAAATTCGATTGGATTCCAAGGTCCCCAGCTGGTAAAATCAAGTGTCAGTGTTGCTGTTTCTCCTGCTCCAACACTTTGTACAGCTTCTTTGCTCCTGATTTTTTTAGGGCTACAGCTTGCATCGTGGATATGTTCTTCACATCCGCAAACAAGTTTTTTGGAGTCCCCCTCCATACTTCCGTCGTGTGCATAGCAACTTTCGGTATGGATGTGCTCTTCGTAGCCACAAGTGTACTCCTGTTCCATTGTGATAACAGGCAGGATAAGAGCGTAGGTGGTGCAGAATACAACCAGACACGCCATAACTCGGACGAGCACTTTGAGTATGCTTCGGTTTTTATTAACTTTAAGATATTTTCGAATCATATCGGTGTATTTTAGCCGCATCCGAGTTACCTCCTTCCTGCTAAATTTTAAACGTAAGGTTAATCGATAGGTCCGAATTGTTTTAGTGGCCAGACACGGAAGATAATCTTTCCGATGACCTGCTCGTCAGACACACAGCCGACTGAGGTGTGTCTGGAATCTGCAGAAGTGCCTCGGTTGTCACCCATAACAAAATACCTGCCATCAGGTACTTGATACGGCAACTCGATGTCCACCTCTCCCTTGACTTTTTCACTTAGATAAGGTTCACTTAGTAACTGCTCATTGACATAAACATTTCCGTCTTTGTCGATATCCACTACATCCGAGGAAGTGGCAATCACTCGTTTGACCAGCACCTTGTTGTTATAGTAAAAAGCGACGACATCGCCTTGAGTTAGGTTCTTTGTTTTTACGGAAAAAATTATTTCTCCGTTGTTTAATGTAGGCGTCATAGAGTTTCCGTAGGTCTGCATAACCGGCAACCATAAAGTTGCAACCAGTACAGCCACTGCCGCAACGGTTATCAGTGCATACACCGTGCTTTTAAACACTGTTCTGAAACGCCTTTTGTATTTTGTTCTCTGAATTTCCGCTTCCAGAAGTTCAATGGACGGACGTTCAAGCGTTTTCTTTTGTTTTGCCAAAGTATATTCCTTCCGTTTGGTTATTTTCTAATTTGTTTCTTTGCACTTTTCTCAAGTTGACTGAGTATCTTCTCGCATTTTTTACCTGTTTCGCTTTCAAGCTGTTCACAGCGTAAACGAACATTGTGCTCATACTGCTCACAGGCTGCTTGTGCGTCTTCGAAAATTTTGTTTAGTTTGAGCGCCGCCTCTGCCAAAGAGCCGGACTCTTCAATTAATATCTGACGGTCCTGTAGCTTTTTTTCGGCTTCTTTAAGTTGTTCTTTAAGTTGTTCGTTCTCTTTGCTCAGTTCCAACAATATTTCCATTAAGTCGCTACGTCGCAGATTTTTGAGTTCTTTTGCAGTCATATATATGCTCCTTGTAAAAGAGTGCAATAGCTAAAAGTGAGAGAAGTTAAGAGCAGTCAATATAGAGAAAAACTACCTCCACTCACCTAAGACAAAAAATGAGTTATACATATTAAATTTTACTAAGATTTAGATTTTTTGTCAATATAAATATGTGAAAACTAAACTATAACGCTGTAAGAATTTGAGCAATTATGGTATTTATAGCACAACTTTATAATAAGTTATGGTTTGTGCACGTATCAAGCCATAAAAACAGCACTCTAAAACCATCTATAGTATGCGTCAGTGTAAAAAAGGCTTTATATAATACAAAAAGTGCCGTTGCATTATTGCAACGACACCTTTTGTGATTTTTATATATAGAATAATTTATTATGGTGTGCTTAATTATAAATAAGGATATACACTTTCGCTTGCGAAGATGTATTTGCCACCTGCTGCAGAAACGCTCCACATACCTGTATTGTCAACCTCGTCAAAAGTGATGAGGATTACGTTTTCTGAAACTGAAATGCTACCCTTTCCTGTGTTACCAAAAGAATCTGTGAATGTAAAGTCAGAACTACCACGTACTACAGCGCCGTCATACCAAAGGTCGAGTGTAACTGAAACCTTTGCTGTAGAAATCTTTGTATTTGAATCGTTTGAGTATTCAATCATAAAGTCGATTGTGTTGCCATCCTGATTGTATACCTGAACATTGCAGTTGTTTGGAGCATCTTCGTGCTTCCATGTACCTGTTACATCAGGAAGAACAAGCTCGCTTTCGGATGTGTCTTCATTAACATAAGACTGACTCATATCAACACTGTTGCTTTTAAAGATGTAGTCACCGCTTGCGTTGTTGATACCCCAAACGTTAACATTTGTAGCCTTATCAAGTGCAATTGTGATTACGTTTTCTGAAGCTGTAATTCTGCCCTCGCCTGTGTTACCAAAAGAATCTGTGTAATCAAAGTCAGAACTACCACGTACTACAGCGCCGTCGTGTCTGAGCTCAAGTGTTGCTGATACATTTGCTGTAGCAATCTTTGAGTATGACTCGTTTGATGACTCAATCATAAAATCGATTGTGTTGCCATCCTGATTGTACACCGCAACTGTACAGTGTGAGTTGTTTTCGTTTACCCATGTACCTGTTACATCAGGAAGTGTAAGCTCGCAATTTGTTGTGTCGTCTTTAGAAGAAGGAGTTTTACTTACATCCTTGCTTTTAAAAATGTAGTCGCCGCTTGCGTTACCGATACCCCAGCCGTTAACGTCTGTAGCCTTGTCAAGTGCGATTGTGATTACGTTTTCTGAAGCAGAAATTCTACCCTTGCCGCTGTTACCAAAAGAATCTGTGTAATCAAAGTCAGATGTGCCACGTACTACAGCGCCGTCGTGTCTGAGCTCGAGTGTTGCTGATACATTTGCTGTAGCAATCTTTGTGTATGACTCGTTTGTTGACTCAATCATAAAGTCGATTGTGTTGCCATCCTGATTGTACACCTGAACTGTACAGTGTGAGTTGTTTTCGTTTACCCATGTGCCTGTTATTTCAGGAAGAGTAAGTTCGTTATTCTTCTTAACTACTGATGTTTTTGTTGTAATTACTGATGTTGGCTTTATTGTACTGGTTTTATCCATTCGTGCAGTAGCGGCTGTCACACCAACTATGCTTGTAACTGCGAGTATTGCGACGAGAATTAATAATAATGGTTTTTTCATATCTAAAATCTCCTATAAAGAATTGGTTTATTTGTAGAGCGTTTTGACTTTGCCCTTTTGTAAGTTTGCTGTGTTTTTAACTTACAATTGAGATTATATAGAGAAAAACGAAAAAAAACCAACAACAGACCCAAACAGGGAATTAATGAGCACAAAACGGAATACCGGACGAATTATGCAAAAAGGACCATCCTACCACTTAAAGTAAGACGGTCCTTTAATCTTTGACGAATAAATCAAAGCGTATATTCGGTTTTGCCTTAGTAAGCTAAGTATATAGCAGGATTTCACTCAAAGCCACTCGCTATATAATTTGTAAAATAAAGCTAAAGCCTGATATTACGCAGTTGCAAGTTTTTGAGTTGCGTTTTGCTTTGCCTTTAATTTTGGAAGCTCTTTGTCAAACTTGAAGAACATAAAAAGGATAATTGTTAACACTAAACATACCATTGGAACGCCGATGAAACCGATTTCGATGGACAGCTTACCTGCGGCTGTTTGTGTCTGTGCACCTGACACATAGCCACCAATCTGCATACATGCCATCAGGATGCTGACATTAATACCAAATGCAAGCTTTGCCAGAAAACTGTCGATTGATGACAACAAGCCTGCTGCACTTATGCCTGACTTAAGCTCGCAGTATTCCACAACATCGGCAAGGAGTGAGAATCTCATACCCATAAGGTAGCCAAGCGGGAACCATACAAGGAATGTACCAACGCAAATTCCTGTAAGGCTTGTACCAAAGAAGATGAATACAACATTACCAACCAAAGCAACGACGTTCATTAAAATAGACGACTGTTTTTTGCCCATAAACTTACAGAAGAACGGAATTGTAGTTTGGCCGATTACCATACTTACCGATGTTATAATCGCCTGTATTGATATCAGTGCAGTTGGTGTTAGTTTTCCGATACTGCCGACGCAATCTTCAAAGTAGTAGATTACGCCTGCCTGTTTGATAGCAAAGCCAAGCAGATAGATAAACATAGTTACTATTAACAGGATATACTGTCCGTTAATTGCTTTTAGTCCGTCTTTTAGCTTCACCTTTTCCTGTTTGACAGGCTTTACACATTCGCGTGTATTGGCGTAAGAGAAGAAGAGAAGTGCTACTGCGCCTACAGAGAAAATGCTGACTGTCCATGTGTATGCGTAAGGGTTTTCCATACCACCGAAGCTGTCAATTAAAAGCACAGCAAAAAAAGTTACGCAAAAGCTACCGATTGCAGCCATAATCATACGGAATGATACAAGGATGTTTCTCTCGTTAGGGTCTGATGAAAGACTTGGAAGAATAGCGGATAAAGGTGTGTTTACCACTGTGTATGCAGTGCTGACAAGGTTAAAAGTAATAAACGCAAAAATAATCTGTGTTACTTTGTCGTTTGACGCCATTGAAGGAAGTGTGAATGTCAGTATCGCACTGATTGCAAGAGGGATTGCACCAATCAGGAAGTAAGGTCGACATTTACCGCTTTTAAAGTTGGTTTTGTCAACTATAATTCCCATTAGCACGTCAGTTATTGCATCAATAACTTTTGATGCCAATGTTATGATACTTACAATAGCCATGTCTATTCCAACCGCATCTGTGTAGTATACTGTAAGATAGGTGCAAATCATTGGCCAGATAAGGTTACTTGCCATATCGGCTGCACCATAGCCGAGTCGTTGTCTGGTTTTGGATATCTCCATTTGTAGGGCCTCCTGAAATATATTGAAATTTTATCAAAAATATTAATAAAACAACGGCATTATATCATCAGATGTTACCAATTTAGTTAAGATTCTATGAATAAAATTTAAAGAAATTTCGCAAAAAATGGCAATGCACAAAAAACAACCAACAGACCTTTTTTACAGGATAAAAAACTACACAATATTAATTTAAGGCATAAAAAAAGATGACCCACTAAATAGTGAGCCATCCATTTTTATATATCTTAGAATTTCTCAATAACCTTTGCAAGGAACAACTGAATCATTGTAGCATCCATAATTGTAATGCCTTCTTTACCATCTGTATCAGCATTAACAAGTCTTTCTGCAGGGATTTTTTCAATCTCTGCAAGATGGAACTGGATTGCTGTTACGTCCATAATGTTGATTTCTCCGTTGCCGTCAACATCACCGATTAATGGTAACTTTGGAATAACAACCTGCTCAACAAGAACCTTGTCACATACTGAACAGTGTGAACCATCTGTCAAGCCTTCTTTTTCAGTAGTTGCATCGTAACCCTTGTCAACAACCTCTGTGTGACCAAGTGCATCAATAACTGTCTGCTCAACGAGAACCTTGTCACATACTAAGCAGTGCTTACCATCAGTAAGACCTGTGTTCTCACAATCAGGCTTAACACCCTTATCGGTAATTGCAATATGACCGAAAGCAGGGATTACTATCTGAGATAAGAATACTTTGTTACATACTGAGCAGTGCATACCCATTGTAAGACCTGAGTTTTCACAATCAGGAGCTACAGCTTTGTCTGTAACAATGTTATGACCAAGTGCATCTACAACTGTCTGTTCAACAAGAACCTTGTCACATACTGAGCAGTGCTTACCCTCTGTAAGACCTGTATTCTCACAGTCAGGAGCTACTGCGCTGTCAACAACTTCTGTATGACCAAGAGCATCAATAACTGTCTGCTCAACGAGAACCTTGTCACATACTGAACAGTGCTTGCCCTCTGTAAGACCTGTGTTCTCACAGTCAGGAGCTACTGCGCTGTCGATTACTTCTGTATGACCAAGAGCATCTACAACTGTCTGCTCAACAAGAACCTTGTCACATACTGAGCAGTGCTTACCCTCTGTAAGACCTGTGTTTTCACAGTCAGGAGCTACTGCCTCGTCTACTACTTCTGTATGACCAAGTGCATCTACAACTGTCTGTTCAACGAGAACCTTGTCACATACTGAGCAATGTTTACCCTCTGTAAGACCTGTGTTTTCACAGTCAGGAGCTACTGCCTCGTCTACTACTTCTGTATGACCAAGAGCATCTACTACTGTCTGCTCAACAAGAACCTTGTCACATACTGAGCAGTGTTTACCTTCAGTAAGACCTGTGTTCTCACAATCAGGAGCTACTGCTTCGTCTACTACTTCTGTATGACCAAGTGCATCTACTACTGTCTGCTCAACAAGAACCTTGTCACATACTGAGCAGTGTTTACCCTCAGTAAGACCTGTGTTTTCACAATCAGCAGCTACTGCCTCGTCTACTACCTCTGTATGACCAAGTGCATCTACAACTGTTTGCTCAACGAGAACCTTGTCACATACTGAGCAGTGTTTACCTTCAGTAAGACCTGTGTTCTCACAATCAGGAGCTACTGCTTCGTCTA
>JAFUOM010000050.1 GCA_017481885.1 Ruminococcus sp.
TACTTGTCATAGTGTCAGGCATTTTTATGCTTTTTAATGAAACACAATCATAAAAAGCATCCGGACCAATACTATCTACACTATCAGATATCACAATACTTTCCAACGATGTAAACTTAAAAAATGCATACTCATTTATCTCACTAGCGGTTGTTATTTCAGCCTGTGTAAACAATTCTCCATTCATATAGATGTTTTCAACGCCACCTTTATATGTTCCCGGTAGACTGTACTGATCAACAAACTCGATGCTTACCCACTGGTCAATTGTACCTTCGTAATACATATTTTCTATACTTTTGCACAAATAAAAAGCATATTCACCTATATTTGTTACGCTATCAGGAATTGTGATACTTTTCATACTCTCGCAACTTAGAAAAGCATACTCACCAATAGTAGTCACACCATCAGGTATTACCACGCTTTTCAGAGAAGTACAAGAAGCAAAAGTGTAATCTTCAATACTTGTCAAACTGTCAGGAATATTTATGTTTTCTATTTCTCTACAGTATTTAAAAGCGTTACTTCCAATACTTGTAACACTGTCTGGCATTTCAACGCTACTTAATCTAATACAATCGTAAAACGCATAGTCACCGATGGTTTTTACACCATCAGGAATTACAACGCTTACTAAATAGTGACAATTATTAAAGGCGTTTTTTCCAATATCTTTTAAGGTATTTGGAAAGACTACTCTACCTAAATTGCAACTATCAAAAGCCTTCTCACCGATTGTTGTAACCGTATAGCCATCAATAGTTGATGGAATGATAATCTCTTTATCGTAGCTTATAGTACCCTCAAAACCTGTAATTGTAGCCGTGTTATCGTTGTTATAAGCAACCAGTAATTTGTATTCCGGTGAAAGCACATCTTCCAATGCCAAAAATTTAATGCCGTTTTTATAAGCATACGTATGTGCGGTTGAAATTCTGTATCCGCAAATAACCAAGTCGTCCGAACATTTTGAAAAAGCATCGGGAGTAATAGCTGTTTCACTATTAAGAATTGTCACGCTTTTTAAATTAGTACATTTACTGAAAGCACAAGATTCTATATTTGTTACACTCTCAGGAATTGTAACGCTTTCTAAACTGGAACAACCAATAAAAGCATTAACTTCGATACTCACTACACCTTCAGGTATTGTTACACTTGTCAGCGATTCGCATGATTCAAATGCATACCTACCGATACTTATTACACTGTCAGGTATTGTCACGCTTACAAGTGTATTACACTCAGAAAAAGCTCTACTATCGATTGTTACTACCGGGTAACCTTCGATAGTAGATGGAATAACCAGATTTGTCTCATTTCCGTAGTATTTTTCAATTTCTACCGTTTCAGTATCACTATAAACTTCATATCTATACAAACCATCTGCAGTTATATCTCCGGTTGGTGCAACATCCGCTTTATCTGTTACGCTATAAGCGTGAGCAGGTATTGTTACACCCGAAAACATCAAAGTAACTAAAAGCAGTATACTGATTACTTTTTTCATAATTCAACCTCATTTTTATACATTTGTATTCTTTATCAATACCAAGTGTAGTTTATCACAGATGCCTTTTTCAAACAATAGACAAAGTGACGATATTTCGGGTTATAATGCCTGTATTGTTATCAGTTTGCGATTAGATTTTGCACCAAAAAATCTTAATAGCCTATTGGAAAATGGGATAAAATGTGATATATTATATACTAGATAAGTTTGTACTGAAAAGAGGTATAAAAAAATGGCTATACTAACTAAAAAAGTCAGAGGAACCGAGGACGTGCTCCCAAAGGACAGCTACCGCTGGCAGTTTGTCGAGGATATTATGCGCAAGGAGTCGTCCGCTTTTGGATATAAGGAAATCCGCACACCTGTTTTTGAGCATACAAAACTTTTTGCTCGTGGTGTTGGAGAGACAACCGATGTTGTACAGAAAGAAATGTACACTTTCGACACAAAGGGTGGCGAGTCAATCACTCTGCGTCCAGAAGGCACAGCAGGTGCGGCAAGAGCTTTGCTTGAGCACGCTATCTACAACGACGGCTTGCCTGTAAAAGCAAGTTACTTTGTATCCTGCTATCGTTACGAAAAACCACAGGCTGGTCGTTTACGTGAATTTCACCAGTTCGGTCTGGAGTGCTACGGCACATCTAACCCTGCCGCTGATGCAGAGCTCATCTGTGCGGCAAAGTCGATTTTTGACAGATTACAGATTAAAAATTTAAGACTTGAGCTTAACTCAATCGGCTGTCCGGAGTGTCGCAAAAAGTACCACGAAGCGTTAAAAGAGTATTTCGAAAACTCAAAAGACGAGCTGTGCGAAACTTGTTTAGGCAGACTTGAGAGAAACCCAATGCGTATTTTAGACTGCAAATCCCCGATTTGCTCAAAAATCGCTGAGGGTGCACCAAAGGTGCTCGATTACCTTTGCGATGAATGTGCTGACCACTTTGAAAAGGTTAAGGCGTTACTCGACAAAGCTCAGGTTGAATACATAGTTAACCCGACAATCGTTAGAGGTCTTGACTACTATACAAAAACCGTTTTCGAATTTGTTTCAACTGACATCGGTGCACAGGCAACTGTTTGCGGTGGCGGAAGATACGACGGTCTTATCGAACAGCTCGGTGGTCAGCATATGCCATCTTTAGGCTTTGCGCTCGGTATTGAGAGATTGCTGATGTTAATGGACGCACAGGGTATCGAGATTGAAAAGCCAAACACCTGCGACATCTACTTTGCATCAATGGGCGACAACGCTCAGGCAAAGGCGTTTGAGCTGACACAGGCTGTACGTTCAGCATCACTTTACGCTGAGTGCGATGTTGTAGGTAGAGGTTTAAGAGCTCAGATGAAGTACGCTGACAAAATCGGCGCAAAGTTCTCGGTTGTTATCGGTGACAACGAAATCCTCGAAAACAAAGCTAAACTTAAGAATATGCAGACTGGTGAGCAGATCGAAGTTTCATTAGGCGAAGATTTTCTCACACAGTTTTACGATGCACTTTTTGATGCACAGAACAAAAAGGATTTTTGACAAGGAGTGAATATAAATGGCGGAATTTATGACAGGTCTTAAAAGATCACACTACTGCGGTGACCTTCGAATTACTGATGTAGGCAACGAAGTTACTGTTTGCGGTTGGGTACAGCGTCAGCGAGATTTGGGTCAGCTCATTTTCATTGATTTGAGAGACCGCACAGGTATTGTACAGCTTGCGTTCAACGACTCAACTGATAAAGAAATTTTTGAAAAGGCTTTTTCAGCACGTTCTGAATATGTACTCTGTGCAAAGGGTATTGTAAAAGAGCGTAGCTCAAAGACAGATAAGGTTGCAACAGGTGACATCGAAATCGAGGTCACAGACCTTCGAGTTCTTTCAAAAGCTCAGACACCACCTTTTGAAATTGTAGATAATTCAAAAACAAGCGAAGATATCCGTTTAAAATACAGATATCTCGATTTACGTAGAAAGCCACTTTTCGATAACATTTATCTTCGTTCAAAAATTGCAAAGGTTGCAAGAGATTATTTCTACGAAAACGGCTTCATTGAGATTGAAACACCAATGCTCATTAAGTCTACTCCTGAGGGTGCAAGAGACTACCTCGTTCCATCACGTATCCACAACGGCAAGTTCTACGCACTCCCACAGTCACCACAGATCTACAAACAGCTTTTGATGCTCTCAGGTTTTGACCGTTACATCCAGCTTGCAAAGTGTTTCAGAGATGAAGACCTGCGTGCTGACCGTCAGCCTGAGTTCACTCAGATTGATATGGAGCTTTCATTCGTTGATGTTGAGGATATCTTGGAAATCAACGAAGGTCTTTTCAAGAGACTTTTCAAAGAAGTGCTCGGACAGGATTTAGAAACTCCATTTGAGC
The DNA here is from genome assembly GCA_017481885.1 of Ruminococcus sp. Taxonomy (GTDB): domain Bacteria; phylum Bacillota; class Clostridia; order Oscillospirales; family Acutalibacteraceae; genus Ruminococcoides. The sequence continues at coordinate 3,896 of JAFUOM010000050.1, forward strand.
GTATGACATACAAAGACGCTATGAACAAGTACGGCTCAGACAAGCCTGACGTTCGTTTTGATATGCAGATTCAGGATTTATCAGACCTTGTTAAAGATTGCGACTTCAAGGTGTTCACTGATGCAGTTAATAACGGCGGTTCTGTTCGTGCTATCGTTGCAAAAAATGCTGCTTCCGTTCTTACTCGTAAGGAAATCGACAAGCTTACTGAGTTTGTTCGCGGTATCGGTTCAAAGGGTCTTGCATTTGTAAGATGGGTTGAAGATACACCTGCTTGCTCTTTCGCTAAATTTATGAAAGAGGGCGAGCTTGAAAACATACTTTCAACTGTCGGTGCAGAAAAGGGCGACGTTGTGTTAATCGTTGCTGACAAAGACAACGTTACTCTCCCAACACTCGGTGCACTCAGACTCAATGTTGCTAAAAAGCTCGACATTATCCCTGATGTATTCAAGTTTGTATGGATTGTTGACTTCCCATTCTTCGAATTTGACGAAGAGAGTGGCGAGTGGATTGCAATGCACCATCCATTCACAATGCCTAAGGAAGAGTGTTTGGAGTATCTTGACACAGACAAGGGCAAGGTTATCGCAAAAGCGTATGACCTTACATTAAACGGCACAGAGCTTTCTTCTGGTTCAATCCGTATCACTGACTACGAGCTTCAGCAAAAGATGTTCAGAGCACTTAAACTTACTGATGAAGAAATCGAAGCAAAGTTTGGCTTCTTAGTTGAGGCGTACAAGTACGGTGCACCACCACACGGCGGTATGGGTATCGGTTTAGACAGAATTGCAATGATTCTGTGCAAGTGCGATTCTTTAAGAGATGTTACGGCCTTCCCTAAGGTTCAAAACGCAAGTGAGCTTATGAGTGAATGTCCTGCAAGCGTTGACAAAGAAAGCTTGGACGTACTCGGCATTGAGCTTAAAGCAAATTTAGAAACTGAATAATATATAAAATAAAAACAGGACTGTTCGATTCACAGTCCTGTTTTTTTATGTTTTAAACTTTTTAACTTTTAATTATTACATGAATTTACCAGAAGCGTTAGCAATGCTCCACACTGAACCTGCATTGTCTGTTTCGTTAATTGTAAGAATTGTTCTGTATGGGTTGTAATCAATCTCGCCTGTGCCTGAATTACCGAAAGAGTCTGTGTATTTAAACTCAGCTACACCACATGGAATACCATTCTCATCTACATTGTTAAATGATACTGATACATCAGCTGTAGCGATGTGTGAATAGTTTTCGTTTGATGAAGAGATTTTGAAATCTAATGTGTAGCCATAATGATCTGTTATTTCAATAGAGCAGTGGTCTGGATTGCTCAGATTACGGTAGCATAAGCCAACTACTGAAGAACTATCCTGTACACTTGTCTGTTCGTTTGATGTGTTTTCTGCATTGTTTGTATCTGCTTTGTTTGTATCAACTTTTGTTTCCTGAGTCTGTGTCTGTGTTGATTTAGTCTTCTGTGCTTCTGTGCTCTTTTGTGTTGCTGTTACGCTTGTTGCAACCTGTGAAGGTGTCTGGTTTACTTTGTCTGTTGTGATTCTCTTTGCAACAGCTGCTCCGCCGATTACTGTTGAGATTGCTAATAATACTACGAGTACGATTGTTAATGTTTTTTTCATGATGAATTTCTCCTTTAATAAATGTTTTGTACCCCTGAACATGTGTATATGTTCAACGCAAGTTTGTTGTGTTTTTAACTTACAATTGAGATTATAAACAAAAAAACAGAAAAAAACGAAAAAGCATCATAAATATGGAATTAAAGTGCATAAAACGGAAAAATGCCGTATTTTTACCCTGTATTTTTTAATTTAAACAGGTTTTATGTATTTTAGATATAAAAAAAGGACCACCCAACACGGATGGTCCTTGTACTTTAAAATTAAAGTGAATCAATAAGCTGAGCTACAAAAAGCTGAATCTGAGTTGCGTCCATAATGGAAATCTCGCCATCTCTGTCAGCATCAGCTGCTGAAAGCTTATCTTCTTCGATTAAAACAACTTCAGCAATGTGGAGCTGGATAGCTGTAGCGTCCATAATTGAAACCTCGCCGTCACCGTCAACATCACCGATAACATACTGTGGCTGAGAAGGTGTTTGAGTTTCTGTTGGAGCAACTTCTGTTGATGGCTGAGTTTCAGTAGGTGTAACCTCAGTCGGTGCAACTGTTTCACTTGGTAATACTGTTGGCTGTGTTGCCTCAGTTACAGGAGCATTTGTTGGAGTTACAGGTGTGTCGCCAAGTGACTCAAACGCTCTTTCGTACTTAACTGCATAGTCATAAGCAGTTGAGTTGTCATAACCACGGATAACAGTTGACTCATAAATTGTGAATTCGCTGTCAAAAATCTCGCACTCAGCGTTCATAAATGTAACAGTAGCAAGTGGACTTTCAAAAAAAGCGTACTCGCCGACTCTGACAATAGTTGATGGAATAGTAACACCTGTCAAAGTATCAATTGCCATAAATGCAAAGTCGTCAATAGAGGTTACCTTGTAATCATCAAGTTTTTCAGGAATAGTGATTTCAGCATCAGCACCGCTGTAACCGGAAACCACTGCGTCAGTTGAACCAACCACATAATATGTGTAGTCACCGCTGACATAATAATTAGGGCTTGCATCAGTAGCATTTGAGCTGAACACAACAGTAGCAAAAACGCTTACGATAACAACAATGCTTAATATAATTGGTAATACTTTTTTCATAACGTTCCACCTTATATTTTAGTATTCTGATAAAACAATATTTATATCATTATAGCATTTAGTATTACTCACAACAAGTACTAAATGAAAATTTTTGCAATTATTTTATAAACAAAAAGCCACAGCACTGCTGTGACCTTTCATTTATTTATTAATGTATTGCTCAATAATTCAGTGATACGGCACAGGTATAAACATCCACGCCATATTCATTGTAGAAAGTAAAAATATAAAGCGGGTCAGTACCGTTTACCACAACATTGTTTTTATAAGGGTAGTACAAAAAAACAGTAGAATTATCGTTTTTTTCAACGATTTCAGCTTTGTGTTGTTCAGAAAACAAATCAGAACTTCCCACAAGCATACCACTATTATAAACTTTGCAATAAATATCAGAACTGTCCTTTAGTTTGCTGTTGTCAATAACCGCTTTTACAGAGTAATTATATTTTTCATTTTCATTATCCTCTGTATTTGATTGACCGCCATTTTGGGATACATTAGAGTCAACATCGCTGTCATTTTCAGTTGCAACAGGCTGTGTTTCTTTTGTTATATGATTGTTGTTTGTTTTGATTTCATCGTCTGTTACGCTATCTGTCTGGGCCATTACACTGTTTAATTCAGTTTCTTCCTTTGTTTCTTCGGTTGCAAGGGCATATACTGATGAATTTGAGCTTTCAGTTGACTTTATGTTCTGAGTTTCATTTGTGCTGTCTATTCCAACGTTACTCTCTTCAAGTGCAAACGTAAACACAGTAGCAATTAAGAAAAACAACACGCTTGCTATCAGTGCAATTTTGGTAAATCTGAAATGTTCGCTGAAATTGATAACTTTGATGCTTTTTGCTTTTTGTATTGTTTTTTCTGCCCATTCGTCGGGGATGTCAATATTTTGCATTTTGTCAAAATTGAACTCACTCATTCATCATCACCTCCGTATATTGCTTTTAATTTTTCTCTGCCACGGCTTAGCAGAGTTTTAACGGTGTTAGGGGATTTGCCTAAGATTTGCGCAATTTCGTTAACCTTGTAATCCTCACAATAGTGAAGATACAACACTTCGCGATATTTAAGTTCCAGTCTAATCAATGCCCATGACATATCGCTTCTTTCCTGCTCAAAATCTGTAAAATCGTTATTAACCTTATCAAGGGAGATAAATGGGCGATTTTTCATTATGTATCTTTTGCACTCATTAATTGCAACACGAATTAACCACGCCTTAAGATGTTCTCTGGTTTCAAAATCAGGGGATTTTTTATGGAGTCTTAAAAAGGTGTTTTGAAAGCAGTCTTCAGCATCATAAGAATTGTTAAGTCGCATTACGCACACTGAGCCAACAGTTTTTTTGTATTCACGGACGACCTGCTCAAAGCTCAGTCCCGCAAAAAGAACATCTCCCATTTTTAATCCCCCTTTACATATAATACCCTGCTAAAGTACAGTTTGGTTTCAATGAAATTAAATTTTATCAGATTTTGTAAAAAAAATAAAGGGACGATGTAATCATCATCCCTTTAATATAAATTTTATTTAATTTTTCTGTAAGGTGTAATTTTCTGCTTAAAGAGCTTCTCAAAGTATGGAAGAATACCAAGTCTGTCAGGAGTAAGCTCAGGAAGCTGCCAGAAATAGTAGTCAGGGTAATCGTTAGCCTCGATAATACCAGGGCCGTTCTCACCAATGTAGCAGTCCCAACCAACGAATTTAACATCTGGTGTATCTAAAGCTGCCTTGAAGCAAAGCTCAACAGCCTCTTTGAACATTGGAATTTCGAAATCTTCGAAAACTACGCCTGTGCGTGGGTGCTCAGTGTAAAGCTGACGGTGCTCTGTACGGCCTGTTTTTATAAGCTTACCTGTTTCTTTATCAACAGGAATATTGATACCATCAAAACCGAGGTTATCAACAAAGTGACCGCCGTTGCCTGCTTTACAAGCAGCGTAAACAAGATGTGGTTTACCATCAACAACGATTGTTTGCATTCTGACACAGTTAACTGACTCAGGATGAAGTGACGCCATCTTTGGATGCTGTTTAGCAACTTCTTCAACAACGCCGAAATTCTTTTCCTTGCAGTACTCATAGATAGCTTTGACAGAGTCAAAGTCAGCAATCTTGAGCTTTTCGATACCACGACCTGAATCAAGTCCGTCAGGCTTGCAGAATAAGTACTCCTTGTCACTGCAGAACTTCTCGAACTCTTCGAAAGTTCCTCTTTCCATATCGTACCAGCCACGGCCCAAGTACTTTGAGTATCTGCGGTTGAAACGGCTCTTGTAGTGAAGCTCGTCTGATACGCTCTGGTCGTTGCACTTCATAATGATTTTCTTGTTTAATACACGAGTTACGTAAGTCTTACGCTTTTTAGCGTCGATATTGTAGAACTGAAAAATATCGTAATCGTTGTAGCCCGCACCATAACGGAGAGTACAGTTGATAATGTCAAAGAAAGTTTTGATTTTACTTTGACCTGACTTTTCTTTTACAGTTGTGAGTACCTTGTCAAGCTTTGAAAATCTGACACCTGAGAGTACTCGAAGAATATAAATTTCTCCCATTTTACTAACTCCTTTGTATAGATGTATCTATGAAAAACTCATTAAAGTGAGTGTACAAAATAATCTACTTTTTATATGTGCCGTCAAAACTTCTGTAATCAGTCAGTTCCCACTCTGTTTTGATTTCATCCTTACACGGTGAAGTCATAAACAGTAGTGCTGAACCCTGTTCACCCTCAGTTTTGCTGATGTTCATCATATAAACATTGTTGTGGTAGAAAAACTGCTCATTGTACTTTGCAGAATCAAAGAACATACAGTAAAGAAATTCAATGTCGTTTTGAGTATATCCGCCTGCAACCATCGCAATAATTGCAGAGGTGAGCATAACCGTGTACTGATAATCTTCGTCAGCAGTAGCAAAATCTTCGTAAGATGTTCCGCAACCCAAGTTCATCACTTTTCCGCTTTCGTTTTCAATTGCGGCAGTGATAGTAAGTGTGTCGGTGTTGTAGTAATACGAAGAATACTTTATGCCGTTGTCATCAGTAAGGTTGTCGGACATAACCTGCCAGTTAGAAAAATCAAAATACTGAGCAGATGCTGATGTTGACAGCTCACTGCAAGCTGAGTTTAACATTTCATTGAACTCATATAAAGTGAAAACATATCTCGCACCGAGATTACTCTCGCTTTCTTCATAAGTAAGCGTAGAAGGTGCAGGATATTTAACCGTCAAAGCAACCTGATCTTTACTGCTGTCGGTCATAATGCCCTTTTGTCCTGTCTCTTTGTTACAAGCACAAAGAGACAGCACCATTAACATAGCAATTAAAATACAAATAAATCTTTTCATAAGCTTAACTCAAACGATTATTCTGTGACAGTTTCTTCTGCTGCATCAGCTGTTTCAGCGTTTTCAGCATCGGTAGACTCTGTATCCGGTGTCAGCTCGTCCTCTTCTTCGTCCTCGTGAGGAACAGCCGCAACAGTGACAACCTCGTTGTCGTCCTTAATCTTCATAACTGTTACACCCTTTGATGGACGTGCACACTGACGGATAGTGTCAGCCTTGATACGGATAATAACACCATTTGCTGAAATGATGATAACGTCGTCATCCTTAGAAACAACGCTAAGTGCGGCAACTTCGCCGTACTTTTCAATGTGGTAGTTAGTCAGACCCTTACCGCCACGGCTCTGAGTACGATAATCAGACGGAGCACTAAGTCTACCATAACCAGTTGATGAAACTGTAAGCACATAGCCGTCCTCATCAATTACGCTCATACCAATTACGTAGTCATTTTCTTTTAACTTGAGTGCTTTAACACCACGAGCCTGACGACCCATTGGACGGACATCGTTTTCGTTGAAGCGGATAGCCATACCAAGACGGGTAGCGATAATAATTTCATCGTTACCATCAGTCATTCTTACCCAGGCAAGCTCGTCACCTTCGTTTAAATCAAGAGCGATAAGACCGCCCTTACGCGCTGTGTTGTAAGCGTTTAATTCAATACGCTTAATAATACCCTGTTTTGTGACCATAATGAGGTATTTTTCCTCGTCAAATTCAGGTACACGAATCATCGAAGTAACCTTTTCGTCAGTGCCGATAGGCAGAATATTTGCAATATTCATACCCTTTGACTGGCGGGATGACTCAGGAACTTCGTAACACTTTAATCTGTAAACTCTGCCCTTGTCAGTAAAGAACAGAATGTAATCGTGTGAGTTTGAAATGAACATTTCAGTAACGGTGTCTTCTTCTTTTCTGGTCATACCGGAAACACCACGACCACCACGACGCTGAAGCTTGTATGTATCCTCAGCAAGACGCTTGATGTAGCCGAACTTTGTCATTGTTACAACGCAGTCTTCCTTTGGAATAAGGTCTTCAATGTCAACTTCACCGCTGATAGCACAGATTTCTGTTCTACGTGGGTCAGCATATTTATTTCTAACTGCAACAGCTTCTTCTTTAACAAGAGAAAGCTTTCTTTCTTCGCTTGCTAAAATTTCGTTGTACTCAGCAATTTTTTCTGCTAAAGCTTTTAATTCGTCCTCAATTTTAGTACGCTCCATATTTGTGAGCTGACCAAGACGCATTGAAACGATAGCTTGAGCCTGAGCATCGTCCAGACCGAAGCGTTCCATCAAACCGATTTTTGCACTAGCCTGGTCTTTTGAACTACGGATAATAGCGATAACTTCGTCGATATTATCGATAGCAATTTTTAAGCCTTCTAAAATATGCGCACGCTCTTTAGCTTTTCTCAAATCGTAGATTGTACGACGTGTGATAACATCAACCTGATGGTCAATGTAGTGCTGGAGCATTTCTTTAAGTGTTAAGATTTTTGGCTCGCCATTTACGATAGCGAGCATAATGCAACCAAAAGTTGACTGGAGCTGAGTGAGCATAAAGAGCTGATTAAGCACAACCTGAGGAGATGCCTCACGCTTGATGTCAATTTCGATGTGCATACCGTTACGGTCTGAATGGTCCTCGATATTTGAGATACCATCAATACGCTTGTCCTTAACAAGGTCAGCGATATTTTCGATAAGTCGAGCTTTGTTAACTACATAAGGAAGCTCAGTAACGATAATTTTAAATCTGTTGTTTTTAGCTTCAACAATTTCAGTTTTAGCTCGAACGATAATTTTACCTCTACCTGTAGCGTAAGCGGCACGAATACCTGAGCGACCCATAATGATACCACCTGTAGGGAAGTCAGGACCAGGCATACACTCCATAAGTTCAGCAACCTCAGCGTCAGGATTGTCAATAAGCAGACACATAGCGTCAACTGCTTCGCCCAAGTTGTGAGGTGGGATATTTGTAGCCATACCAACAGCGATACCCGAACTACCGTTTACAAGCAGGTTAGGGAATCGGCTAGGCAAAACAGTAGGCTCTTTAAGTCTGTCGTCAAAGTTAGGCATAAAATCGACAGTTTCCTTGTCGATATCAGTAACCATTTCGAGAGAAATTTTTGAGAGCTTTGACTCAGTGTAACGGTAAGCAGCAGGTGGGTCACCATCGACAGAACCAAAGTTACCGTGACCGTCCACAAGCATATATCTCCTTGAGAAATCCTGAGCAAGACGTACCATAGCATCGTAAACAGAGGAGTCACCGTGTGGGTGATACTTACCGAGCACGTTACCAACAGTATCCGCACATTTACGATATGGCTTGTGTGGTTCCAAGCCATTTTCAAACATTGTGTAAAGAATACGGCGGTGAACAGGTTTCAAGCCATCTCTTACATCAGGCAGAGCACGTGAAACAATAACGCTCATTGAGTAATCAAGGAACGACTTTCTCATTTCGCGGTTGATGTCAACATCAATTACCTTACCCATAGTTGAGTTATTCTCAGTGCTCTCAGTATTTTCATTTGTATTATTTAAATTCTTTTCGTTATCCAAATTTTGCACCTTCAATCAGTTATCAATACTTTTTGTGGTATTCGCTTATATATCAAGATTCTGTACGTATTTAGCGTTAGTTTCAATAAATTCACGTCTAGGCTCAACCTTGTCGCCCATAAGAATTGAGAATGTTTCGTCAGCAATTTCTGCATCTGTCAGCTCAACTCTCAGCATTGTTCTGGTTTCCGGATTCATTGTTGTTTCCCAAAGCTGTTCGGAGTCCATCTCACCAAGACCTTTGTAACGCTGAATGTCGGTTTTACCCTCAAGCGAAGCGAGAATTTCGTCACGTTCAATATCAGAGTAAGCGTAGTGATGCTCTTTACCCTTTGTGATTCTGTAAAGTGGTGGCTGAGCAATATATACGTGACCTGCTTCAATAAGCGGTCTCATAAATCTGAAGAAGAATGTGAGAAGCAGTGTACGGATATGTGAACCGTCAACGTCGGCATCGGCCATAATGATAACTTTGTCGTATCTGAGTTTTTCCAAGTCAAATTCTTCGCCGATACCGGCACCCAATGCTGTGATAACAGGTGTTAATTTATCGTTACCATAAACACGGTCAAGTCGAGCTTTTTCAACGTTTAACATCTTACCCCAAAGTGGGAGGATAGCCTGGAAACGTCTGTCCCTTCCCTGCTTAGCAGAGCCACCCGCAGAGTCACCCTCTACGATGTAAATTTCAGTTTCGGAGCTGTCCTTTGACTGGCAGTCAGCAAGCTTACCAGGGAGTGAAGCTGAATCAAGCGGAGATTTACGTCTGGCTGATTCACGCGCTTTTCTTGCAGCTTCTCTTGCTTTTGCAGCAGCTAAAGCCTTGTCTAAAATTGCAGTTGCAGACTGAGGGTTTTCCTCCAAAAATTCAGAAAGTTTTTCACTTACAAGTTTACTTACAAGAGAACGTACCTCTGTGTTACCGAGCTTTGCTTTAGTCTGACCCTCAAACTGAGCCTCAGTTATTTTCACGGAAATAATAGCTGTAAGACCTTCTTTATAATCTTCAAATTCAAGCTTTAAATCCTTGTCTTTATCTTTGATTTTATTAAATTTTGCAGCATAAGTATTCATTACACGAGGAAGAGCACGTCTGAAACCTTCTTCGTGAGTACCACCGTCAGTAGTATGAATGTTATTTGCGAAAGAACGGATGTCGTTGTTATAACTGTCGTTGTACTGGAGTGCGATATCAACCTCACAGGTTTCTTCAGCATTTGATGCGTGTAAGAAGATAATCTCCTCGTGAATTGGAGTGTAACCCTTTTTGTTGTGTATGTACTCAACGAACTCCTTAATACCGCCCTTGTAGTAGAAAGTTTTGCTGATAATATTGTCAGCATCACGCTCGTCCTTAAGCTCGATATTTACGCCTGCATTAAGAAAAGCCTGTTCTCTTAAACGTTTTGCAAGAATGTTGTAATCATAAACGTCAGTATCCTGAAAAATCTCAGGGTCAGCTTTAAACAGTACCTCAGTACCTCTTACGTCTGACTGACCTACAATTTCGAGGTCGTTCATAATCTTACCGCGTTCATAACGCTGATAGTGGATATTTTCGCCGTCGCAAACTCTTACTTCAAGCCAAGTTGACAGAGCGTTAACAACAGACGCACCAACACCATGCAGACCGCCTGATACCTTGTATCCGCCACCGCCGAATTTACCGCCGGCGTGGAGCACTGTAAATACAACGGTAACAGCAGGAAGACCCATTTTCTGATTAATACCAACAGGAATACCACGGCCGTTATCCTTTACTCTGATTATGTTGCCAGGCAGAATTGAAACTTCAATTTTTGAACAATATCCAGCCAGTGCCTCGTCAATCGAGTTATCAACAATTTCATATACAAGGTGATGAAGACCTCTTTCACCTGTTGAACCGATGTACATACCAGGACGCTTTCTTACAGCTTCGAGTCCTTCCAAAACCTGAATTTCATCGGCACCATATTCATTTTCTACTTTGGTTATCTCGTTATTTTCTAAATTCTTTTCCAAATTATCCAAGGTGTTTACCTCCAAATTTAACTGTCATTCAACTAAACTTATATATTATCTCATCATAGATTTTTTAAATCATTGACAGGCATAGTGGCGTCTAAATTTTTATTACTTGAAATGTTCTCAAATTTTGAAAAACTTTTTGTGTCACCGCTTGACTGCTGTTCCATAACTTTTCTATCTTCTTTTATTGCATTGAACACGTCAGCATTGATTACAGGCTTGTCGTGATCTGTAAGCACAACGTCATCAACAAAAGTAGGAATAACGCGTGATGTTTTTGCCATAGTAGGGTCAGGACTTGCAATCGGACTGTCTATCATTCCTGTGTCATAAAGAACATCCATATGCTTTTTTCTAGGCTTTAACTCAATGTAAAAAGGAGTAAGCAAGTAAAATCCAAAAAACGGCAATGCAACTAAAAGCATAAAGAAAAGATTTGTTCTGTCAGTTGCAAAGTAAAACAAAAGCAAAAACAAAACTGACAAAGCTGTCGCACCAATAAACGGACCTAAAAGAGATTTTTTGATGAGTATGTTGGATTCTTTTTTGCATTTGTTGCAGAAATACTCACCGCGATTACGAATAACAAAAGCCTGCATAAAAGTGAGCTGTTTTCCGCAATATGGACATTTTGTAAGTTTCATAAATTTGAGTCCTTTCGTGATAACAATCTTTTTTGTACGGTTTTAGATGATAGCTGACAAATATATATTTTTTGTTCTTTGCCGTCGCTACACAGTATGAACGATTTTGGAAGCTCGTATGACACAGTAAACGCTTCCTTGTTTTTCTCACATTTTGAAAGATAATCTCTGGTGTGCTTTGACACGGTTGATGTATCAAGGTCAAATATGCCGATAATCTGCTCGGTTTTGATAACCGTTTCGTTGCCCAAGTGTAAATACATCAGCACACCTCACCATTATTAATATAGAAAACCTTGCCGTTTTTTAACTGCTCTTTGTTTGACTCTTCACAACAAGTAACAAATACCTGATACGAATCAACCTTATTGAGCAGAAAATCCTGACGTTTAGGGTCAAGCTCGGACAAAACATCGTCCAAAAGTATGACAGGCTTTTCTGAATTTTTAATGTATAGCATCTGAGCCTGAGCAAGTTTTAAGGATAAAACAGCACTTCTCTGCTGTCCTTGTGAACCAAAGGTTTTTGCTGAAATTGAATTTATTTTAATTTCCATATCGTCCCTGTGAGGTCCGATATTTGTATATCCTGTGTGATAATCATCCTTGCGTGATTTTTCATACGCAAGCCTTAATTTCTCGGTAATTTCAGTAATAGTGTCGTCTTCTTTTACACCTGCGTTTGAAATATATTCAATGCCCAAAATTTCCTTACCGCTTGAAATATCGTCGTGAAATTTTTGAGCGTAAATTTTAAGCTCTTTAATATATTCCATTCTCTCTTTTAAAATGATTGCACCTGTAAAAGCAAGCGAATCATCCCAAATAGGCAGCGTGTCTTTAAGTTCCTGATGCTTAAAAATATCTTTTAAAAGTGCGTTACGCTGATTAATAATCTGATTGTACTTAGCAAGTGCAGCAGCATAACGAATACGTTGCTGGCTTATAGCTCCGTCCAAAAATTTTCTTCTTAAAGACGGGCCACGCTTAACAAGTGTCATATTTTCAGGCGAAAAAACCACGCACGAAAATATTTCTGTCAGATAAGATGAAGAATTTTTATCAACACCATTTATTTTGATTTTCTTTTTGTTCTGTGAAAAAGCAATTTCGGCGTTCTGTTCACGCTCGTATGAATAAAAATCCATTGAAAGCCTGAAAAAGCTGTCATCAAAATGTATCAGCTCGTTTTCTTTAGCACCTCGAAAAGAGTGTCCGCCACAAAAAAGCCAGATGGCTTCAAGCAGATTTGTCTTTCCCTGAGCATTATCGCCATATATTACATTAACTTTTTCACAAGGATTTATCTCACCATTTGAAAGATTTCTGAAATTTTCAAACCTGAGCTTTTTAATAATCACTCTGATACTACCTCAATAATTTTGTTTTCAAATTGTGCGGTGTCGCCGTCACGCATTTTTTTGCCACGCATTGTGCAAACTTCGCCATTAACCAGTATCTCACCGTTTTGGATAAGGTACTTTGCCTGACCGCCTGTAGGAACAATACCCGCAAATTTAATAAGGTCCTGCAATTTAATGTATTCTTCTTTTATTTTAATAACTTCTTTTTGCATTTTAACCCTCGCTTGATAATCTCATTGGAACAACGAGGAATGTAAAGCTGTCAGAATTAACAGGCTTAACAATCATAGGAGCAAGCGGACCATTAAGAATGAGCTTTATTTCGTCTGTGTCGCTGTTCTTTAAAGCATCAAGTAAATATTTATTGTTAAATCCGATTTCAACATCGTTTCCGATTGTAGAAACAGTAAGCACGTCGTTAGCCTTACCGACAGCAGTTGAACATGAAAGTTTAATCTGGTCTGCAGTTATTGACATTCTTACAGGTGATTGGATTTTCTCGCTTGTTAAAAGTGACATTCTGTCAACCGCATTTGAGAGCTTTCTTGTGTTTATAACAAGCTCTGTCTGAGCAGTTTTAGGAACAGTTGTTTTGTAATCAAGGAAATTACCCTCGATAAGACGTGAAATGATTGAGTAATTTTCGATTTTGAAACTGATGTGACGCTGACCAATAACAATTTCAACGTCCTTTTTGTCATCAGTAATGAGCTTTAAAATTTCGCTCTGTGTTTTACCCGGTACAACAAACTTGTTTGTACTGTCAGAATCAACGTTTTCTTCTCTGATAGCCATTCTGTAACCGTCAATTGCAACGATTCTCAGAATTTTGTTTTCAATGTCAAAGAGTGAACCTGTATAGATTGGCTTTGCCATATTGTCAGAAACAGCAAATATTGTCTGTCTGATCATATTTTTTAAGATTTCAGCGTTGACGATAATGTTATCTGTCTGCTCAAACTGTGGAAGGTCAGGATACTCGTTTGATGAAATACCAACAATCTGGTAATCAGCCTGACCACTTGTAATGTAAGTGATTAGTCTGTCGTCTGTTTCGATGCAAACGATTTCTTCAGGAAGCTTTCTTACGATGTCAGAGAAAAGTTTTGCAGAAACAACAATCTCGCCTTCTTCGTTAACAGTGGCATCCATTGTTGTTGTAATACCGATTTCAAGGTCGTAGCCTGATAAAACAAGGTTTGAACCATATGCTCTGATTAATATACCCTCAAGTGCAGGGATTGAAGCTTTTGATGAAACTGCACGCTGTACATTTGACACAGCTGATGCAAGCTCACTACGCAAGCAAGTAAATTTCATTTTAGTAATCTCCTTTAATATTCAAAAAATCAATCTAATCAAATCTATTAATAATTATTTAGAGTAGTTATAGTAGGGGGTGTTAAAATGTTGAAAATCAAAATTTGTCAGGTATAATCACGAATTTTTAAATTTAATTCTTAATAAAAACTAAGGAAAATTTTTCAAAACACAAAATTTCGGACGAGTTATTAACATGATGTTAATCTATGTGGAGTTAATGTTGAATAAATTGTATGAAAACTGTGACATTATTTTACACTTAACACCAAAAAGAAACTCGCATCAAAAAAATACTATCTGTCACGAATATTTTTGATAATATCCTCGACTGTGGCTTTTAAATTCATATCGACTTTCATATTTTTCTCAACCTGCTGGATTGTGTAAACAATAGTTGAGTAATGTCTGCCACCAAACTCCTTACCTACTGTTTCCATTGAAAGGGATGTAAGCTCTCTTACAATGAAAATTGCAATCTGTCTAGGCTTGTTAATATTAGCTTTTCTTGATTTTTGGGAACGAATATCGTCGGCATTAACACCGAATGTGCGTGCAACTTCGTCAATAATCTTCTCAACTGTTAATTCAGGAGGAGCTTCGTTATTTAAAATATCTGAAATAGCCTCGCTTACTGTTGTAATGGTAGCTGTTTCTCCTGTTAAGTAGAAACGGGCTTTGAGTTTCTTTACAACACCTTCAAGCTGACGGATATTTGATTTTAATTTTTGAGCAATGCACTCGCAAACGTCATCCTCAAGATTAAGACCTAAAATCTCCGATTTGCGCTTGATAATAGCAATTCTTGTTTCAAGGTCAGGTGGCTGGATATCAGCAAGAAGACCTGACTCAAAACGTGAACGAAGTCTGTCTTCAAGTGTTTTGATTTCCTTTGGCGGGCGGTCAGATGTAAGAACAATCTGCTTTTTTGCCTCGAATAAAGCGTTGAACGTGTGGAAGAACTCTTCCTGAGTTCTCTCTTTACCGCCAATAAACTGAACGTCGTCCACTAAAAGTACGTCAGCCTGTCTGTATTTTTGTCTGAAATCGGAAGTTGTAGCAAGCTTGATTGATTCAATCAGCTCGTTTGTAAAGTCATCACCCTTGATATAAATAATTTTCTTATCAGGATGTGAGTTTTTAATGTCATTTCCGATAGCGTAAAGCAAGTGAGTTTTTCCAAGACCTGAGTTACCGTACAAAAACAGAGGATTGTATGCACCTGCAGGGTTCTGCGCAACTGCTAAACACGCAGCGTGTGCAAATTTGTTGCTCTGTCCTACGATGAATGTATCAAAAGTGAATTCATATCCTGCGTCAGCAGACTGAACGTTTGATAAAAACTTTGTCTGCTCTTTTTTTTCTATTTCATCAGGAATAACAAAAACAGTCTGAAATGTTGTACCAAAAACTGCTGTATATGCATCCTCAAGCATTGGTATGTAGCAACGCATAAGCGTCTGTCTGTGAAAATCATTTGGAACGAGCAAAGTAATCTCGCCTTTTTCAAAATCAATATTTTTTGGCTCAATACGGCTTATCCATGTTTTGTAAGCAACGTCGGTGATTTTCTTTTCATTTTGAAAGTAGTCACATATTACCTGCCAAGCTTCTTCAAAAGAACCCATTTTTTATCCTCCATTTTCCATATTTATCCGGTCACAAACCCTTTGACCCTATACTTGTCCATTATTACGTTTAACATTGTATCAAAATTATGTGGAAAAATCAATATTATTTTCCCTATATAAAGTAAATATTTTACATATAAATATATATCCTGTTTTGACATTAAAATTTAATCTGTAAATTGTGGTTAAATAAGCTGTTAATACCACATATTGTGGGTGTTTTTTGTTAGTTTTTTAAGATAAAAAAGTATGATGCACAAAAGTTCTGTAAAAGCAAAAATTTTTGTTGACAAAACCGCTATTATTAAGCTATAATGCTAGATTGTAAGGTTATGTACCCGAAAGGAGGGTTTTAAATGCTGAGAACATATCAGCCAAAAAAGCTTCACAGAAAGAAGGAGCACGGCTTCAGAAAGAGAATGTCAACTAAGAACGGCCGCAAGGTTCTTGCAAGAAGAAGAGCTAAGGGCAGAAAGCACTTATCATACTAAGAAATACTAAGAAATAGGCCACTGTAGGCAGTGGTCTTTCTTTTTATATTCAATTTTTCACAGCTACACAGTCACCTACTACTCATTCTTCCGACTGTTTGCCTTAAGGGTGGTTAAGATGAGAGCTTATCTCACAATTAAAGAAAACTGGCAGTTCCAACGTGCTTACAAAAGGGGTAAATCCTTTGTATCGCCTGTTGTTGTCACTTATATCGTAAAAAATAAAACTAATAACCTTCAAATCGGAATAACTACCTCTAAAAAAATCGGCAAGGCTGTACAGCGTAACAGGTGCAGAAGAATCATAAGAGCGGCTTTTATGGAGCTTTCTCCTATGGTTAAATCAGGCTATGACATAGTTTTTGTAGCAAGGGCTAAGACCCCTTTTGTAAAAAGCACCGACATTTTAAACGCTATTAAAATTCATTTGCAACAGGCAAATGTCATTGACAACTGAAATGAAAAAGATTTTACTATCAATTATCAGATTTTATCAGTGCAGTATATCTCCGCTTTTGGGTGAGGGAAAGTGTAAGTACTACCCTACCTGTTCACAATACACCATAGAAGCAATTGAAATCCACGGAGCTTTTAAAGGTTTTTTTATGGGTATGTGGAGAATTTTGAGGTGTAATCCTTTTGCTAAGGGCGGGTATGACCCCGTACCACCAAAAAAGCACTGAAATTAAGAAGGTTAAATTATGCAATTTTTTAACATTTTCGGTAGTTTATTCGGCTATGTGCTCTGGGCAGCTTATTCTATTGTAAACAACTTTGGTGTGGCTATCATCATTTTCACACTTTTGTTCAAGGTTGTTTTGTTCCCATCTTCTGTTAAACAGCAGAAGTCAATGGCTGCTAACTCCAGACTTCAGGCAAAACAAAGAGCACTTCAGGAAAAGTACGGCAATGATAAGCAGAAGTACAACGAAGAACTTCAGAAGCTTTATGAAAAAGAGAACTTCAGTCCTTTTTCAGGATGCTTGAATTCTTTCTTACCGTTTATCGTAATGCTTGGTATTTACTACTCTGTTGTAAGACCTCTTTCAAATGTGCTTCACATCGCAAGCGAAAAGGTTGCTCAGCTTACAGAGTACATCAATACTATTCCTGGGTTAGCACTTAATACAAGCTCTATTTAGTCTGAAATCGAGCTTTTAAGAGTTTTTGATAACGTTTCATCACTCAGTGGCGTTACAAATATTCTTACAGGTGAAGAAATTGAAAAAATCAATGTACTTACAGGCGGTTTTAATTTCCTTGGACTTGACCTTTTAGCTACTCCTAAATTTGCAGGTGGCTGGGTATTAATTATTCCAATCCTCTGTTTAGTAACATCAGTAGGTTCACAGGCATTTATGATGTTCCAAAAGGGTAACCCAATGAGTCAGCAGCAGGGATGTATGAAGTATATGTTCCTTGCACTTCCACTTTTGACTGCTTGGATTGCTTACACTGTACCTGCAGCTGTAGGTTTCTACTGGATTTGCTCAACCGTATTCGGTTTTGTACAGACACTTATTATGAATAAGTTCTATTCACCTGATATTTTGAATGCAAAAGCTGAGGCGGCACACGTTGCTCGTCTTGAGCTTGATGAAAAAAATTACTGATAAACTACAAATTAACTAAGAAATTTCTATTACACTAAAAGAAGGTGCAAACTTGAATAGAGAAGCTATCGCAACAGGTGCTACTGTTGAAGAAGCAAGAGCTAAAGCCTGCGAAATGCTCGGTGTAGAAACCTATGACGATAACGTAGATTTCGAAATCATCGAGATGCAGTCTAAAAAGATTCTCGGTCTGTTTGGCGGTCACCCTGCAAAGGTAAGAGTTTTTGTAAAAATTACTCCTGCTCAGGCAGCTGCAGAATATCTCGACTCTATCATTAAGGCAATGGGCCTTAACGATATCCAGATGAACGTTGAAGAAAAAGAGAAAAACGTCATCAATATTGAAATCACAGGCGAAGACGTTGGTTCAGTTATCGGCAGAAGAGGCGAAACACTGGACGCTTTACAGTATCTTACCTGTCTTGTAGCAAATCACGTTGACAACTCTTACTGCAGAGTTACAATAAACACAGGCGACTACAGAGAAAAGAGAGAAAAGACTCTCGAGATTCTGGGCAGAAAGCTCGGTATCAAAGCCGCTAAAACAGGCAAAAAATCTTCTCTTGAGCCAATGAACCCTTACGAGAGACGCATTATTCACACTGCTGTGCAGAAGGTTAACGGTGCTATCTCTTGGAGTGAGGGTGAAAACATCAACCGTCATGTTGTAATCGGTCCTGACCCTAAGAACAAGGGTAACTACAAAAACAGTAGACAGGGCGGCAACAGAAGACCATACAGAGGAAGCAAAGGTCCTGCTAGAACAAGCAAGCCACAAGCTAACCCTGACCGCAAGCCTTTAAACGAGGGTGGCGAGTTCGGTCTCTACGGCAGAATTGATAAATAATTACGTAGGGGCGGTTATCCGCCCCTTTTTACTTTGCAAAAAATTTTGATTATTTTTAAAAATCAGCTAATTCTTGTAGGATTATTTTAATAGTTCACAGATTAATATTTCTGTGGTAATATAGTAATGTTATTTAAGTACTTCTAAAAGGAATGAAATTATGACTGAGAATACAATCGCAGCTATAAGTACTGCTCAGGGCTTGGGCGGTATTGGAGTAATCAGAATATCGGGTGACGATGCTCAAAGTATTGCTGACAAAGTTTTCAAAGCTGTAAGTGGCAAAAAACTTGTTGACTCCAAAGGTTACACTGCACATTTCGGTGCTGTTTATTTTGAAAATAATAAAGTTGATGAATGTATAGCAACAGTTTTTAAAGCACCACACAGTTATACAGGTGAAAATGTTGTTGAGCTTTCTGTTCACGGCGGTGTGTATTCTACTAAAACAGTTTTAAGAGCTGTACTCGACAGTGGTGCTGTTTCAGCTACAGCAGGTGAATTTACAAAACGAGCTTTCTTAAACGGTAAACTTGACTTAACCGAAGCCGAAGCTGTAATGGATATAATTGGCGCAAAATCACAAGCCGCTGCAAGAACTGCTCTTTCAGTACACGAGGGTGCTTTATCAAAAAGCATCAACGAAGTTAAAGACGAGCTTGTTAATCGTGCGGCGCATTTGTGTGCGTGGTCGGACTATCCTGAGGAAGATATCCCTGAGATTGAATTTTCAGTATTGAAAGATTCACTTAAAGTGTGTTTAAATAAGCTTGATAATTTGCTTAAAAATTACGATAAAGGTAAGGCTATCAGAGAAGGTATCGACACTGTTATTGTCGGCAGACCAAACGTTGGTAAATCTACATTGATGAACCTTATCACAGGCTACGATAAAAGTATTGTCACTGATATTGCAGGAACAACACGAGATATTGTTGAAGAAACTGCTATTGTTAAGGACATCACACTGCATTTGTCTGATACAGCAGGTATCCGTGATGCTGATAACGCTATTGAGAGAATCGGTGTCGATAAAGCTAAACAAAGAATTTCTACTGCTGAGCTTATCATTGCTGTTTTTGATGCATCGAGTGAACTTAGTGAAGATGACCTTTCGATTTTGAATGATATTAAAGGCACAACCTGTATCGCAGTAATTAATAAGGAAGACCTAGAGCAAAAACTCGACATCGATAAGATTAAAGAAGTAACAGACTACATTGTTTATATGTCTGCTAAAACTAAGACAGGTGTAACTGAATTTGAAAACCTGATTGAAAAAGTAGCAGGTACTGCTGATTTTGATTCTTCATCCGCTGTGCTTTGTAACGAGCGTCAGCGCAGTCTTGCGAAAAATGCTTTTTCTGCTTTAGACGATGCTATCAATGCTCTCTGTTTAGGTATGACTTACGATGCTGTTACCGTGTCTTTGGAAGATGCAATTTCTTATCTTTGTGAGCTGACAGGAGAACGTGTAACAGAAACAGTTGTAGATAATGTTTTCCACCAGTTCTGCGTAGGTAAATAATTTTTAGATAATATATCCGTGAGGTTTTATTATGAGTACATATTTTGCTGGTAATTATGACGTTGCCGTTATTGGTGCAGGTCACGCAGGTATTGAAGCCGCTCTTGCATCAGCACGACTAGGCTGTAAAACTGCTATTTTTACTATAAATATGGATGCTGTCGGAAACTGTCCTTGTAATCCGTCTATCGGCGGAACTGCTAAAGGTCACTTGGTGCGTGAGATTGATGCACTTGGTGGCGAGATGGGCAAAACCGCTGACGAGTGCTTCTTGCAGATGCGTATGCTTAATTTAGGCAAAGGTCCTGCGGTTCATTCTCTGCGTGCTCAGATTGACAGACGTAAGTATCAGGATGTTATGAAGCACAAGCTTGAGCTTTGTGACAATCTTGATTTGCGACAGGCTGAAATAACCGATATTGAGAAAAACGAAGACGGCACATGGACACTTACTACCCGTATGTTAGCCCAGTTTATAACAAAAACGGTAATAATTGCCACAGGAACATATTTAGGCGGTAAGATTTTTATTGGCGAAGTGTCTTATGAGTCTGGTCCTGACGGAGTATTCCCGTCAACTTTCCTTGGCGATAGCCTTAGAAAGCTCGGTATTCCTACTCGAAGATTTAAAACAGGCACACCTGCACGAGTTAAAAGAAGCACTATTGCACTCGATAAACTTGAAGTTCAGGAAGGTGACACACCACCAGTTCCGTTTTCTTTTGATACTGATAGCCTTGGTGACAATAAAGTTGTGTGTCACATCAGCTATACAAACGAAGATACTAAGAAGATTATCCTTGATAATATTCATCGTTCACCACTTTATGGTGGTAAGATTGAGGGTGTTGGTCCAAGATACTGCCCTAGCTTGGAAGATAAAATCGTACGCTTTGAACACAAAGAGCGTCATCAGCTTTTCATTGAGCCTTGCGGACTTGATACAGAGGAAATGTACTTGCAGGGTATGTCTTCATCACTGCCAGAAGAAGTACAGCTCCAGTTCTACCACACAATACCTGGTCTTGAGAACGCACTCATTATGCGACCTGCTTATGCGATTGAATATGACTGCATCGACCCTACATCAATGAATGCAACCTTGGAGTTCAGAGATTTTGACGGTTTGTACGGTGCAGGACAGTTTAACGGTAGTTCCGGTTATGAAGAAGCAGCAGCTCAGGGTCTTATCGCGGGCATCAACGCAGCTTTAAAAGTACAGGGTAAAGAACCGTTCATTCTTGACAGAGCAAGTTCATACATCGGAACACTGATTGATGACCTCATCACAAAAGGTGCAAACGAACCATATAGAATGATGACATCCAGAAGTGAATACCGTCTTATTCTCCGTCAAGACAACGCTGACACTAGACTCACACCGCTCGGTTACAAACTCGGACTTATCACTAAAGACAGATGGCAACGCTTCAATAAAAAACAGGAGCTTATCAAAGCTGAGTTAAAGCGAGCAAAGGAAACTGTTATCCCTTGCAATGAAGAACTCAACAACATACTTGTTTCACGTGAAACATCTGTCGTTACAAACTCAATCCGCTTGATTGAACTTTTAAAACGTCCACAGCTCGATTACAAAGCCCTTGAAAAAGTTGACGTAAATAGACCTGATATTCCACAGAGTGTATTTGAACAAGTTGAGATTGCAATCAAGTATGACGGCTATATTAAAAAACAGCTTGCACAGGTTGAGCAGATGCGTAAGCTTGAAGTTAAAAAGCTTCCAGCTGACACTGATTACAAAACGCTCAATGGTCTACGTCTTGAAGCACAGGAAAAGCTAAATAAGATTAAACCTGCCAACATCGGACAGGCATCACGAATCAGCGGTGTTTCTCCTGCTGACATCAGCGTGCTTCTTATCTGGCTTGCTAAAAGCTCACATAACGCAGAAGAGGTAAAAACAGATGTTTAAAGATATATTATTAAAACAGGCACAGCTCTCTGATATAGCGCTAAGTGACGATCAAGTCGAAAAGCTGACTCGTTACTACGAATTACTAATCGAGTGGAACGAGAAAATGAACCTCACAGCTTTAACTGAGCCTGAAGACGTTGCACTTAAACACTTTTGTGACAGTATTCTGCTTTTAAAATATGCAGATCTACCACAGGGCAGTTCATTAATAGACGTCGGCACTGGTGCAGGTTTCCCGTCAGTACCGGTTAAGATTGTCCGACCTGATATAAAGCTCTGCTTACTCGATAGCTTAAACAAGCGACTTACCTTTTTAAATGAAGTAGTTAACGAGCTTAAACTTGACGATGTAAAAATTGTGCACTCACGAGCAGAAGACGGAGCAAAAAAAGCAGAACTCAGAGAAAAGTTCGATTTTGCTACTTCACGTGCTGTTGCACAGCTCAACGTACTCTCTGAATATTGTTTGCCCTATGTAAAAGTTGGCGGTGCATTCATCGCTATGAAAGGTAAATACAGCGAAGAAGAAATTGCTAATGCAAAATCAGCAATTAAACTCTTGGGCGGAAAAACAGTAAAGGTTGACACTTACAACCTCGCAGATACATCGGAGCGTACAATAATTAATATTAAAAAGCTAAACAGCACTGACAAGAAATATCCACGAACATCTGCAAAAATTAAATCAAAACCATTATAGTCAGCTTTTAAACGGCACATTCGACAGAGTGTGCTGTTTTTTTATTTAAATATGCAAAACAAAATTATATTTGCGGTGGTATTTCTACAAAATATCTGCACACAAAATGGTATTATCATCTTGCGGGGACAACCTGTGAGGGAGAATAAAATGAGTTTTTTGAACAGAGATGATAACAAGGTTTACCACATACCCACAATTTCAATAAGACCAAACAAAACCCAACCTCGAAAGAACTTTGATGAACGTGAACTTAGGTCGTTGTCACAATCAATTGTGCAAAACGGAATTCTCCAACCGCTTACGGTAAGGAGGATTAACTCAACCGAGTTTGAACTGATTGCAGGCGAACGCAGGCTTCGAGCGGCAATTATGGCTGGTATAACACGAGTTCCGTGTGTAGTAATCAAATGCTCGGACAAGGAGTCAGCGGTATTTGCTTTGATTGAAAACATACAACGCAAAGAACTTGGGATGTTCGAACAAGCCAGAGGTATTGCTCGATTAATCCGCAAGTACGGGTTAACGCAGGAACAGGCGGCAATTTCGCTTGGAAAAAAGCAATCAACCATAGCAAACAAGTTAAGACTTCTGCGTTTAACATTTGAAGAACAAGAATGGATTGCAAGTGCATCATTGTCTGAACGTCACGCCCGAGCACTGCTGAGGATAGACGACGAAATACTCAGACGTGAGGCACTCAGCAAAATAATCTCGGACAACTTGAATGTTACTCAAAGCGAAGCCCTAGTAACAGAAATACTATACCGCAAAACGGTGACACAACTCCCCGAACCTGTAAAAAAACCCGAAAAGAAGATAGTAGTCAAAGATGTCCGCATCTTTGTGAATACGATAAACAAAGCAGTTGATACAATGCGTTTGTCAGGTATCAACGCAACAAGCTGTAAAAATGAAACAGACGAGTACATAGAGTACACAGTAAAAATTCCGAAGGCGTCAGAAAGAACAACACGCTCGGTAAGTTAGCTTTCCCCTTAGATGCGAAAGCATCTATCCACTCATACCCATTTCCTTATCTGAACCCCTTGCCAAAGGCTATGTAGTATAATACTGCATAGCCTTTTGGCATTATGGTGCTGATAATTACATAATGTAGGATACAAAACTCAAACGTTTAATATCACGCCTCGTTGTCCTTCGCTTATTCTTAAAAGACCATACACTCTTGCCCTGTATTGTTTACACCAGTAAACTGCACAGGTCGGGTTCGTGTTCGACTTTGTGAGGGCTACGGACCTCGGCGCTTAACGTTTCACGTGAAACATAATCACCCTCAAAACGCTAAACTTTTTTAAATATATATGCAAAAAGTCTTTAATTTCACTGTGATATGTGATAAAATTACTTTTATAGCGTTCAAAAACGCAAAAATTTGAATTTTGGTGTGATTTTTTTGGCAAAAGTTATTGCTGTTGCAAACCAAAAGGGTGGCGTCGGAAAGACAACATCGGCGGTCAATATTGCCGCATCCCTTGGTTTCAACAAGAAAAAAACGCTTTTGGTTGACATCGACCCGCAGGGAAATGCTACAAGCGGTGTCGGAATTGACAAGCGTTCGTGCAAATTCACGACCTATGATATGCTTGTCAGTGGAGCAAAAGCACAGGAAGTTGTAGTTCAAACTCCGTTTGAAAACCTGTTTTTGATGCCAAGTGGCATTGATTTGGCAGCAGCGGAGCTCGAAATTGCGGATATGGAAAACCGTACATACAAAATGAAGCAGGCATTAGCTCAGATTAAGGCAGACTTTGACTACATTATCATCGACTGTCCGCCATCGCTCGGACTCATCACAACAAACGCTCTTACAGCGGCTGATACGATTTTAGTTCCTATCCAGTGTGAATACTACGCACTCGAGGGACTTTCACAGCTGATGAACACAGTCAGAAGAGTTAAGCGTCAAACAAATCCTCATATTGACATCGAGGGTGTGTTGCTCACAATGTATGACGGAAGACTCAACCTTACTCAGCAGGTTGTTAATGAAGTGAAACGTTTCTTTCCAAAAAAGGTTTTCTCAACAGTTATTCCGCGTGGTGTAAGGCTGTCGGAAGCTCCAAGCTTCGGTATGCCGGTAATTTACTTTGACAAATCCTGCAAGGGTACTCACGCGTACCTTGAATTAACACAGGAAATACTAAAGAAGGAGCGTCAGTATGGCTAAGAAAATGGGCGGACTCGGCAAAGGTCTGAGTGCCATATTCATTGAAAACGATGCAGAAAACAGCAACGAAGCTGTGACTTTGAGAATTTCTGACATTGAGCCTAACCGTGACCAGCCAAGAAAAGAGTTTGACGAACAGGCTCTCGCTGAATTGTCACAGAGCATTATGCAACACGGCGTGCTACAGCCTATTCTGGTTCGTCCTTTGCCACTTGGCGGATACCAGATTGTAGCCGGTGAGCGTCGATACCGTGCATCACGTATGGCAGGGCTTACTGAAATTCCTGCAGTAATCAGAGAACTGACAGACACAGAAACAATGGAGCTTGCACTTATTGAGAACCTCCAGCGTGAAGACCT
Source organism: Ruminococcus sp. (assembly GCA_017481885.1). Lineage (GTDB taxonomy): Bacteria > Bacillota > Clostridia > Oscillospirales > Acutalibacteraceae > Ruminococcoides. Next base: position 29,206 of record JAFUOM010000050.1, read on the forward strand.
TTCTCCGATTGAAGAGGCTAAAGGCTACAAAACACTTATCGATACATATTCTATGAGTCAGGAGCAGGTTGCACAGACAGTCGGAAAATCCCGTCCTGCTGTTGCAAACACTATGCGTTTGCTTTTACTTCCTGATGATGTAATAGAAATGGTTGAAAAAGGAGAGCTCAGCTCTGGTCACGCTAGAGCATTGCTTGCACTTGAGAATAAGGCGTTGATGAGCGATATCGCTAAAGAAATCGTAGCTAAGAACCTCACAGTGCGACAGGTTGAAAAGCTAGTTAAGGATTTACTCAAAAAGCCTGTTGAAAAAACACGAGTTGTTAAGCAAAAACCATCGTACTTTTGTGAGGTCGAGCTTGCACTTTCCGAGTATCTCGGCAACAAGGTAGTGGTTACACCGTCAAAGGATGGCGAGGGTGGAACACTGGCGATTGATTTCTATTCGTTAGAAGAGCTTAAAGAACTAGCAAATAAACTTGAAGAAAATAAATAATATACATATTCAACCGAATTGTAGGGGACGACGTCCTCGACGTCCCGCTAAAGTAATAATAAACCTTGAATGTAGGGACAAGCATTGCTTGTCCGCAGCAAGTGCATTAATAAAAGATTAAGGAGCAGAACAATGATTGATATTAAATTTTTAAGAGAAAACCCTGATGTGGTAAAAGAGAATATAAAGAAAAAGTTTCAGGATTCAAAGCTTCCACTTGTTGACGAAGTTATCGAGCTTGATGCAGAGAGTAGAAAAATCAAGGGTATGGCTGATGATTTAAGAGCACAGCGTAACAAATACTCAAAGGAAATCGGTAAACTTTTTGGTCAGGGCAAGCGTGAAGAGGCAGAAGAGATGAAGAAGCTTGTTACTGAAAAGGGCGAAGAGCTCGCAGCTTTAGAAGCAAAGGAAGCTGAGCTTTCTGCTAAAGTTACAGAGATTATGATGATTATCCCTAACATCATTGACGAGTCAGTTCCAATCGGTAAGGATGACTCCGAAAACGTTGAAGTACAGCGTTACGGCGAGCCACTCGTACCGGATTTTGAAATTCCATATCACACAGAGATTATGGAAAAGTTAAACGGCATTGACCTTGACGCTGCTCGTAGAGTTGCAGGCAACGGCTTCTACTATCTTATGGGCGATATCGCAAGACTTCATTCAGCTGTTATCTCTTACGCAAGAGATTTTATGATTGACCGTGGCTTTACATATGTTGTACCACCATTTATGATTCGTTCAAACGTTGTAACAGGCGTTATGAGCTTTGCTGAGATGGAAGCTATGATGTACAAAATTGAGGGCGAAGACCTCTATCTTATCGGTACATCAGAGCACTCAATGATTGGTAAGTTTATCGACACAATCAACAAGGAAAAGGAACTCCCTTATACATTAACAAGCTACTCACCATGTTTTAGAAAAGAAAAGGGTGCTCACGGTATTGAAGAGCGTGGTGTTTACCGTATCCACCAGTTTGAAAAGCAGGAAATGGTTGTTGTTTGTAAGCCTGACGAGTCAGCAATGTGGTTTGACAAGCTTTGGCAGAACACAGTTGACCTGTTCCGCTCACTTGATATCCCTGTTCGTACACTCGAGTGCTGTTCAGGCGATTTGGCTGACCTCAAGGTTAAGTCAATCGACGTAGAGGCTTGGTCACCACGTCAGCAGAAGTATTTTGAGGTTGGTTCATGTTCTAACCTTTCTGATGCTCAGGCACGTAGACTTAAAATCAGAGTTCACGGCGAGGACGGTTCAAAGTACTTTGCTCACACATTAAACAACACAGTTGTAGCACCACCAAGAATGTTAATCGCTTTCCTTGAGAACAACTTAAACGAGGACGGCTCAATCAACATTCCAGAGGCTTTAAGACCATATATGGGTGGCAAGGATAAAATTGCTCCATAAACAAAGTAAAACCGCTCATTTTTATGGGCGGTTTTTTATATGTACAATCGTTAAGTATTTATTATACTTGTTTGCTAATTGAATTAAGTTTTTAGTTCCCTTGGATTCTCCATCCCAGAAAGCGATAACGTAATCACAATTATTGACCATAATTTCATTACGTATCGGACCGGCTTATTTTCCATACTTGTTCCATTCAGCTTTGTATAATTCAATGGTATAATTATTCTCTTTTGCATATCGTTCTGCAAGCATATCTACACCTTTGCAATGACCTGATACAATAATGATTTCTGTTTTTATTTCAAGTTTATAAAGTATTGCATCAACATTATTCTAAAAAAAGTGTAATCATCATATGTTCTGCTACCACCAATGGTAATTCTGGTATTCAATAATATCACCTCTATAACTAAAGTATACTTACTTTAAGTATACTAACGTCATTATAACACAAAATCATCTTAAAATATACTTAAATTAAGATTATATGGTGATATTATGCGTAATAAAAACAACAAGCACTTAGGAATAGAAATCGACCCACAACTTCACTACAAACTCCACTACATTTCAAAGTACGAGGGCAGAAGTGCTAATGGACAGATTTTGTATCTTATCAGGCAATGTATCAAGGATTTTGAAAAATCGGAAGGCGAGATTGTTTTGCCTGATGAAATTATACAGAAATAGTAAAACCGCTCGGATAATCACCGAGCGGTTTTGTTATCAATTAATGCATATTGTGTTTATTAAACTGTAACGCTTTCGAATTTAACGCCGTCGAGTACCAGCTTGCCATATTCATCAAAGCTGTAATCAACTTCTCTTGAGCCGTCTTTGGTATCGCTCGACATATAGTAGAATGTAAGTTTACCATTTTCGCAATTGTATTTACACTCAACTGTTGCGTAGGTGTACATATCAGTTATAGTTGCTGTTGAGTCTTCATTGAAACGATAACACTCGTAAGTATCAGCGCTTTGCCAGTCGCCAAGCACTTTTTTATCTACCTTGAGTTTGTCAGGCGCTTTTATTGTGACCTGTGGCATAGTTGCCTTTTTAAAAGTGAAGGATGAGTCCTCGCTTTTGAGTGTCATTTCGTCATTGTCAAAAGTAGCGGTGTAGTCGTTGTACAAAAAGTTTGGCACATCAATTTCGTAGTAACTCTCGTCTTCATAGTAGTCAAAGTATCCGTAAACGGTTGAAGTACCCCATTTAGCAAAGGCATCGCCGTTTTCTTCAAAAATAAAGTAACAATCTTTGCTGATATCTTCACATTGCCAAGTGCCTACAATATCGTTACCGTTGTAATTTACACCTGTGTAAGCCAAAGTTTCAGCCTCAGTTTCAGCTGTGCTGTTTTCAGTCTTGTTTTCACACGCGCACAGCGACAGAATTAACAGAGCACACATAAGTATAATAGCAAATTTTTTCATATTAACCTCACATATTTTTACATAATATTTATTGCTATTTGTAATTTTAAGTATACAAGCACCAAAAGTCAATAAAATTTTAAAAAAGCCTTATTTTTACTTGAAAAGAACACAAACCTTTGATATAATAATCTTTAAAAAATCAGGGAGTGGTATCAATGATTAATCGTACATTTGAAGAGAAATTTGTAAAAGAAGCATTGACATTTGATGACGTTCTGCTTATCCCTGGTGAAAGCGACGTCGAGCCTAAACATGTTAATGTTGAGACTTATCTGACAAAGAAAATCAAGCTCAATACACCGCTTATGACAGCTGCTATGGACACAGTTACTGAGTCTGAAATGGCTATCGCTATTGCAAGAGAAGGCGGCATCGGTATTATTCACAAGAATATGTCTATCGAACAGCAGGCTGATATGGTAGACAGAGTTAAACGTAGTGAGAACGGCGTAATCACAAATCCGTTCTATCTTGCACCACACAACACTATCCGCGAGGCTGACGACCTTATGCGTAAGTATAAGATTTCAGGTGTGCCTATTTGCGAGGGCACAAAGCTCGTTGGTATTATCACAAACCGTGACCTTAAGTTTATGGATGACACAGATTTCGATCAGGAAATCGCAGGTGTTATGACCAAGGAAGATCTTGTTACTGCTCCTGTTGGCACTGACCTTGAGCAGGCTCAGAAGATTTTGAGAACTCATAAAATTGAGAAACTCCCTATCGTTGATGCTGACGGCAACTTAAAGGGTCTTATCACAATTAAGGATATCGAGAAAACTGTTCAGTATCCAAACTCAGCAAGAGACGAAAAAGGCAGACTTCTCTGCGGTGCTGCTATCGGTGCTACTCCTGACGTTTTAGAAAGAGTACAGGCTTTAGTTGATGCTCAGGTTGACGTTCTTGTTTTAGACTCAGCTCACGGCCACAACTCAAACGTTATCAACTCAGTTGCTAAGGTTAAGCAGGCTTTCCCTGATGTACAGCTCATCGCTGGTAACATCGCAACAGCTGAGGGTGCTCGTGCTCTCATTAAAGCTGGTGCTGACTGCGTAAAGGTTGGTATCGGTCCTGGTTCTATCTGTACAACACGTGTTGTTGCAGGTATCGGTGTTCCACAGATTTCTGCTATTTTTGATGCTGCTTCTGCTGCTGCAGAGTACGGCGTTCCTGTTATCGCTGACGGTGGTATCAAGTACTCAGGCGATATCGTTAAGGCTTTGGCTGCAGGTGCGTCAGTATGTATGGTTGGTTCACTTGTTGCAGGTTGTAAGGAGTCACCTGGTGACACAGAAATTTATCAGGGCAGACAGTTTAAGGTTTACCGTGGTATGGGTTCACTTGGTGCTATGAACAAGGGTAGCTCAGACAGATACTTCCAGGCTAAGAACCAGAAGTACGTTCCAGAGGGTGTTGAGGGTCGTGTACCATTCAAGGGTCCTCTTTCTGACACAGTTTACCAGATGATTGGTGGTCTTAAGTCAGGTATGGGTTACACAGGCTGTGCTACAATCGAAGAGCTCCACAACAAGGCTCAGTTCGTTAAGATTACTGGCGCTGGTTTACGTGAGAGCCATCCACACGATATCCAGATTACTAAGGAAGCTCCAAACTACTCAACAAACGGCTAATTAACTGTTATGCAGTTTAGCTTTTAAACTAAATTAATTAAAATAGGGACAACCAAACGGTTGTCCCTTAATTTTTTATTACAAGTAAGTTTTTACAATAGCTTTTTAAGACCCGGAATGAGCTTGAGCACTGCTGTGATGCCACAGCACATTGCAAATACAAGAAGTTCCCAGATTATGGTTGCAACCATAATTGAGCAGTCAAGCTGAAGATTTGCGTAAAGCTCTTTGGTAGAACGGATTATCATATCCGATAACAGGTAAACACCAAAGGTGAGCGAACCGATGTAACACAGCGCATTTGCAACAGTTTCTTTGGTCGTACAAACAGTCGAAAGGTATTTGAAAATCACGTAAAAACAGAGCGCACCCAGTGTAACGGTGAGAAATTGCCAGTTGTCAAGTTGTAAGTACGAGTCAGAGTTTTTGTTGTAAAATTCATCGGTTGCCACAACCTGAAAAGCAATTAGAAAAACAAAAGAGAAAAGACAAGTGAGAAACGTTTTTTTGTTAATTACCATATACTTCTCAATGTAATATCCCATAAAAACCACGCCAAGATGTACAGGAAAGAACATATCAGTAATGTAGTGGTGAGGTCTGATTTTAAAGAAAATCTCCATCAGTGGGATGAAACCCAAGACACCCATAGACAAAACAACAAAATACATAGTAGCTCTTTTTGAAAAAGTCTGTGCCATTCTTTGCATAAGCGGTAAAAGTATCAGCAAACCGATGTAGGCGTATATGTACCAGAATGCGTTTGTTGCTCGGAATGTAAATATCTTTCTGACAAATTCAACTATGTTTATATTTTCAAGGTTGTTCCAGTAGTCTTTTACATAGTACACAACTGAAAATATGAGTGTAACTAAAAGCATTCTGACAACACGCTCAACAGATTTTTTTGGTTTGTCGACCTTTTGGAGCAACAAACCACCCATTATCATAAAGAATACAGGAACTGCAATTTTTGATACGTAAAAATAAGTCAGCGACAAATACCACGTTAGAGATTGCGGCTCACACATTTTCAAAAACACATCGCTGTTAGTGTGGTTGACGATAACCAGAAACGCTGCAATGATTCGCATAACCTCGATGTAGGTTTTTCGAGCATAAGCCTTAGGCTTTTGCTCAATTTCAACTTGTTCAATTGTTATATTATGCGGTTCTTTGATAGCAGTATCCGACATAATATCCCTCCATATTAAAAACTGAACAAAGTGTAGCATAAATATCAAAATTATGCAATAAAAATAACCCTTAGCTGTTGTCACTTGACTTCAACTAAGGGTTATCTCTGGTGATTCTTGATATCTAGCTTCATATTATCCTCTCTTTCTACAGTATAGTCGCTTTAGACTACTGATTACTACTTGGTGTTGTTTAGCCATCGCTTCATTCTCTGTTGAGAAACACCGTCTGTAAAGTTTGTCTTTGGCTTTTTTGCTTTTACTTCATTAATTCAGATGGAAGAATATCATTAAAATTTTGATTTTTATAAATCTAAGAAGGTAGAATTTTTGTTGTTAATTTGTTGTGTGATAACGATTTTTGCTTATCAATTTATTTTATCATCTGAATTTATGTTGTTAAAGCTTTTGTTTAACTGTACATTGGTTTCTCCCTCCTCTTTTCATCTATAATATAGCATATAGTATAGGGTTTTTCAAGACGTAATTTTGTACAAAGTATACATAAATTACTAGTGCACAATGTAGAAACTATTGAAAATGTATACAGAAAAACGAAAAAGCGTTGACTTTATAAAATGATGTGTGGTACTATTATAGTGTTGGGGCGGTAATTTACCGCCTTTATTTTTGCAACAAAAAGGTAGCTGTGTCACAAATCTGCAAATTGTAAATAGCATCTGGCAGAAAAAACCTTGTATTGACATTGCACATACTACATATTATAATAGCAAAGGAAACTGCCACCGGGTAGTAAAATGCAGATAAAGCATTCGTTGCACATCGTTAGGTCATAGAAGATGTGTATCGAATGCTTATTTTTATGGAGGTAAGTATGAAACTGATATTCAAAAATCCGTTCAAAACACTCAACCGCTTTGAGTGGGTACTATGGGGAGTGTCTATAGCGACGATTATTCTGTCAACTATTGTGTCGGGAAAGACCTCTGTGCTTGAAACAATAGCGTCGTTGATTGGAGTTACTGCGTTGATTTTTGTAGCAAAAGGACTTATCATCGGTCAGGCGTTGACTGTTTTGTTTTCGCTGTTTTACGGTTTGGTGTCGCTGAAGTTTCACTACTGGGGCGAGATGATTACTTATCTGTTTATGTCGATGCCGATTGCGTTTTTCTCAACGATTGAGTGGATACGTCATCCGTACAAAAACACCGAGGTGGTCGAGGTCAGCAAGGTCACAAAAAAGCAGGTGCTGACTATGTGTGCTCTCGGTACAGTTACAACTATTGTTTTTTACTTTATACTAAAAGCGTTTGATACACCAAATCTGTTTTTCTCAACAGTTTCAATAACAACAAGCTTTATGGCGGCATACCTCACATTTTTGCGTTCACCATATTACGGCATTGGCTATGGTCTTAACGACATTGTGCTGATTATACTTTGGGCACTCGCAAGCGCGCAGGACATTTCGTACTTGCCAATGGTTATGTGCTTTGTGATGTTCCTCTTAAATGACATCTACGGTTTTTACAACTGGCGTAGACTCGCAAAAAAACAGAAAAGCTGAATATAACAAAACAGCCGAGGACATCCTCGGCTGTAATTTTTGCGTAATAAATTAATTACTTTTGTTAGCAAGGTGAAGCTGAATTAATGTTGCGTCTAGGATTGAAATAACATTGTTGCAATCTACGTCAGCTCTGTACTGCGCCATTATGTCAAAGTCGTTTAATCTTGAAAGGTAAAGCTGTATTTCAGTTACATCAGAAATAGCAGCATAAGAATTTCTGACACAGCCTTTTGCAAAATCCTTTATTGTGCCGCCGTTGATACCGCCACCGCCACCGGAGATATAGCGACCGTCTTCGCGAAGTTTATAATGGAAATTGGTGTAGTATCTTGGACGTACATCAATATTTGTTGAAGTGTAAAACTCAACAAAGCCTCTTTTGTCTGGAACAACGAAGTTGATTGCACCGCCACTTAAGATAACCAGACAAGACTCATAACAATTTACGCCGACATATTCAGGGTCACCAAAGTGATAAGTAAATCTATCTGTGGTGTGTGAGCCGTCCTCGTTAAAATAACTTGAACGTGATAGTTTTACTCTGACTTTTCTGTAAACACCGCCTGAGTTGTCAAACTTGAATGAGTGACCGCCACCTGCTCCGTTAGGAAGGCATGTATAAAAATCATATACAACATTAGGTGTGCTTTTTACAATCTTTTCGGCATCAATACATTCTGTGCCTGCAAATTCAATTACCTCAGGACCATCAACGTCCTCCAGTGAAATACTGCCTACATAGTTTTCTGAGACGTTGTAAGAACTGAATAAAATCTCGTTGTTTTTCAGTGAGATTGTTTTATCCAGAACCATAGCATCGTTTGTTTCGTTTACAAATGCCGCACCAAAGCTGATAGTGCTTGAAAAAATAACAACAATCGCAAGGATGACACTAAAGCTTGCTTTAACGAATCTGTTTTTCATAATACCCTCTCTATAATAAATCAATAGCGTTTCTATATTTTATCACTTTATATTTATGAATAAAATATTAACGGTTTAAATTCTCCGATTTTGCCAAAGCAGTCTGGTTTTTATCTTGAAAACTTATGTATTGTACAAAACTTGTATTGAAAATTTAGCAATATTTACTCAAAACAGGGTTGTTTTTTATCCTGATGACATCAATGAAAAACAGGCAATTTTTGCGACAGAATTTGACAAATCGGGTAGATACTGCTATATTAATAATTGAAGAATTCAGACAAGAATTTTCAGTATAATTATTAAATGCTGTTTTATTCAGCTGAAAAAACACACTTACGGAGGATACGAATTATGGCAACATGTAAAAATTGCGGTTCAAATGTAAACGACGATATCAAGTACTGTCCAAACTGCGGTACTGAGGTTGTAGCTCAGGCTCAGACTCAGGAGCAGCCACAGGCACAGGCTCAGCCACAGCAGTCAAACACAACAGACTTTACAACTAAGGTTGCTCAGCTCAACGATACAGCTGACACAACAGCTGAGTTTGATGCAAACGACATCTCTCAGAACAAGGTTATGGCTGTACTCTCATACATCGGTATTTTATTCCTTATTCCTATGTTTGCTGCTAAGGAGTCAAAGTTTGCTCATTACCACGCTAACCAGGGTTTAGTACTCTTTGTTTTCAATGTAGCTTACAGCATTGCAGCATCAATTGTTGGTTCAGTTTTCTCAGCAATTTCATACAGACTTATGTTTGTTTCAACAATCCTGAACCTCGGTTCAATTGTTTTCTTAGTACTTGCTATTATCGGTATCATTAACGCTTGCAACGGCAAAGCAAAAGAGCTTCCAGTTATTGGTAAGTTTAAGTTCTTAAAATAATTGATTCTTAAAAAAACAGCCTTCAAAAGCCAAGTTGCTTTTGGAGGCTTTTTGTTTGTATAAATTTGTACAAATAATAATCCCCTTAAAGCAAGCCTGAGTTTTTGGGCCTCAAAACTGCTTTAAGGGGATTTTTCAACGTGAGCCGCGCACACCCAAGTTGAAAGGAGGATGATGAAAAAAGATTTATTTATCGTTGGCGAATGCTAGTGTCCACTCGCCACCTGAGTAGTAATCGTTGTTATTAATTGTTTCTTTAAGATTAATATCTGTTGATGCGTAATTGTCATCTATATGATTGAGTGAATAATAAGAGTCGTGTCCTGTTGTATGTGAAATTGTTGCGGATACACCGATTACGCTTGACAGCATAATGATTGAAACCAGCATAATAGTAATTGTTGCTCTCATTGTTATTCACTCCCTGATTTGATACGTTTTGCTACGAACATTTAAGTTTTTGTGTTTCGTAACTTACAAGTATTATTATAGTGAAAAAATCCGTCAAAAACCGTTAATTGACATAAAGTAGGAATAAACGTGCATAAAACGGAAAAGTTCGGATTTATGAAGTTACACATAACAAAACGAGCCTTAAACTTAGTGTTTTAGATGCTTTTGAGTTATAAACACTACACGTTAATTACGCAAATTTAAGCAAAAATACTGCAAAAAAAGGGGCTGTCTCACTAATTAAAGTAGCAAGACAGCCCGTTGTTTTTCAGTAAATTATAGTATAGTGAACCAATGAAACGTAAATGGATAGCAAATACAGGCTCCCTTGTGTAAAGGGAGCTGTCAGCGTTAGCTGACTGAGGGATTGTCCGTGCGTAGCACCAACAGAATATAAATTATTGGTACTGCGTACGGCAATTGTAACAATCCCTCCGACCAAAATCACAGATTTTGCCCACCTCCCTTTACACAAGGGAGGCTTTTATGTTGCGTTTCATTTAGTTTATTTATACTGGTAAACTATAATTTAACACAAAAGGGGCATCTCTCATTAGAGATAGCCCCTTTTAATATTCGATCCATATTAGTAGTAAACACCCGTTGCATTGCTGATGCTCCAGCTCGCTCCGGTGTTGAACACTTCCTGTATAACCAAAATGATAGCATCTTCGTGAACGTTAATAACACCATAACCTTTGTTGCCATAGGAGTCAGTGTATTCAAACTTGCACTCACCGGCAACAATGCTACCGTTCTTGTGAACATTATTCAATGTAATAGGAACATCGGCTGTGGCAACCTGTGAAGCCTGATCCTTTATGCAGACGATGTTAAGAGTAAAGGAGTTGTCGTCCTGATTTGTAATTGTGACGATGTTTTGGTCCGGTTGGTTTGAGTGATGCCATGCTCGTGTGATATCAGGAAGGATAGGCAAGCCTGCTTCAGTGGTTTCCTTTTCAACGTGCACATCTTCATCATGAGAATGTGACGAAAGGTTGCTGTTAGGGTCACACATTAATGAGAATGACCAGTCGTGCAGCACATGGTCGCCGTTATCAGTAACCAGTAAAACTTTTGCCTGACGGTTAGCAGGTGTGAGAATGGTGTCAAGCTCGGTTTCGTACTGAATGCTTAAAGTTGAGTTTGATATCGGACCCTCACATTTAATTTGTTCGCCGTCAAGCTCAAAGTAATATCCGTTGTACTTGTAGGTTTTGACCTCGCCCGATTCTTTGTGTTTAACAGTCATCTCCATACCTGTGCCGTCCAAATCAATACACTGCTGGAAATGAAGAGTATCATCACCATCAACCTTAATCGATGTTTTTGTTTCAACATCACTTAGGTAGTATATCTTTTTTTTAGGCTCAACAAAATCTATTATTTCGTAGTCGTCGCTCGGCTTAATGGTAATATTGTCAGAGTTAAAAGCTGTTGAATTTTGAATAAAAAAAGCAGTCGCACTAAACAGAACTGCTACCGCTAAAAATGATAGTATCAGATACAGTACAGTTTTTTTCATTAGTTTCCCTCAATATATAACGCAATTAAACTGTAACACAAAATCGCAATATTCATTGATTTAGGTTACACTTCCCTCGGTGAGATTATACACGAAAAGTCAAAATAATTGCTCAAAAACGGCACGAATCGGGAATAAACGTGCACGAAACGGAAAAAAGCGGCATAAAACGGAAAATTAAACCCAAAAAGCGGTTGATAAAATAAAAACACCGTTGCATTATTAGCAACGGTGCTTTTATGGATTTTGGATAGATATAGAATAATATATATTTTAGTTTGTTTATTTGTTTAGTAATTGTTATTGTGTGAATCAGTTCTTGCTGATTAACTTAGATGATACAACCGGTACTTCTTTTGTATCTGTTAATGACATTGGCTCTGATGGTTCAATAACCTTGTCGTTTACCTTAGTGTAGTCGCCTGTTGCCTGGCTAATGCTCCAGTTTGTTTTATCTGTAGACTCACTCTTGATTGAAAGGTTGATTGAATCTTCCCTAACTGTGATTGTGCCTACACCCTTGTTGCCAAAAGAATCTGTGTACTTGAAGTCTGCTGTGCCGTAAATGCCCTTGCTGTCCTTGTGTGTATCAAGTGTAACAGAAACCTTTGCTGTAGCAATCTTAGTTGCTTTTGCGTTGCATGATTCGATGATGATGTCTAATTTGTTGCCTTCCTGTTTGATAACCTGAACTGTGCAACCCTCGTTCTTTGTGTGCTTCCATACGCCTGTTACGTTTGGCATAACGTCTGTTTCTGGTGCAGTTGTTTCAGTTGTTTCAGTTGGTTCTGTTGTTGGGATTGTTGTAGGAATAGTTGTTGGAATTGTTTCCGGTTTAATTGTTGGCTTTACAGTTGGTTTTGTTGTAGGTTTAACAACTGGCTTTGTAGTTGGTTTAACTGTAGGCTTTGTTGTAGGCTTTACAGTTGGCTTAACAACAGGCTTCTTAACAGTTGGCTTTGTTTTGTTAGTTGTTGGCTTTACAGTAGGCTTAACTGTTGGTTTAACTGTTGGCTTTACAGTAGCCTTTTCTGTTGGAGCTGTTGTTGATTTTGTTTCTACTGATGTTGAAGACTCTGTTGAAACTACAGTAGTTGCTTCTTCTGAGTGGTTCTTTGCACTTTTTGAGATAGCAGCTGTTACGCCAACTACGCTTGAAATCGCAAGTACTGCGATGAGGATGATTGATAATGTTTTTTTCATGATGGTTTTCTCCTTAATTAATTGAATTATTGTACCCCGAACTTGTTTTGTCCGCTAGCAAGTTTGTTGTGTTTTTAACTTACAAGTGAGATTATATACGGAAAAACGCGTTAAAACGAAAATTAGTCATTAATAAGGAATAAATGAGCATAAAACGGAAAAACAGGTACAAAACGGAACAAAATGGTGGTTTAAGGTGCTACAAATAGAAAAGAGTCTGCCATTGTTTTCGGTAAATTATAGTTTAGGTGAACAAAAAGCCTTCCCCGAGATTGGGGAAGGTGGCACCGATAGGTGACGGATGAGGTTGAAGGCGTTGATAGCTTAACAATTAAATTGCTGTTATCAAGCGTTTTTACCTCACCACCGCCTACGGCGGAGCCTTTCCTTGCAGGAACGGCAAACCCTTTGTCCTTCGGACATTTCCCTTATCAAGGGAATACCTGATTTCAAGCAGGGGAAGCCTTGATTTTCAAAAACGTTTTTTGTAGCAATTCGTGGTTCACTAAACTATAATTTAACAAAAAAGTGCCGTTGCAATAATTGCAACAGCACTAAAGTTATATTATTTTTCTTCTATTATATATTTACCGGTAGTATTGTTTACAGACCAGCCTGCACCTTTATCGTATTCCTGTTTCATAGTAAGTACAATGGAATTTTCACTGACAGATATTACGCCAACGCCCTTATTATCCGTAGAATCTGTGTAATTGAATGCACTGGTTCCTTTCATAACACCATCGACCATATGTACATCTTTCAATGTGATTGATACTTTAGTAGATACAAAATGTGTGCCATTGTAAGAATTAGTAACTAAGAGCTTAAGGTCGTTGCCGTTCTGTTGCAAAATTTCAATGTGGCCACCGTCGTCGTTTACTTTGTGCCAGCGCTTGCTCAATTTTGGCATAACCAAAGTGTTTTCCTGTGTTGGCTTTTCGGTTTCTTGTTCAGCCTCTGTGTTATCCTGAGTTTCTGGCTCAGTAGGAGTTGTTACTTCAGGTAATGCTTCAACGGTGAAATAAAACGGAGTTGTAATATATCCGCCGTCGTCTGTAATTAGTATAACATCTGCACTGTATTTACCCGGTGTGAGTACGCCGTTGGCGTTTGCGTTTTCCTCTATGCTAAAGTCAAACCAGAAGTAGTCCTCAAATTTAAGTAACTGGTCGTCGAGCTTAAAGTAATCGCAGTTGTAAGTATATTCCTGTATATTTCCATTAGTGTTGTTTTTCACGACCATACTCATACCTGTGCCGTCAAAGTCGATTTCCTGTGTGAGTATATATTCGCCGCTTCCGTCAGGATTTAATTTATAACTGTTGATTTCGCTCAGTGAGTAGCATGTTTTTTTAGGTGGGATAAATTCTTCTATAGTGTAGTCGTCGCTTGTATCAGACGGGCAATCCGCAACCTTTTGAGAAATCCCCTTTGATACTAATGCAGTTGCACCAAACAGAAGTGCAGCTGTAAAAATAGAAATCAACAAGAGTAATAGTGTTTTTTTCATAATAACCCTCCATTTGTTTTGTTTGCATATAATAAAATACTTGAATCTTTACTTGGAATTTCAAGCACAGGGAAGCCCCGCTTGCATTATAAACCAAAAAAATGACAAAAACTGTGTACTGTCACGATTAGGGAGTGAATGTGCACAAAACGGAAAAGTACCGTCGCATTAAAGTGACGGTACTTTTGGGTGGTTTGGTATAAAAGAATGGTATGTAATCAACAATTGAGAGTATACACTATTAAACGTTTAAAAACCAAAGACAAGCTCAAACAAGGAACAGACGAGCATAAATCGGAAAGAGCGGAAATGAGCGTATAAAAAAGTGCCGTTGCAAATGCAACAGCACTCATAAATCAAAATACAAATAAAACGTCAAAGGTGTCATCTGTGTGAGCAATCTTCATTAAGACATCGTTTCTGTCACAGATTTCCTGCATTGAGCTGATACCGATTCCGTGGTCGCCCTCGGTCTTGCGTGTAAGGAACTTGTCATCCTTTTTGTTTACAACGCCGTCAAATGAGTTACGGATAAGCACCTGCATTCCTGCGCCCTCTCCGTTTGAAATAACCTGAATGAACGGGTTTTCCTTTACATTCTGGCAGGCTGTAACAGCATTATCCAAAGCATTACCAAGCAGAGAGCACAAATCGATATCTGAAATATCAGGTGGATTGATTTTCTTGTACTCAAAGCTGATGTTGTTTTGCTTTGCGATGGTCGCATAGTGGTACATAATGCCGTCAACAGCAGGGTTGCCGGTGTACGGAATACTTACTTCAGCATTGTTGTGCGACTGCAACTCGTTGCAGTATTTTTTAAGTCCGTCGTAATCCTTGTTGTTCAGATACTGGTGAATTGTTGTGATACGGTGTTTGAAGTCGTGACGGATTCGTCTGGCGTCTTCAATACGATTAGCAAGCTCAAGGTAGTGGTTTTGCTGTAAGCTGAGGTCTTTTTCGAGTTCGAGCTTACGCTTTATGGAAAGGCTGGAGCTTGCCATTGTTCGACACACAACCACAATTACTATGTACTGCAAAAGTATGGTAGCCAGAGCGTGCTGGTTGTTGACCAAATCGCTTATCGGCAGGGCAACGAAACACGATATAAACATAATAATGGAAATGAACCATATTCCGTTCCAGTAATCACCGTCTTGCAACGAAAGGAAAGGTCGCACTGTGTCAACAATGAGCTTGCGGAAAAACCAGTAGAATATTATCTGGATAATCACACAATATATGCTGATGAGCAACAAAAGGTCGTTGTAGGAAAGGTAATCGGTCATCTGCTTCATCAGGTATGTAACAACTGAAACCACGATGAAATCCTGAAGCATTACAAGACCGCAAACAAAAATGTGTTCCTTGATGTATTTTTCAAGGACAAGAATGTTTGCCGTGGACGCCAGAATACCGAAAATGAAAATATCGCTTTTCATAATTCCGTCGCCCATATGTATTATTTTTGTTATCAGACAAAGACCATACCAGTTAAATGCAAGCAGGATAGCTTGAGTAATGACGATTGCAATCCATTGTTGTTTTTTTATTAACTTTTTGAAAGGCGCCAGTCTTAGGAGTATGCCCGGAACAAAACCGAGCGTGAAGATTAGTAACCTTACTTCCATAGTGGTTAGCTTCCTATATTCTCAATAAGTCTTTTGTATTTAATGTCGGCAAATTCGTTTCTGATGGCAACTCGCTTGTCCTTTGGAATATCAAACTCGGTGCCGTCAGTGAGTAACATTGTTTTGTTTGGTGTGCCTACAACCTCACTTATTGAAACCAGAGCGTAGCGCACAGGTTTCATAAATCCGTAAGGTTCAAGTTCCTTGTGGAATTCAGCGAGTGATGAGCGGGTAGTATATTCACCGTCGTTTGTGTGGATAACGGACTTGTGTCCCTGCGACTCAATCCAGATGATATCATCAAGTGCAATTGTTTCGTCAATTCGGTCACACTTAACGGTAATTGTCTTTTTTGCCGCGAAGTTCTTGAAAAAGAAGTCGAGTACAGCAAAAAACTTTTCCTCTTCAATCGGCTTGAGCAAATATCTCATAGCTTCAACGTCGTAGGACTCTACGCCGAAATCAGAAGATGTTGTGCAGAAAACAATTTTTGTACGCTTGTTTCCGCTGTAGAGCTGTTTTGCAGTTTCCATACCGTTGATGCCTGTCATATATATGTCCATAAACACAAGGTCATATTTATTGATATCAGCGGCAAGGAAATCTTCGCCTGATACAAAGCGGTCAATGTTTTCTATGTAATCGGTTTTAGAAAAACCTTTTGTTATAAGCTCAATAATCCTGTTGCGTTCGTAATCGTCGTCGTCACAAACCGCAATATTTACTGTAAAATTCTTGTCGAGCATGGTCTATACCTGCCTTTTTATCATACTTACAATAAGTATATCATTAAAAATTCGCAATCGCAATATTTTTTGTATTAATAGGCAAGAAATATGAACATATTGAAAATTATGATAAACAAAGGATAAATGTGTTGATTTTTAAATCCTAGGAGTATATAATCTAGTCTTGCAAAAGGGTAGAACATCGAGATAAAGTTTAAACTATTATAAAATTTTGGAGGCAGACAAATGACTAACAAAGAGGTAGTGACTAAATTTTTCACCGATGGTTACACAAACAAAAACTATGATTATGTTATGGAGCATGTAGCAAAAGACTACATTGACAACAGCCCTGCAGGTGTTCGCAGTAACGCAGAAGCTGTTGGAATTTTAAAGCTTGTGGCAGAGCAGTTTACAGATTTAAAGTGCACTGTTCTTGATGTTTTTGGCGAGGGCGATATGGTAGCGGTACGTGTGCTCTTTGAAGGTATTCACACAGGCGAGTGTATGGGGATTGCTCCAACAGGCAGAAAAATCGGTTTCGAAGCACTTGAGACTTTCCGCCTTGAAAACGGCGTGATTGTAGAGTCCTGGGGCTACTGGCCTGACAAAGAAATCGAGTACAAGCTCACTTGTGAAAACTGAATTTTGAAAAATAATGAAAATAATGACAAAATGGGATGCCTCACTAATTCAGGTGAGACATCCCCTTTATTCGTATGAGAAATATAGTGTAAGCGATAGCTTTGATTCAGTCATATTGACACCGCTTTTCGTGAAATAATTATACCATAATCGTTAGAAAAGTTAAGGTGAAATATCCTTCGGATGTGAAATAATGACCTGTGGTCATTGTGAAATATTGCTCCTTTGTTGCAATGTGAAATGAAATTTGCCCACATTCGCTTTAGCGAATATTTCATATTTACGAAGTAAATATTTCACAGCGAAGCTATTTCACTTGTCCGTTAGGGCAAATTTCGTTGAAAAGAAAACACCATTTGTCTACTTGACAAATGGTGTTTCTTTTCTGGTGCCGGTGACCGGACTTGAACCGGTACGATTGCAATAATCGAGGGATTTTAAGTCCCTTGTGTCTGCCTATTCCACCACACCGGCGGTTAAAATAAGCAACCCCTGCTGTTGCAGGGGTCGTAGTGGTGACCCGGACGGGAATCGAACCCGTGTTACCGCCGTGAAAGGGCGGTGTCTTGACCGCTTGACCACCGGGCCATTGGTAGCGGAAATAGGACTTGAACCTACGACACTTCGGGTATGAACCGAATGCTCTAGCCAACTGAGCTATTCCGCCAAATGTGCTAAACAAATTAGCAAGAACGATTATATTATATCTTTTGAGATTTGTCAAGTTATTTATTAATACTTTTTTAGAAAAATTTATTATTTATTCGATAATGTGCAAAAATCTTCAAAAATTGCCAATATGCAAGTGATTTTGACGAGTGACATTTAAACTAGTTTGTGCTATTATGAAACATATTATGATTTTTATTCTGGGGGATTACAGATGAATTGTCCTAATTGCGGTGGGTTACTTGACCTTAAAAACAAGAGATGTGAATTCTGCAACACTACCTTTAACGATGCTGAGCTTGGACTCAACAAAGAAACTCCAAAAACCGAAAGAATACAAGAGCCTCAGCGTGTTAAAAGTGCCACAGAAAAAAGAATGGAAGAAATTGAAAAGGAAAGAGAAAATCGACCTGACAAACTTCCTGATAGCCATATAAAAGATGCAATGACAGGTGCCGCAGTTTGGAGTATGATATCAATGTTCACTGGTATCAGAGGCTTTTTCAGAGATTTAAAGAGAACCGTATGTATGATACTGCTGGTTGCTTTGGAGGGTTTCTTTGCATTTACGATGATAAGCGGTCAGGTTACTGATTTGCTCAAAGGCGAGCTGGAGGGTTTTGTCGCTGTTAACATCCTGATACTTATAAACGCTTTAATTGCGGGTATTATCAGCCGAATCGGTTACATCAGAGCAGGCACTGCGATTACCGCTGTTGTAAACGCACTTGCAGTTGTGTGGGTGTTTATTTATCCGCTTATCAAGACAGATTTTGCAGGTCAGACACCACAGAGCGTTGCTATTTTAGCAGTTATCGAAATGGCTGTGCTTGCGATAAGCGTGCTTCTTTCTCACCTTGTTTACAGAAGATATTAATTACATATTATATATATACATCACTATAGAATCATGCCGACAGATTTTTAAGATTCTGTCGGTTTTTCTTTTGTATATTTAATAATAACCAAGATGCGATTTCACTGTATTTGTCAAAGTTAAGTAATGATTTGACACAAAAAGCCGTTGCGTTTTACCGCAACGGCTTATCTGTTATATACATTTATATATCATTTGGTTTTTGGGTATCTGTTCTTGCAATCAGTTTCTCCAAGCAGATAGTCAATGCTTGTGTTGTACATTCGTGCAAGCTTTATTAATACCGCTGTTGGTATATCGTTTTCCCCAGTTTCATATTTTGAATATCCTGTTTGGGACATTCCAAGTTTTTGGGCTACCTTTGTTTGATTAAGGTCGTGATCTTCTCTCAAGTCACGGATTCGTTTGTACACCGTCTTATCCTCCGACTAAACTAGTATAACCAATTTTAGTTTAATCTGAATAAGGTTATTGCATTTTAACCTGAAACAGATTAAAATGTTAACTGTAATTAATCACGGGGATTGATGATTATGGTTAAACGAGTTGTTGTCGCAGGATGCAGAAATTACACAGACTTTGATGAGGCGAAAAAATATATCGACTACTGTTTATCTGAGGTGAAGAAATCGCACGAGATAATAATAGTATCGGGAGGATGCAAGGGTGCTGATATGCTGGGTGAGAGATATGCAAGAGAGCAGAATCTCCAAATTGAACGATACTGTGCACAGTGGGATTTATATGGAAAATCAGCCGGACCAAAACGAAACTTGGAAATGGCTAAGGTTTGCGATTATGTTATTTGCTTTTGGGATTCAAAAAGTAAGGGCACAGCATCTATGATTAAGTGTGCAAAAGAGTTAGATAAACCAGTTAGGATTAAATGGATTCAAAACTAAATTTAGTAAAAACAGCGACGGAGATAATCCATCGCTGTTGTGTTTTACAGATATTTATGTTGCGGACAAGCAATGCTCGCCCCTACAATTTATATTGAGATTTCAAAGGCTCGATTGCTCGGCACTTCTATGTCACGCCTCGCTGTCCTACGCTATTCCTCAAAAGTCCGCAGTCTCGCATTGATTTTCTGCGTTGACTTTGTCAACTACGAAAATGCAGACTCGTCTTTGACTTTTGAGGGCTACGGACCTCGGCACTTCTTACAGCATTGCGGCGCCGATGATACCTGCGTCGTTGCCAAGTGTAGCAGCACAGATGTATGTCTGCTTTTCGTTGTGCTTTGTGATACGCTCAGCTTCAACAATAGCTCTTACAGGGTTTAAGAGATTGTCGCCCTGACGGCTTACGCCACCACCGATGCAAAGTACATCAGGCTGGAAAATATTGATAACGTTAACGATACCGCAAGCAAGGTAG
This sequence comes from Ruminococcus sp., assembly GCA_017481885.1. Taxonomy (GTDB): domain Bacteria; phylum Bacillota; class Clostridia; order Oscillospirales; family Acutalibacteraceae; genus Ruminococcoides. The sequence goes on from JAFUOM010000050.1 coordinate 49,360, forward strand.
CTGATGTATTCGTCAACTACAGCCTTACCTGTTGGGTCGCCAGCCATCATAGCGTCGAATGGTGTTTTACCTGTAACGTTGTTAATGTCGTCGTCGCATAAGTTGAGCATATATGAGAACTCAGGCTTTTCGTTACGGATAGCCTCTTTTGTCATATTGATGAGAGCAGTAGCGGATGCATATGCTTCCCAGCAACCTTTTCTGCCACAGCCGCACTCTTTGCCGTCTTTAACGATAACCATATGACCAAGCTCAGCGCCTGCAAAGTTAGAGCCTGAGTAAATTTTGCCGTCGATAACAATACCGCCGCCAACGCCTGTGCCAAGTGTAATAGCAACAGCGTTTCTGCAACCCTTTGCTGAGCCTGCTAAGAACTCGCCTAAAGCCGCAGCGTTAGCGTCGTTTTCGATTTTAATATATTTGCCTGTTATGTCGTTCATCATCTTTCTGATGTCCCAGTTTTTGAAAAGAAGATTAGGGCAGGTTTCAACGATACCTGTTTCAGGGTTAACAGCGCCAGGTACACCGATACCGATGTAGTCTACATCATCCATCTTGATTTTTGCTTTTTTAACAGCTTCCTTTACGATAGCCGCCATTGAATCGCAAACATCAGACTCAGGACGTGGGATAGCAGTCTTGCACTCAGCACGAGCAACGATTTCGTAATCGTCGTTAACTACGCCTGCAACAATGTTTGTACCGCCTAAGTCAATACCAACTCTATATCTCATAATAAATGCACCTCTTTGTTGTAAAAAATACTTTAGAGTTAGTATAGCACAAAAGTAAGTGATAATAAAGAGTTTTTGTAAATTTTAGCAACAGTTTTTTGCGCAAAAAGTTGACCCTGCGGATTTCTCCACAGGGTCGGTGAGTGAACTGAATGTATATGTTTAAATTGTGCAATGAATTGCACGCTGATTTTTAATATTTTATTATGCGGATGCCATTGATACACACGCTTGGTTGTATAAAAGACATTCGTTTTGTTTTGTTACAATAGTTATTTCAGTTTTTGGCAAAAGTTTTTGCACGCTCTCGACGAAACCAAATGGTCTGTTGTCGGGAATTCCTGTAATTATGTGTTTTGCGTTAATCTTTTTTGCGAAGTCGGCTGCTGTTTGCGGTGCACGTTCGTTGAATGCGATAGTCATATCAGCACACAGTCGCTTGGATGTTTGGTACAGATATTCAATTTCATCGGACAAAAAGGACGCATTACTCACAGGTGTGTGTACACACAGTACGTGAAGCTCATATCCCAATTCTACAGCCTTTTCAAAACCGACGTTGATGAGTCTGTCGCAATCGTACTGTCCTGTAACACAAACAAGTACAGACGGCTTCTTACTAAGAATCATCTTATCACCTCCCTCTTTATTTGTACTCATCATACCACGAGATTATGAAGAAATATGTAAATTCGGGTTAACAAAATGTGAATGGATTGTAAATTGTAAAGGTGTGAGGTTTAGATATATATATAGTATAGGGGACGGTAGGTTGCTCTGTGAAATGTAATGGGTGTATCATAAAAAAATGGACTTTGGTTTGCGATTTTTTGAAAAACGGGATAAAATCTACGTTTTTCCTGTTTTTTGTTTTGCTGATTTTAAAAATCGCAATTTAGAAAAAACGAGCAAATTAAAGAAAAACGGAGCATTTTAAAGTAAGTGCAGTTGTAAATTAAAAAAGTTGCAAAAAGGTGTTGACTTTGTCATTCAATAATGGTATTATCTCTAGGCACAAAAGAATTCTAATAATTATGGAGGAAATCGCTATGTCAACTTATATGGCTAAAAAAAGCGAGGTTGAGCGCAAGTGGTACATCATTGATGCTGCTGGCAAGCCACTCGGTAGAGTTGCTGCTCAGGCTGCTGTTCTCTTAAGAGGCAAGCACAAGGCTACATTCACACCACACGTTGATTGCGGCGACCACGTTATCATCATCAACTGTAAGGATGCTGTCCTCACAGGTAAGAAACTCGAGCAGAAAAAGTGGTACCGTCATACAGGTTATGTTGGCCACATGAAGGAAACAGTTTACTCAACACTTATGGCTACACGTCCTGAGAAGGCTATGGAGCTCGCAGTTAAGGGTATGATTCCATCAAACACAATCGGCAGAGCAGCTATGCTCAGATTAAGACTTTTCGCAGGTTCAGAGCACGTTCACGAGGCTCAGAAGCCTGAGATGTTCGAGATTTAAGAAGGGAGGCAGTTTAAATGTACGATAAGGCACCATATTTTTACGGTACAGGCAGAAGAAAGTCTTCTGTTGCTAGAGTAAGACTTTATCAGGGTACTGGTAAAATCACAATCAATGACAGAGATATTGACGATTATTTCGGTCTTGAAACACTCAAACTCATCGTTAGACAGCCTCTTGCTTTAACAGAAACAGGCGAGAAGTTCGACGTAGTTTGCAGAGTTGCAGGCGGCGGTGTTACAGGTCAGGCTGGCGCTATCCGTCACGGTATTTCAAGAGCACTTCTTCAGTATGATTCAGAAGCTTTAAGAGCTACACTCAAGAAGGCTGGCTTCTTAACACGTGACCCACGTATGAAAGAGCGTAAGAAATACGGTCTCAAGGCAGCTAGACGTGCTCCACAGTTTAGTAAGAGATAATCATTTATTTCTTATACAAACAACAAACCCCGAAACCATCACGGTTTTCGGGGTTTTTCTTTCGTCTAAAAACATCTTTTGGTGCAAATTTTTAAACTCCACCAGTAAATGCAGCCAATAACACACCTGCGGTGAAATACAGTAAAATATCGATTACAAAAAACACTATAAACAAAATCCACTTTTTGCCTATGATTTTACGATTTTCGTTATTACTCTTTTCAGAAAAGAAAAGGATCAATCCAACCACAACAGATATTAAACCAATTGGGTTTATAAGCCAACCGTAAACCAAAGTATTACCTAGTGTAAAGAAAATGCTCAAATCAAAATATCTATTGATTGCAAAGCATAATGATGATGTAATACAGAAGAAAGCAAATATACTTTGTAATACTATTGATGTTTTTAACCATTTAATTGTTTTCATATTCTCACCAGTTGCTGATGTTGTCCTTTTTCAATGCGTTGATTATCTTGTTTTTTAGCGCCGGGTAGTCACGTTCAAGGTTTTTGACAAGAGTTTTTGTTTCTTCACGCACTGTGGTTTTGTCAACAGGGCAGTTGCTTTTGCACACAGGCAGGTTGTTTTTTGTGCACGCTTTTTCAACTTCGCTTTCGTCAAGACCTATCATCGGGCGTATCATATGTATATCTTTGTTCGAAAGATATGTCACAGGCGAGAAGCAACCGATTGTGCCACCCTGTAGCAGATTCATTAAAAAAGTTTCAACTGCATCGTCCTTGTGGTGACCAAGTGCAATTTTATTGCATCCGCACGCTTTTGCCATATCGTGCAGAATTCCTCTACGCATCCTTGCACACAGCGAGCAGGGATTTTTTTCTTCTCGGTTTACGAAAACGATGTTGTAAAGCTCGGTGCGTTTGATGTGATACTCAATTTGAAGCTCACGACAAAAATTTTCAATCACAGAAAAGTCGGAATCCTCGTTTTTAAAGCACGGGTCAAGTGTAACCGCAACCACCGTGAAATGCTTTGGGTGGTATTTTGACAAAAGATGCAGTCCGTAAAGCAGTACAAGGCTGTCTTTACCGCCTGATACTCCGACAGCTATACGGTCGTTTTCGTCTATCATATTGTATGTATCAATTGCGTTGCGCATAACAGAGCAAATGTGTTTCATAATTTACCTCTATATATTAGTATAGGAAAGGGCACTTGTGCGGTGTGGTTATATATCGTATAGGACAGTTATATATTATAGCATATCACTCTTGATTTCAAAAGTAAAATGGCGTATAATAGCAATATTAAATTTTCGGAGGATAATAATGAAAAGATTAGTTGCTATATTAATGACAGTTTTAATTATCGTTTCTCTTGCAGGTTGTACAATGGGCACAGACGGAACAAAGCTCAACGGTGACACAGCTTCAACTGATGCTACAGAAGCACCAAAGGTTGACATTGCAAAGTACAGCAAGGACTTCAACGGTATGCAGGAATATCTCAAGAAGATGGACCTCATCAGTGACAAGGACGCAGATAAAACAGTTATGCAGGCTGATGTTATTGGTGCAAAGCAGGGTGTAAGATACAAGGTTGCTGATTCACAAAACTTTGTTGAGTTTTATGAGTTTGATTTCAAAGCAACTCCTGATGAAGCTGAAAACGTAGTTAAAGCTTTTGAAAATGACGAAACATACAAGGTGTTAGGTTTTGAAGATGTAAAGGGTAAAGTTTCAAGTAGCGGAAAATTTGTTATGCTCTACTCTGCAACAAGCTCATACGACTACTCAAAAATCGCCAATGAGTTTGTTAAGTTTTAATTGATGGTTATAAGCAAAGTTAAAGCCACGGTGTTCGACCGTGGCTTTTGTTTTTGTATTTTGTTGATGTTTTGGTGTTTGATTTGTTGAGGGCTTCGGTGCTCAACGCTTAAAGTTTAGTTCCGCAGGCTTTGCAGAAAACATCGTCGTTTTTGACAGGTGTTCCACAACGTGGGCAATGTGTTGCCTGTGTAACCGCCTGACCTTCGTTGAAGATTACCGGCTCAAACTGTGGTTCGTTTGTCTGAACAGGAGCTACAGGCTGTGCAGGTTCATTTGAAACAGGAGCACTATACACAGGAACACTTACAGGTTGTGGTGCAACTGAGTTGTCAATTCCAAACTCTGAGTAACCCTCTGTGAAGCTTCTGATGTGCTTTTTGTATCCAAGTGCTATAACACCGTTTAATATCATAATTGCTGCTGACAATACTGATGCGACAGTAGATACTATAAACAGTGGCGTGAATGAATCAAAAAGTCCTGCGATAAATTCCATTTCAGGCGCAAGTTCTGCCATAAATTGCATCATCGGCTTGATTGAGAATACGGAAAATGCGTTCATAACCATATATACACCATATATAATGCTGAACACGCCGAAGATACCTGCACCTTTATATGTAAGGTTGATTGTTGTAAGACTCTTTCTTATTGAGTTGTAGTATCTAACCTGATTGATGTAGTACATAAGAAGTAAAGCTATCATTGTACCGAACACCAAAGTATACACTGCAGTAACTACCCAAAGGATACCGGATTCAGGTGTACCGCTTGCAGCTATAGCTGCGACTGCCAAAAGAATAATTGCAAGTACCAACATTACACTTAACATTATAATAGGAACAAGCTGAACTATTGAAAGAACGAAAAGTGTAACAATACCGCTCTTTGGTGTTGAAGCAGGGTCTGCGTTCTTACTTTTATTATAGATAAGTATGAAAGCGGCAGCTGTGATTGCTGAAATAATAACACTAGGAACTATTGCGGCAATCGGCACAATATCTATGTATACATTCATAAATGTTGTGAAGAACTCAAGCTCTGATGGTGACATACCGTCTGTGAAACCAGGCATTTTCATAATTACGCTGAAGTAATTGTTCAACACAGGCGACATTATGAAGCCTGAGACGATTGTCAGTACAGCGGAAATTGCATAGAGAATTCCCTGTGTAAGTACAGTAGGCTTTTTGAAATAAGATTTTACAATCGCGATGTTTTGAGAAAACGGGTTGAATCCGTTCTGATAAGTCTGCATTTATAATCCTCCTTGTTTAGTCACCGTAAAAGGTGAGAAATTCATCTATTGTCATAACCATAGCGCTGTTGTTAGCGTTATCAGGTATGGAAAACAATTTATAGTAGGCGTTGTATCGGGTTTCGTAGTCTGCCTTGCTGACAGCTTTGCTATCTATTTTATACACAGCTTTGCTGTCTGTCGCGTAACTACCGCTTGTGGTGAATTCCTCGGTGTCTGGTTTGAGGTTTCCAAGCGTACTGAGCGGTGTGAAGACTGAAGAATCATTGAAACCTGAACCGTCAGGCCTGCTCTTTTCGACTCCGACAAAAATTTCACCTGAGTAAGCATAAACACCGAGCGTACCCGTGTTACCGCCGACCTCTGTGTATAGTGTGTCAGAAAGCAGAAGCTGTTTGTTGTCAGGCTCCAAAGACCAGATTTCCGCTTTTGCGTGTATGACACCGTCTATTTTTTGGTTGTAGACTACGTAAAGCTCATAAATACCGTCAGCGTCTGCATCGGTAAGCACCGCACAGGACTCTTGCAGTCCATACGGCAGGTAATTGGCTTTTTCTGTTATGTCTTCAACTATGTCACCAGCATAGTCGCACATTATGTCAAGCGGGTCTTTATCGCTGTCGTCTTTACCGTTATCAATGTCAGCATCGATATCGTAATCATCAGGCACAATATCGTTATCGAAAGCTTCTTCATCAAACTGAGAGTAAAAATATTCGTATTCATACTTGTTGTCATAGTAAGCATCAACGATACCCCAGATAACAAATCCGATTAATATCACAAGAACAAGTGCTACACCGGCAACAATCGCTACTATACCACCTGTGCCAAGGGGTTTTCTTTGCTTTTTGGGTGTTACATTGGTATTTGGGGTATTTGGAGTGTCGTCTTTCTTCGTGCCACACGCAGGGCAGAAGTTTGCTCCATCAGGAAATTCCTTTCCACACTTCATACAAAAGGCCATAAATCTGCCTCCCTTATACATTTATATATGTATTATAAAGAAACATTTTCAGTGTGTCAATAATGTGGTCTATATATAGTGTTTTAAAAAGCAAAATAGTGGCACATTTAGGGCTTGAAAAAAACTTTAAAAAAAGTTGAATTTTTTTGCAAAAAAGGGTTGACTTTTTGTGCTGCGTGTTATATAATAACAAACGTTCCGCGGTTGAGGGACACACGAAAAACCTCGAAAAAACAAGTAAAATACTGGGTTTCTGGGGTGTGTGAAGTTTCAGTCGTCGGACAAGGACCTTGAAAATTAAACAACGAATTAGTAAGTGAGAACCCGTAATTACTTTGAGTAAAAAACTCAAGAATTACAAGTGAGACAACACTAAAAAACACAGTAAGCAATCGAGAGATTGCGGACAACACGCAAGTGTTTAATTTTGAGCAGAACAAGCTCTAAAAATGATATTAAGTCTTCGGACTTAACATACAATTTTTAGAGAGTTTGATCCTGGCTCAGGACGAACGCTGGCGGCGTGCTTAACACATGCAA
>JAFUOM010000051.1 GCA_017481885.1 Ruminococcus sp.
GCCTCCAGAAGCTGTTTCATAGAAACTACTGCCATTTTATTTTCCTCCTCAGGTTAAAACCTCCGCCGAACCTTGAATTTTTCGGGACAAACACAAAAATGTGTTACTGAGCCGATAAGCCCGACGTGCGTAATGCCTAAATATTATACCATATAAAATAAAAAAATCAAGCACTTTTTGTGCTTGATTTTCTTAATTTTGGTAATTTTTTTAATAATAATCGAAAAATCTTACCGAGCCGTACTGGCAAATGAAATTCTGAGACTCATGCCATGAGCTTGAGCATACACCAGATGCGTAGAACACGAGTGTTCTGTGCTGAACAGCCGCACCGCCCTGATCAAAGATGTAGCTAATAACATCCTTACAGGTCTGGCTTGGTTTCATAGAAGTAGAACCATCGTAACGAAAATCCCTAATTAAGCCTGCGATGTCGCTACTACCTCTCATTACACACGCATCTCTCATACACTGTGCAACGATCGCCATACCTGTGTAGCCCATTGAACCTGCCTCGCCCATCAAGAGACGCTCTGCTAAATCGCGGTCAGCATCTGAAAGTTGAACTGCATATGGCTGGTAGTTTGGATCCGGGTTATCAATTGATAAAAGATAACCTGACTGTGTCGGACTTGACACACTTGAACCACCGCCAGTGCTTGGGGCTGTAGTAGAGCTGCTGGATGAAGATGATGATGTAGAAGAGCTTGACTCTGTAGATGAAGAAGTTGATGAAGAAGAATTTGTGCTCTGCTGAGCTTTTTCTGCCTCAGTAGCTTCTACTGTCTCTACTTTGAGTTCTTCGACAAGTGACTCGGCTTCTGACTTAGCCTCGTCCATAGCAATTGCTCTTGCAAGCGCTAAAGCGTCATCCTCACTTTCATTATATGTATTTGTTTCTGTTTTTTTGGTTTCTGTTATCGGGGTTTCACTTGCAGCTTTTACTTCAGGTGCTATAACGAGCATTGAAAACGCACAAAGTGCACACAACGCTACGGCGAGAACTTTTGTTGTTAAACTTCTTAAAATTCTCATTGTTATCTCCTCCTCTGTATAGTCTACATCGATTACCGATGTGAAATTGGCATAGCTGTTTTCATAAGTCCACACCATTTCAAGTGCTATTTAATCACAAAGTTACATAAATTGCAAGCCTGTAACTATTTCTTTATTTTTCTTTATTAGCATCAAAACAGGCTTTTATTTCTTATTTAGCAAATTCTTTAGTGAATTATGTACATATCGCACAATAATTTCTAGTGCAATTTGCTATCACGCACAAAGTTTTTTAATTACAAAACGTAACAAATTTATTACCTTTTTTTGCGTTGCTTGTTGTTTTTTGCACCTTAAAATCAACAAGTATGGTATCTTCACCTACTAAGCAGATATTATCCCAAGGGATTATGAAATCCGAAGTGCGTCCAAATATACCAAAAAACCGTGGTCTGCCATACACTATTATTGCTACAACATTTGAACTTTTTGTATCAACCTCCAAATCATCTACAAATCCCAGCCTTGAACCGTCGCAGGAATTTATAACTTCTTTATGTCTGAGCTCAGTCAGCCTGCAGGACATACATCATCCTCCTGTCGTTTACTATACAACATATATATGTGAAAAGTTTGTCATATAAGCGTACGAGTTATTAATTTAATGCACAAGCATAAATTTCAATCAGTCACGTGAGTTTATCAACACCACCATTATTGATATACCGAGCAAAACGCCCAGAAACATACCTATTATCAACGAAAACAACATTATCGCTCCTTCCTTCTTTGACATCAATCTCAAAGTATTTGTGAGATACTATGTACATCAGGAGATGGTGAGTTGGTTATATATATCGATGTACTGCTTTTCACTAACATACTTGTTAACTATTGTATCCTTTCGTTGACGCAAAAATTCATACATATAAGCACAAAGGAAGTAAGACTTATTGTTTCGGCTTTTTTAAGTTCTCTTTTCTCTTTAGTGGTACTAATTGATTATATTCCTGATATTCTATCTCTGATAATCAAATTATGCTGTGCAGTATTTATGTGCTTAATAGCATTTAAGATAAACAGTATAGTTCTTCTTATAAAATGTGTTTGCGTTAATTTTGCTATTTCAGTGTTGTTTTGCGGCGTTATGTTTCTGATGCATAATTATTGCAATGTAAAAAACATTGCAATAATTAATGATACTGTGTATTTTCAGATAGACCCTGCAAAACTGATTATACTCACTGTTATTATTTACATAATCATTATTATAGCTCAACGGTTTTTGCAACACGATATAACTAACTCCATCGTCAATTTGAAAATAACATTTAAAGATAGCGACTTTATGTGCTTAGCTAAAATAGACACCGCTTGCTCAGTAACGGAACCTTTTTCGGGTAGCCCGGTAATTATAGTTGAGAATTCTGTTCTTAATCAAAAAATAGAAACTAACAGAATTATTCCATACAAAGCTTTAGGTGCCGAGGGTGTCCTGAAAGGCTTTAAAGCAGATGTAATAAATATTGATAAAAAGGTGATTGATAAAGATGTGTACATAGGAATTTATGATGGGACTATTGACCCAACTTTTAAAGCAATTATAAATCATAAAATTGTAAGGTGATGACGATGAATTATTTTAGTATTTTTTTAGAAAAGCTTAAGTTCTTTTTATTCGGATACTCAGTCTACTATGTAAGTGGAGCACAAACACTCCCCCCTCCACTCTCGATCGAAGAAGAAAAAGAAGTTATGCTGAAGCTATCTACTGGTGACGAAAGCGCTAAGGAACAGCTTATTGTGCACAACCTCAGGTTAGTCGTGTACATAGCTAAAAAATTCGAAAACACAAGTGTCAATATTGAAGACCTGATTTCTATCGGTACAATAGGACTTATCAAAGCTGTTAACACTTTTTCTGCTGACAGAAATATCAAATTCGCAACATACGCTTCTCGTTGTATTGAAAACGAGATTCTAATGTTTTTAAGAAAGGCATCCCAAAGAAAAACTGAAATATCAATCGAAGAACCACTAAACACAGACTGGGATGGCAACGAACTGCTTTTGTGCGATGTACTTGGCAGTGACCCGGATATAATCAATAGAGATATCGAACAAGAGCTTGAGTGCAATCTCCTACTTGAAGCTGTAGCAAAGCTTAACACGAGGGAATCATTAATTATGGAACTTAGATTTGGTTTAAACGGAAACAAAGAGCATACCCAAAAACAAGTGGCTGACCTGCTGGGAATATCACAATCATACATATCAAGGCTCGAAAAAAAGATTATTCGTAGACTGAAAACAGATTTAGAAAAAGTTGTATAAAATATGTAAACGCAGGGTAACACCTGCGTTTTTTACATCATACCATTATCTGATGAATTGTTTGTTGTTTCAGATGTAGTGGAGTTCTGTGATTCATCCATATTAGCCTGAGAATCAGCAGTGGTTTAGTTGCCGATGTGACCCTCACCGTCTGTTACAACACCGTCGTCACCAGAGATAATCTCTTCTGCTTGAGTTGCAACACTGGAAATAGCTTCTGACGCCATATCTGACGGAGAGTTACCATTGCCACAAGCACAAAGTGCCACACACATCATAAGGACACATAAAATGATTGATACTAATTTACTCATTATATCACCTCAAAAAAAATTACCGCTCCATAAGGAACGGTAATAGTATTGACAAGTTACAGGAAAATATTACTTGATTTTAAAAATACATTAAATTTGATGTATTTTCAGAAATCAATTCTCCGTTTTCGTCATATTTAGATACAATGATTTTATCGCCGTCAAAGCTAAGCTCAACAGAAACGCCGTTAGAAAGAACTTTCTTCACAAATTTAATGTTACCATCGCTGTTCACTCTGACACCATCGCCAAAAGGTTTATTGTCAGCAAACTTACCAACGTGGACGCTTTTATCAAAAGAACTCACACCGATACCAAAGCCTTCACGCTTGTTATCTTTCCAATCACCGTAGTAACAAAGCGATGAATCTTTATAGTAGTAAGCTCCGACACCATTTCGTTTGTTGTTAGAATAAGAACCCTCGTAAGCTGTTTTTCCGTCTTCTGTAGATGTTCTGCCAAAACCGCTACGGTTACCATCGTCATCGAGTCCACCAAAATACAAATATTTTGCAGATGAGCTTTCAATAACTCTGTCCGGAGTAGCAGTTTCTCCGACTTCAAAACTATCATCAGTTTCTTCTAAGTCAGCATCAGCTTCTAATGTTGTATCCTGCATATCTTCAACAGTGTCGATTTCAAGCTGTACTTCGTCTTCATCCGAACTATCGTCTGCAACATCGACTGCATCATCAATCACAACGTCTTCAATAGCACAAACTTCTTCTGAAACTATATTTTCGGTTGTTTCTTCAGCTAAACACTCAACCGCATCTTCACTTACAACAACATCATCAACTTGCTTGTATGAAACATCAGCTTCAACTATCTCTTCTTCAAACACTGCAATGTCGTCAACAGGCTCAACAGCATTAACCTCAGCTGTTTGGTCTAAAGATGCATTATCAGCAACATCAGTATTATCATCCAAATCAAGTTCATCGATAACAAGGTCGCTGACAAGCTCTTCTTCGATATTATCATAAGAAAACTCCTGCGCCTTGGATATATCAATAATCTCTGATAAATTACGTTTAATGTTGAAATCCTTAGGATTAAGCTTTTGGGCAAGAACAGCATCATCCTCTTCAATAAAGCTCTGTGGTGCTGTGTCGGTTAGTTTCATAGCAGTAGCTCTGTCAACAAAATTTTCGAAAGACTCAAGCTGACTTTCGCTCAGAAACTTAACAACACCTTCGTTTGTAGATGCAACAACAGTATAATCATCAAACTCCAAATCCAATTTATCGAGTATATAATCATCCTGAACATCAGGCATTGGATAAAGAACACTTGGTCTTATGCTCTCTCTTGATGTAAGAAGCAAGCACAGTCCATTACCTGCTTTTCTTGGTTCGATAACACAGTATGGCTCAGCCGTTTTAAGCATATTATAGTACTCAACCTTTAATAAAGTCTGATACTTACTGAACACGATAGACTTGCACTTACCGTTTGCATCATAATAATTGACACAGCTCTGATTATCGTTAAGCACCTTGCAATCAGAAATAATACTTTTGCTATCACTGATGCTCCATTTCATAGCCTTTTCTTTTTCGATAGAAAACTCATAGAACAGTGTGTCACCACTACTGTTTTGTGTTATTTTGCCTTTTTGTTTTTCTTTTGAAAGATTGTAGTCTTTTCTGATGCCTGTCAAAACATCAGAGTACAAATCACAAGAATCGGTTTTAAGTATTATATTATAAAAATAGTTAATCATAGCTTGAACCTCAACACGAACCATTTAAAGAAAGGCACAACGTAACAACATTGTGCCTTAATTTCACATATTGAATTAGATGGAAACTTCCATTGATTTCTGATAAAGAGCCTCGTCAAACTCACGTTTCATCTCGAGAGCCTCAAGGATATCGTAATCTACAGTTCTACCATCTTTTAAAGCAATTACACGGTTACCGATACCCTGCTCAAGAAGTCTTACTGCATCAACGCCCATAGCTGTAGCAATAACTCTGTCTCTTAAAGTTGGTGAACCACCACGCTGTACGTGACCTAAGATTGTAGCTCTTGTTTCGATACCTGTACGCTTTTCGATATACTTAGCAAGGTCCTCAACACCGCCAACACCCTCAGCAACAACAATGATGAAGTGCTTCTTACCAGTTGACTTCTGGTCATAAATCTTAGAAATAACGTCACGCTCAATGTCGTATTCAATCTCAGGAACAAGGATTGATGTAGCACCACAAGCGATACCTGTCTGTAAAGCGATATCACCGCAACGACGACCCATAACCTCAACAACAGAACATCTGTCGTGTGACTGAGCTGTATCACGGATTTTGTCAACCATTTCCATAGCTGTGTTCATAGCGGTATCAAAACCAACAGTGTATTCTGAGCAAGCGATATCGTTGTCGATAGTACCAGGTATACCAACACAAGGAATACCAGCCAAAGAAAGCTTTCTTGCACCCTGGAATGAACCGTCACCGCCGATAACAACAAGACCGTCGATACCAAGCTCACGGCAATTCTGTGCAGCCTTAGCCATACCCTCAGGAGTTTTCATTTCCTCAGAACGAGCTGTATAAAGAATTGTACCGCCACGGTTAATACAATCAGAAACTGAACGGAGGTCGAGTTTCTTTACATCTTTATTAAGAAGACCATTATATCCACGGTAAACACCGATAACATCCATACCTCTGTACATAGCAGCTCTTACTACTGAACGTACTGCGGCATTCATTCCCGGTGCGTCACCGCCACTTGTTAATACTGCGATAGATTTAGCCATAGTATAAATCCCTCCACTGAATTCTCCATAATATTATATACATAAAAAACCAAATAATCAAGTGTTAAAAGCAAATACCGCAAAAACAATCCATATTTATTTAATTACGACATTTTCAGCACCAATTTGATAGCACAATTCATCAAATAAAGTGTCATTTAGCTTTACCCAAAGAGTCTTTGGAGCAAGTAGTTTTTTGTTTGTGTCTGTAAGATAAAAAACAACTTTTGTGTCACCAGAGAAAAGCTCAAGTAAATTTTTCACCTTTTTGTACTTTTCACACTCAAGATTACTGATGCGTAAAAACAGTTTTGCATCACTGTTTAGATTATTTACCGATTTAATTTCATTTTGCTCATTATTTTTTGCGACAACCTCTGCCCCACGTTTTTGTGCAACGTAGATTTTTAGGCTATCTGCATCAGGCAAGGCTGTTACCTTTTCGCAAATAATACGTGGTTCTTCGTCTTCTTTGAAATTAAGTGTGCCTATTATTTCAACAACAGACCCAGCATAAAGATTCGACGAACACTGCGACAGCACGTTAGGAAACACAATAAGCTCAACACTGCCATACCTGTCCTCAACTGTTACAAAAGCCATCATCTGATTAGATTTTGTAATCTGAGTTTTGTTTTTTGTTACAATGCAGACAAGGCGAACAGTAGAGCTATCTTTATAACGCTGAGGATAATCACCGCTGAGAATATCCTTTATACTATCAGCTATGATAACCTGAGCAAAATCTATGTACGAATCAATCGGGTGACCTGAAAGATACATCCCTGCCATTTCCTTTTCCATATACAAAAGTTCCATAAGCTCGAACTCCTGCATAGGTGGGATTTCGATTGCAACTTCAGTATTAACTGACGTCATATCAAAAAACGACATCTGACCAC
>JAFUOM010000052.1 GCA_017481885.1 Ruminococcus sp.
CTGTCAAAATTGTCTTGCCGTCTTCTGCAAATGTCAAGAGTAAATCACGATAAAATTCATATTGTTTTTTACGTGCCTCAATCTCCGCAGGAAGACCGATATTGAGGTCATTACATATTTGTTCGAAATTATCAAGAACATTTGCGTATCTTTCTTGAACATCTAACGAAGGTAGTGGAATAGTTATCTTCTCAATAGATGGCACATTAGAATGTACAACCTTGCTTTTAACCTTACCTTTGCTTTTCTGTTCTCTTGCCGATTTTGTAGCAAGTACATGAGCCAGATAACGAGGATTTTGATTATGCTTTAATACTACAATATCGCCACCCGCAAGACATTTGTTATGTCCAACATAAGCAATTGATTTTGCAATATCTTCAACGCTCTCCCCAGTTATAGCAAATAATATATCACCATATTCAAAATATTTAGGACTTGTCACGTACTCTAGTTTTGTGTGTGAAACACACTCATCAAACCATGTGTTGTAAGTAGTATAAATCTCACCATAACGCACACAAGGGATTCCTTCTTCTGTAACTTGGTCACGTTTGATGCCTGATCCTCTGTAAATATCTGTAGCAATATCCTTTAAAGTTACAATAGGAATATTATCCTTAGGTTTTAGCAACTCATCCCTATAATACTCATACTGCTTTTTTCTTGCTGTAAGCTCTGCATCCAACTTCTCGTTAAGTTCTGCTGTAAGCTCTGTGAAATTATCCAGAATACGGACAATTTCACTCTGAATCTCAAGAGGTGGAACAGGTACTAATAATTCTTCAAATTTATTTCGTGAAATATAAGGTATAGTACCAGTAGTAGCTTTTTTTAGTAATGTCTTTGTTTGTGTTTCCATAAAATACAAAAGAAATTTATTATAAATCTCTTTTCCACAAACTAATCCAATAAAAGTTTGATTTGTAATTAACGGCTGAGTATTAATAGCATACGAACCAATAGAAGCACTACAGGAACAAATAACTGTACCTGTTGGAAAAACTTTTAGGTTCATTTTTTTGACGATTTCTTTCGAAACCGCTAAACCTGATTTCGAACCATTAAAGAACTGTCCTTCTTTGTCTTCGATTCTACACCAAGGTATATCACCATCAAAAACTTTTGGTCTGTCTCTCATAGGTACTATAATATTGTCGCAGACTTCCTTGAGTTTTCTATACTCCACCCCACCAGGGCAGAGTTCTTCTATCAATTTTTCGAGTTTAGTCATTTATCTCACCTCTAAACTTCAAAACATTCTCAATATCTTCCTCTTTTTGAGCAAACAAACGTTTACTTTTTGATACAGATATATTACTCAACAACTTGTTATACACATTAACATCGTAATCGTTAACAATTATCATTTTATTGCATGTAGGATGCCTATGATACATCAACAAACAAGTTGGTGATAGCGGAATAAGTATCTTATCAAACCTGTTACTCTTGTTCATATGTATCGCAAAAGGAAACTCTCCGAAAACAAATCTTTTATTATCACTAACGAAAAAAGTAAAACCAAACTTAGATATTTGTTTTTTTAGCAAGTTAGCCATACTATCTTTCAAATCACTATCTGTGCTATCCAAGTTTAGTATAAATCTTAAAATTGCTTCAGGCTCATACCCAGTTAATTCAGTTAAGAACTCAATTGATTCTACGTAATCTTCTGAGTTGAGAGTTTCTCGAATCAAATCGGAGTCATCTACTTTGTTATATAACAACGGATTTCTCAACAACATATTAGCGACAAAATCATTTAATATTTTGATGTCATCATCTGAGCAAATATCTTTTCTTTTGTCTTTAGTTGAACTACAGGTATATAGGATTCTTGCTATACAATCTCTGTATATAGTTTCTTTATCCCTTAAGTTGTTTTCTACTTCATTTACAAGAACGAAATTCTCTGCATCACTATCAGGATCTACCTTTGTTTCATACAAATACTTTTCGTAACAAATCTGAGCAGGAGTTTTCCTGTCCCCGAAATCATTATATTTACAGTTATATACAGCTAATTTACCATCATCTGCACAAAAGTTTTTGAGATAGAATTCAGGTATAAAATGCTGTTTCTTAGTAATCTGTTCCATTATACTTCTATCTCTTCAATAATCTTCTTTATCTCGTCACGAAGCACTTGCTCACGGGCAACGATTTCTTCTATCTCTGCGTTGAGCTTTGTTATATCAATTACTTCTCTTGTATCTTCTGCTTCTACATAGGTAGAAACAGAGAGGTTGAAGTCATTTTCTTTGATTTCATCGTATGACGCTAAATGTGCAACATAGTCTACATCGCATCTGTCTGTATAAACTTTCAGGATGTTCGCAATATTTTCATCTGTCAGCTTATTGTTGTTAGTAACCTTAACGCACTCTTTTGATGCATCGATAAAGAGAGTCTTATTATCTGATTTTGACTTCTTGAGCACCATGATACAGGTTGCGATTGATGTACCATAGAAAAGGTTATCAGGCAACTGAATAATACAATCGATCAAGTTGTTATCAATAAGATACTGTCTTATCTTCTTTTCTGCACCGCCACGATACATAATACCAGGGAAGCATACGATAGAAGCTGTACCGTTTGTTGCAAGCCATGAAAGCGAATGCATAATAAACGCCATATCCGCTTTGCTCTTTGGTGCAAGCACACCTGCAGGAGAAAAACGTGGGTCGTTAATCAGCACAGGGTTATCGTCACCCTCCCACTTGATAGAGTAAGGTGGATTTGAAACAATAACCTCAAACGGCTCATCATCCCAGTGCTGTGGGTCTATAAGTGTATCTTCATTTGCAATATCAAATTTATCATAACCAATATCGTGCAAAAACATATTGATACGGCAAAGGTTGTATGTAGTAGGATTTATCTCCTGTCCGTAGTAACCCTGACGAACATTACCTCTACCTAAAACTGTTTCAGCTTTTAAAAGGAGTGAACCTGAACCGCAAGCAGGGTCATACACTTTATTAACCTCAGTTTTGCCAACTACCGCAAGACGAGTCAAAAGCTCCGATACTTCCTGTGGAGTGAAGAACTCACCGCCAGACTTACCTGCATTTGATGCATACATACCCATCAAAAATTCATAGGCATCACCGAAAACGTCGATAGTACGCTCTCTGTAATCACCGAGATTCATATTCCCAATACCATCAAGGAGTTTTACGAGCTTATCATTTCTTTTAGCTACAGTTGCACCAAGCTTGTTACTGTTAACATCAAAGTCATCAAACAGACCTTTGAAGTCGTCTTCGCTCTCGCTACCCTGAGCAGATTCTTCGATGTGTCTAAATACGCTCTCAAGAGTTTCGTTGAGGTTCTCATCGCCTGATGCTCTCTTTCTTACATTACAGAAAAGTTCAGAAGGCAGAATGAAGAAACCTTTATCGTTAACCATTTCTTCGCGGATGGTTTCCGCTACTTCATCTGTAAGCTTTGCGTAATCGAAGTCGACATCTCCTGCATCGATTTCACCTTGGTTAATATAGTTAGTCAGGTTCTCTGAAATATAGCGGTAGAACATTGTGCCAAGCACGTACTGCTTGAAATCCCAACCGTCAACGCTACCTCTGAGATCATCTGCTATTGACCATATTGCCTTGTGGAGCTCTTCACGCTCACGACTGTTTTTGTAATCTGCCATAGTATTCCACTTCCTACTTTTCTATATTTAAACTAAAAAGCATATATTCTGTTAAATTATATCATACAACCATACAAAAGCACAAGAATCAATGTGCTTTTGCGACAATTTCTATCTGAAAAATTTCTTTTATTCATTATCTCATTTCTCGTGTCCGATAAATGGTACTTACTATCGACTTCGCTTATCGTTAATTGTAAAAGTAAATGCAAGTGTCTTAAACCGTCAAATACATATTGACATTTCTGATACATATACATATAATTAAATTATAATAATACTATTATTGAATATATAATATTTTGTAAGGAGCAACACAATGAATCTTGACAGAGATGAAATAATCGCTAGACTTAAGCAGATAGATGCAGATATGTCTCTTATCGACACCACTGAGGACACATATGATTGTGTAATAGTAGGCGGAAGTGCTCTGGTGTTAATGCGTAAGATTTATCGCTCTACACATGATATCGATGCCATAAACGCAAGTGATGAGCTCAAGCCGTTGCTTGACGCCTATAACATCAATATGAACGTACAAGCGTATCACACTAACTTCCCTGAGAATTATCTTAACAGAATCGTGAAGCTCGATATTCCTACCTCAAAAGTCAGTTTTTACACTGTGTCTCTAGAAGATTTGGTGGTTTCAAAGCTATGTGCTATGAGAGGCAAAGATCAGGAAGATATTGAAAACGAACTTGTGTACAAAGAGCTTGACTGGGATTTAATGGACGAACTCGTTGAAGATGTTTGTTATGGTATACTTGACGATTTCAGCGAGACAGCACTAAGAGAAAACTACAAAGATTATAAGGAGAGATTTAAATGAGAGAACTGACATTCAAAGGCTATTTGTTGTCACAGCTTAAAGACTTATCTAAGCTTGATAGCACATCTCTTTATGCCTTTTCACGTCTCTCTGAATCAAACCTAAGACTCCAAAATACTCTTTGCTTATATTTACAGCTATACACTGAAGCGGACTTGAAAGAAAAAATACTTAGAAAATTTGAATATTTACAAGAACCATGTGATACCCTATCAGGTTTATCAAATCAAAATCTTGAAACCTTCCTGCTTTCTGATGATTTGAGTGAATACAAAACTGTTTATGACAACTTTGTGTATATGCGTGACAGAAAGCATAAAGAAGATAGTATCAAAGCATTGATGCACACCAAAATTGTTGAGAGACAATCTCAAAAAGGAATAACAAATTACAGGGTGTACAAAACACTTAATTTAAACCCAGGTAATATCAACGCTTACCTCAAGTATTGTGATACATCAAAAGTGAGTCTGGACACTGTCAGAAACGTTCTCGCTTTTGTCAACGCTTATTAATTCTCCGTATTCTTTGTTTAAGCGGGTCAAATATTGAGCATCTGAAATAGCTGAATTTGTGTTGACAAAGATATAGTTTCAAGTTAATATACGACAAACAAAAGACTGATGCGAACAAAACGTTCACATCAGTCTTAGTTTATTGTAACACTATTTTGAGTTTTTGTAGGTAATAATCGCATCAAGGTTATCTACAATAAACATCTGTGCGTTTCTATTGCACACTGTAATGGTATACTCTCCTCTTTGTCCTGTTCTTTTTTCTGTAGTGATACCAATTTCCATTCCATTTTCTGTGGGTCTTTTTGTAGTTTTACCATCAGGTTTAGTACATTCACAAAGTATCTCAATAGACACAAGCCACTGTGCAATATCCTTATATGAAATCTTTTTCATATTTTCGTTTGTTACAAGCATATTTAAGCGTTTTGCTATTTCACTTATCGCTATAGGACTATTGGAATACTCAAATTTTGAACGCTCCTCTAAAGACAATTCAAAAGGAATATCTGCTTTCTTTTTACTTACTCCACCGTTATCAATAACTTGTCTCAAGATATCTGAAACATAAAAGAAGCAACGACTGATTCTCACATTATTGATTATATCATCATCTTTAACTACGGAATCATCTATAGGGTTTATGCCATTTGCCAACTTATCTATAAAAGATTTTGCATAAGCTATTTTTTCTAACTCTGTCATCTTTAAACCTCCAAAAACTGCTCAAAATATGAGTATGCATATTCAATACGTTCAGTTTCTCCCTTTAGCAGACAATTATCTGTGTCCAGTTTGTAATCACGATAATCCCACACATATTCATGATCAAATCTAGATTCAATAATATAATCAGATTTTCCATACTCGTCAGTTTTCTTTATTAGCTCAAGCAAATCTTCAACAGGAACATCATCTAATATTCCTCTGCCTTCACCATGCAAGATTTTTGGATAAGCTCTGCCTGCACCTCTTGACATCGGCGAAATATCAGTAACTTCTATGTCAAATGTCTGCTCGTAACCGAAATCGTATATCATTTTGAGCTTGTCACCAACGCTCAATTTCAAGTCTTTTAGTTTTACACAAAACAGGCATTCTTCAGGCTTAATTCTTGTATCATCAGAGGGTAAATTAAAAAGCGCTCCGTTATACTCTATATTAAACAAATGATACGCTCGAGTTTCAAAAGTAGCAAGCACCATACACCCCAGCTTGCTGAGGTAAGAATTCTCAGAAATCTGTGCTTCTCTCCAGATTTTATTTTCGCATCCTGCGTATGTAATTTTAAGAGTTATCACCTGTGTCACAGTAAGACCTCCTTTGAAGCTGTTTTTATAATTTGGTTATATCACTCAAAATTTATTATGTCAAATATTTTATGCCATACACCATCAACTTCCCGCAGCGGTCGGAATCTCTCTTTTGAGTAACTACGCGTACCTTTAAAACAATAAACTAAGATAACTTAACTATTATGATATAATTACATAAAAATGAGTATGAAACGAATTGTTTATAATGCCAGCAATTAATGTAGCAAAACGCAAAAGAGCTGTACAAATTGCAAATGCAATAAACAGCATCGAAGGCGTGCCTGTATCTAAAAAAGCATCAAAGCAGGCAATTTACAAAGAACTTCTTTTTTCAAAAATTATCGATTTCAATAAGCGAAATCATTTACCACCAATATCCTGATTTCTTTAAGGCTTTTGCTTCGTTATTTTTAGGATGTTCTCTCGTGCCTAAAAGTTCATCTTCAAGTGCAATACTAGGATCGTACCAATCAGCTTTTTTACTCGCCCATTCAATCCAAATTTTTTCCTTGTCGCTTAAGTTAGGTTTTGAAGCTACGGCACTAACATATGCTCTTATTTTACACGCAATTGCAAAATCTTCGGCTTCGTTCACCAGTGAGATGGTCCTGTCAATTTCTTGATTACGCCTTTGTCTGAAAAGCTCTTCTTGCCTTCTTTTTTCTTCTTTTATACGTTGTTCTTCTTCCCGTGCCTCTCGCTCTATTCTTACTATTTCTGATTTTTCGTATAAATCAATTAGTATATTTCCGAGTTGAGTTTCTACTAAAGAACTGTTAGTATCCTGAAAATATTTGCCATCGAAGATACAAATTTTTAGTTTGCCGTTAAATATATAATCCCAGGTTCTAATTTGAGGTTTTGATGCCCAACCATATCTAATTTTTTCTTTTTCATATTTTTCCAGTTCTAATAATTCCTGTTTTGTTTTTACATGAGGAACTTTAGTTTCGCTTTCAAATATATTATAGAATACTGTTTCTCCTCTGATTTCTAAAGACAAATCGTCATTGACTTTTCCGCCCAAGGATTCAATACACTTAAATAATGTATCCAACAAACAATGAACCCTCGACAAAGATTCATCAGAAACTTCGTAATATATTGGAGGCTCACCATTTGGAATAGAAGAGTAAAAATCTCGTTTTCTTGTTGCTGTCATATCTCTTTTATGAGTTTTTCTCCAATTGATTATTTCGGATTTATTTGTTTGAAGCTTTTGGTGTAGTTTTGTGGTTTCATCAGATAAATTAAAAATCAACTTTTGAGCAGTTAATAAAACTTCTTCTTTTTCTGTATCTTCTAAAAAGTCCAACACAGGTTTTTGTGAGCTTTTTTCTAAATAATTATCAAAGCTCATAATGCCGTCTTTTTGAGTTGTTCCATCAATGGGAGGAAGAGGTATCTTTGGCACTTTATGACCTGTTTCGATTTTTCTCCAATATCCTGCAGGAGGTTTTGGAATGTTTAAAGCTTTGCAAGCTTTATGAATAGCAACATTAGAAACACCATATTTCTTTGCAACTTTTGTAATAGGCTCATTCCAAATATCTTCATATAACGTGTCACGATCATATGTATTCTTTTCAGTTTTATTATCTAAAGTATATTGGGTTTCTATATGTTCAGTAGCTAATATAGCTTTTTGTTTTTCTGTAGATATTGTTTC
>JAFUOM010000053.1 GCA_017481885.1 Ruminococcus sp.
ACCCTTTTCACAGCGACAGATACCGTATCTGTTATCAGGAGTGAACGACATATCAGGAACAGGCTCTTTTTCAAAGTACATCTCCATATCGTGCATACCTGTTTCTTCACAAGTACCAAAAATCGCTCTGAGTGTATTTTTGCCGATAACAGCATTTTCTTTAAGTGCACGCAGGCAGTAAAGGCTGATTAATGCAGCACCCTTGTCGTCTGCAACGCCTCTGCCGTACATATATCCGTCGCCAACGGAAAGCTCAAAAGGAAGTGAGTTCCAGTTGTTGCCCTCAGGAACAACGTCAACGTGTGTAAGAACACCGCAAAGCTTACCACCGTCACCGAGCTCTACGTGACCGGCAATACCGTCGTAGTTCTTTGTAGTAAGTCCGAAGCTCTCGGCTTTTTTCATCATCCATTCAAGAGCCTCGGTACAATCACCCTGAAAACCCGAAACAGACTTAATGGCAATAAGTTCTGCTAAATCCGAAATTATATCCGCTTTGTATTCTAAAATCTTTTCTCCAAAACTCATACTGTACCTCCAAAAAGGGTGAAAACCCGTGTAATAAAAGTTATTCTAACAGTTAAAAAATAGGTCTTTAAAAATCAATATATTTTGTGTATAATATAACCAGTATAGTATAGCACAAAAGTTTTAAAATTGCACTATTATTTTTACAATTATGTATAATTTTTCTTAATTTTGGAGGAAAAACTGATGAACAGCCATTTTTTTGCATTAATGTCTCGTATGAAATACATAAATCGCTGGGGTTTGATGAACAATACTAAGACAGAAAACATCAGTGAGCACAGCCATTTTGTCGCAATGCTTGCTCACGCTCTTGTGGTTATCAGCAACAAACGTTTTGGCACAGATTTAAACCCTGAGCACGCCGCAATGCTTGGCATTTATCACGATGCATCGGAGATTATAACAGGGGATATGCCAACTCCGATAAAATATTTCAACCCAAAAATCAGCGAGGTTTACAAGCAGATTGAGCGAGTAGCGGAAGAAAAGCTTGTAAATTATCTGCCTGAGGATTTGCGTGAAGAATTTGCGCCGCTTGTCACTTTATCTGAAGAAGACAAAAGTTATGAGCCGTTTTTGAAAGCCGCAGATAAGCTTTCAGCTCTTATCAAGTGTATTGAGGAAGAAAAAATCGGAAACAAGGAGTTTTCAAAAGCTCATATTGCAATTGAAACCTCACTCGAAAATATGAATCTGCCGTACGTTGACGTGTTTTTAAACGAATTTTTGCCATCGTTTTATCTTACACTAGACGAACAGGACTGAGGGCAATGTAAAAGTTTTTGACATTGCAGTGAAATGTCTGCGGCGCATTTGTATTTTTATCTTCTTACTTATTCTCTTTCATAAAAACGCTTTTTTTCTAATGAAATATTAAGAATGACGGTACATTATTATTCAATAATCACAAGATATACACTGAAATTAGCACAGTTTCACTACAAGTTGTGAAGATTTGGTGAATTTTGGTGTATATTTCTTTTATGGAAAATAAAATTATTATATTGTTGTATAATATTTCTGTTTAAAATGTGTTACTGTGCTTGTTTGTAACGCATGCAGAAAGGTGGTTTATATGGCAAAACACAACGATGATTATGTCGATATCAACTCCTCAAGCCAGGTAAACAAGGTGTTTGGAAATAAGAAAAACACAAAAGGCAAAGCAAGAAGAGTTTTTGTACTCATTATGTCAATTATTATGCTTGTGTTCGGTACAGGTATGATTTACTATTACTCTGTTCTTGATAGCCTGAATTTCCAGGATATTGATAAAACCCAGCCGACAGTGGCGAATGGTCAGGATACAAACGCAGTGAGTACCGATTCGCTTATCGGCAACGAATACGTTCTGAATATTTTGCTTTTCGGTCAGGATGCTCACGGTGACGGCAAGGACGACTTCGGTAGAAGTGATACAATGATTCTTTTGTCACTTGATAACCTTCACCAGAAAATCAAGCTCACATCGTTCCAGCGTGACACTTATGTGTACATTCCGGGACACGGTGACGGAAAGCTTAACTCAGCTTTTAGCCTTGGCGGTGTTCCGCTTTCAATCAAGATGGTTGAGGCCAACTTTGGTATCGAGGTTGATAAGTACGCTTGTGTAGACTTTGATTCTTTCAGAAAGATTATCAACGTTTTGGGCGGCGTGGATATGGAGCTTACTATCGACGAAATCCAGTATATTAACGCTCAGATTGACGTTAACAACCAGCAAAAATATACAGATTTTCTTGAATATGATGAAACAAAGAATCCACAGGTTGTTCACCTTGATGGTTATCAGGCTTTGTGGTATGCTCGTAACCGTGGTTGTGAATCACTCGGTGGTAACCCTGCGTACAGCTTCTCAGGTGACGACTGGGAGAGAACTCAGCGTCAGCGTAAGTTGCTTGAAACAATTATGTTAAGCCTTAAGGAAGAAGCATCGTTAACTGATATTGTTGAAATCGTTAACGAAATAGGTCCGCTTATCACAACAAACCTCAAGAAGAGCGACATCACTTTCCTTGTGTCAAACGCTATGACATATCTTGACTACGATATGATAGAGCTTGCAATCCCGACTGAGGGCAACTGGGCGTACGGCAGAACTGACGATATGCAGTCTATTATCGAAATCACGAACTGGGATAAGGTTAGATACGACCTTGCGTCCTTTGTTTACGAAGATTTGGTTTCATCAAACACTGCCGCTACAACAAACTAATAAAAGCAAACCGCTGTGTTTTTCACGGCGGTTTTTTGTTTTTTTATGCAAAGCTCTAAAACTTTACAGATAACTTGACAGATGTAAAATTATGCAGGTATAATAGCAATCAATAAATAAACAGGGGTTAGTGTATTTATGGAAAGTCAAATAAGAAAATTAAAAGAAGAGAAAAACGCTGTTATTCTTGCGCATTACTACGCACCCGACGAAGCTCAGAAAATCGCTGACTATGTCGGAGATTCCTTTTATCTTGCAAAAGTTGCAAAGCAGACAACAGCAGATATCATTGTTTTCTGCGGTGTTTACTTTATGGGCGAGAGCGCAAAGATTTTAAATCCTGACAAAAAGGTGCTTATGCCTGATTTGACTGCAGATTGTCCAATGGCTCATATGGTCAAAGACGGCAAGATTGAGAGTATGAGGGAGCAGTACCCTGACTTGAAAGTTGTGTGCTACATAAATTCAACAGCAGAGCTTAAATGCAAAAGTGACGTGTGTGTAACATCGTCAAACGCTTTGAAAATTATTGAAGGACTGGACTCAGATAACATCTTTTTCATTCCTGACAAAAACCTCGGTGGTTTTGTAGCTGAGCAGTTTCCTGATAAAAATATTATGTTAAACGACGGCTTTTGTCCGATTCACGCAGCTGTTACAGCAGAGCATTTAAAAGCAGAAATTGCAAAGCACGAAAACGCTTTGGTTCTTTCTCATCCTGAGTGTGAATACGAAATTTTAGAGATTTCTGACTACATCGGAAGCACTGCTGATATCCTTTCTTATGCTTCAAAGAGCGATTGTGATGAGTTTATCATTTGCACCGAAAAAGGCGTTATGTTTGAGCTTATGAACCAAAATCCTGACAAAAAATTCTATTTTCCTGCACCGCACCCTTGTTGTTCAGATATGAAGCTGAACACACTTGAGAATATTTTGTCAGTTTTACAAAACGAAAACAACGAAGTAATTGTCAGCGAGGAAGTAATGAAAAAAGCTCTTGTTCCGCTTGACAAAATGTTAGAGCTTGCTAAGTGATGATATGAAAACAGACGTACTAATAGTTGGTTGCGGTGTGTCAGGGCTTTACTGTGCTCTGAATTTACCGTCAGATAAAAAAATAATAATCGTAACAAAAAACAAAGCCACAAAAAGCGATTCGTTCTTAGCACAGGGTGGTATCTGCGTGTTGCGTGACGAACGTGACTATGATTCTTTCTACGAAGATACAATGCGTGCAGGTCACTACGAGAATAATCCCGATTCTGTCGAGATTATGATTCGTTCTTCTAAGGAGATAATCGCTGATTTGGTATCTTTTGGCGTTAATTTTGAGAAAAACGGCGAAAAGTTTAACTACACACGTGAGGGTGCTCATTCTCGACCACGAATTCTTTTCCACGAAGACGAAACAGGCAAAGAGATTACATCACATCTGCTTGATGAAGCTACACGCAGACGCAACATAACCTTGATTGAAAACTTCACGATGGTTGACCTTGTGTGCGAAAATAACGTTTGCCGTGGTATCATCGGCCACGATGAAAACGGCGAATATAAAAGCATTGTGGCAAACTTTACTGTGCTTGCAACAGGTGGCATTGGCGGACTATTTGAACATTCCACAAACTACCGCCATTTAACAGGTGACGCTCTCGCTCTTGCTTTAAAACACAACATAAAGCTTCGAGATATAAACTACATTCAGATTCACCCGACAACGCTTTACTGCAAAAACAGCGGACGTGAGTTTCTTATTTCCGAGTCTGTTCGAGGAGAGGGCGCTATACTCCTTAACTCAAAGGGTGAGCGATTTGTCAACGAGCTTTTGCCACGAGATGTTGTAGCTAACGCTATCTTTGACGAAATGAAAAAAGAGGGCACACAACACGTGTGGTTGTCTTTTGCTCCAATACCGGAAGACGAAATAAAAACGCATTTTCCTAATATCTTAGAGCATTGCCTTAAAGAGGGCTACGATGTTACAAAAGAGCCGATTCCCGTTGTGCCGTCACAGCACTACTTTATGGGTGGCATAGATGTTGACCGTTACAGCAAAACGTCAATGAAACGTCTGTACGCTGTCGGCGAAACATCGTGCAATGGCGTCCACGGTAAAAACCGCCTTGCAAGTAACTCACTGCTTGAAAGCCTTGTTTTTGCAAAGCGTGCCGCTAGAGATATAATTTCAAACTATTCTACACTCAAGTCAAATGAAGAGGTAAACGTAAATGCATTTGACTATGACGGTTATGAACAAGAATATAAAAACGCAGTGCTTACTGCAATAGAAGAGGAGAACAAAAAAGATGAATGATATTACAATGAAAGTAAACGCTGATGCGCTTATAATGAGTGCTTTATCTGAAGATATCACAAGCGAGGATATTACAACCGCATCTGTTATGAAGACTTACCAGAAAGGTGAAGTTGAGCTTATCTGCAAGCAGGACGGTGTTATTGCAGGTTTAGAGGTGTTCAAGCGTGTGTTTGAGCTTTTAGACAGCAAGACAGAGGTTGAGTTTTTCTGCAAAGACGGGGACCCAGTTAAAAACGGCGAAAAGCTCGCTGTTGTTACTGGTGACATCCGTGTTCTTCTTTCAGGTGAACGCACAGCACTCAACTATTTACAGCGTATGAGCGGTATTGCTACATATACAAAGAACATCGCTGATATGTTAAAGGGCACAAACACAAAGCTTCTTGATACAAGAAAAACAACTCCTAATATGCGTGTGTTTGAAAAGTACGCAGTAAAGGTTGGCGGTGGCTACAACCACAGATATAACTTAAGCGATGGTATTCTGCTCAAGGATAACCACATTGGTGCGGCTGGCAGTGTTGCAAAAGCTGTACAGATGGCTAAGGAATACGCACCATTTGTAAGAAAAATTGAGGTTGAGGTTGAAAACCTCGATATGTTAAAAGAAGCACTAACTGCCGGTGCTGACATCATTATGCTTGATAATATGAGCGTTGAAGATATGAAAGAGGCAGTTTCTCTTTGCAAAGGCAAAGCGGAAACAGAGTGTAGCGGTAACGTTACAAAAGAGAATATAAAGCGTCTTGTTGATATCGGCGTTGATTACATCTCAAGCGGTGCTTTGACACACTCATCTCCAATTTTAGATTTATCACTGAAAAATCTTCACGCTGTATAAAGGTGGCATTTATGAAAGCACAAGCCAGAAGAAATGAAATAATAAACGTTCTTTTGTCGAGTAGCGAGCCTGTGTCGGGAGCAGACCTTGCAAAGCGTTTTTCGGTTTCAAGGCAGATTATCGTTTCTGATATTGCCGTGATAAAAGCATCAGGCTTTGAGATTTTGTCAACACATTACGGCTATGTTATGCAAAAGTCTCCGCTTGTAGAGCGAGTTTTCAAGCTCAAACACACAACAAATGAAACCGAAGACGAGCTTAAAACAATAGTTGAACTTGGCGGTACGGTTGTGGATGTTTTTGTGTGGCACAAGGTCTACGGCAAAATGCAGGCACAGCTTAACATTTTTTCTTTACTTCACATCAGTCAGTTTATCGAGGGTGTGCGTAGCGGTAAGTCAAGCGAATTGATGCACATCACAGGTGGTTATCACTACCACACTGTCAGAGCTGAAAGCGAAGAGGTGCTCGACAAAATCGGTCAGGCACTCGACAAAAAGGGGTATATAGCACCTGAAATTTAAAGTACAATGCACTTTTCTTGTATATCCAAAACACCGTTTTAGTGAGTTTTTTTGTTTGTAAGTATTTACAAATTGTGTGATTTTGGTTAAAATGTGTATGTTTTATTTTGAAAACAGCTCATAATAAAACAAAACTCGTTGGAAGGAATGGTAATATGAAAATCAGAATAGGTATATTCGGCTACGGCAATTTGGGTCGCGGTGTTGAAAGCGCAATCCGCCAGAACCCAGATATGGAGCTTGTAGCGGTGTTTACAAGAAGAGACCCGTCAACACTCAAGATTAACACTGAGGGCGTTATAGTAGCTCACGCTGACGATGTTGCAGAGTATAAAGATAAAATTGACGTTATGATTCTTTGCGGTGGCAGTGCAACAGATTTACCTGTGCAGACACCTCAGCTTGCTCAGCTTTTCAACGTTGTTGACAGCTTTGACACACACGCAAAAATCCCTGAGCATTTTGAGAATGTTGACAATGCCGCAAGGATGGGTGAGAAGATAGCAGTAATCTCAGTTGGTTGGGACCCTGGTATGTTCTCGCTTACAAGACTTTATTCACAGGCAGTTCTCCCAGAGGGCGAAAACTACACATTCTGGGGCAAAGGCGTAAGTCAGGGTCACTCTGACGCTATCCGTAGAATTGACGGCGTTTTGGATGCAAAGCAGTACACAATCCCTGTAGACAGCGCACTGGAAGCTGTAAGAAGCGGAAGTTGTCCAAATCTTACTACAAGAGAAAAGCACCAGCGTGAGTGCTTTGTTGTAGCAAGTGAAGATGCCGATAAGGCGCTTATTGAAAAGCAAATCAAAGAAATGCCTAACTACTTTGCTGACTATGACACAACAGTTCATTTTATTTCAGCAGAAGAGCTAAAGCGTGACCACTCTGGTATTCCACACGGCGGTTTTGTTTTCAGAACAGGCAAAACAGGTTTTAACAAAGAGAATAACCACGTTATTGAGTACAGCTTAAAGCTTGATTCTAACCCAGAATTTACATCATCTGTAATTGTTGCGTATGCTCGTGCCGTTTACAGGATGAATAACTCAGGTGACTGCGGATGCAAGACCGTGCTTGATATCGCACCATCAATGCTCAGCATCAAAACTCCTGAGGAACTCAGAAAAGAATTACTTTAATATTTAATATGCATAAAAATACCACCCAAAGATTTCGTATCTTTGGGTGGTTACTTTTTGTGTGGATTATTAAGTTTTAGCTAAGTTTTTCAAAGCGTCTCATTTTCTTTCCATCACGCTCAATGATTTCCTGGAAAATTTTGTATGGTCTTACCCAAACTTCCTGTTCACCGTACATAGCCTGATAGATTACCATTTTTTCGCCTGTTTCGCTGTCTTTTGCAAAACCGTAGACTTCGTACTCGTTACCTTTGAAGTGTCTGTATCTGCCTAGCGTGATTTCCTGAGGTGTCAGTTCTTCGTTTGTGTTTTCGTTTGCATTTTCGACTTTTTCTGGTTTAGCAGTAGCAGGAATTTCTACAACTGTTTCTTCTTCATCGAAGTTGATGTTTAAAGAACCGTCGTTTGACACCAGAATCATCGAGCTTTTCGGTACAACGTCAATGCCAATGTAACCGTTGCAGTGGTACTGAGCACCACCGTTTAGTACATCTGTTAGAATACCGCTGTACTCTGAATTGAAACCGATATTTCTTACTTCGTTACTCTGGTTTAACAGTACGAATACTTTCTGCTCGTTGTTTTTCATTGAGTAGCACAGATGCTCAAGCTGGATGTTCTCGTTTTTATATGAGCCGTTTTTAAGAGCTGACAAAGTGTGTCTGATTTTAGATAGCTTTTTGATGTGTTCGAACAGCTCATAATTTGGATTAGGAATATCGTTTAAGTTCAAGCAAGGGCGTAAATCGTAGTCGCAATGAGGTGTGCGCTTGCCCTGTAAACCAAACTCACTGCCGTAGTAAATGGATGGTGCACCCGGCATAGTGAACAGCAGTGTGTGAACGTTATTCAAAAGAGCCTTGTCGTTTAATGAACTTGCAATTCTGTTAACATCGTGGTTGTCTGCAAAGTTGTAAAGGTACAGGTTTTTATAAATTCCGTAGTTGCCGAATTCTCTTTCCATTGAGTGAGCAAACTCAAAGTAGTTTCTGTC
>JAFUOM010000005.1 GCA_017481885.1 Ruminococcus sp.
GTAAGGGATGAGCTCGTCAGCGAGCTTATCATATGAGAATACGTTGCCGTCTAAATACTTTCTCCATGAACCTGCGTGAACCTCGTAGATGTTTAAAGGTTCTTCGAAGTGATTCTTCTGAGCTTTCTGCTCAAACCACTCTGCGTCGTTCCAGATATGATTATTTAAATCATAAACAACAGATGCGTTGTCAGGTCTGGTCTGAGTGTGGAAAGCATATGGGTCGGACTTTAAGAGCTTTTCAAACCAAGGGGTTTCTACACAATATTTGTAGATTTCGAAGTCATAAAGACCTTCGATGAAAAGTTCCCATACACCGCCATCGCTTATTTTGTACATATAGTTTGCTGTCTGGTCCCAATTGTTGAAGTTACCAACAACGGATACAGTTAAAGCGTTTGGAGCCCAAACACGGAAAACAACACCATCTTTGCCGTCCCAGTTAACTTTGTGAGCACCTAAGAAGTCATAAGCGCGCACAGCGTCGCCACCGTGGAACAGTTCAAGAGGGGTTCTCTCGTCAAAAATCTGATAGTTCATGAAAAATCTCTCCTCTAGATATATTTGAATAATATACAATACATTATATATCAATGATATGATATCATTCTTTTAGTACAAATTCAAGTAAAAGTGCAATTTTTATTACAAAGTTTTAGTGCAGATTTTATAAATATTGTCAATTTCTTTGTGAATATGTACAATATTTTATCTATTTTTCATAAAAAATGAACAAATGACGGCTTTTATTGCTAAAATCACACAGTAAAAAATGGACGGAAAAGGCAGAAAACAGAGGGTTTGTGTTGTGTATTTGAACAATAGCGTTTTATCCTCGGTGCAAAATTTGACCATAGGCAAAAATATGGACATTTATGCTTATTGGCAACTTTGATAAAAAATGAGAAATAATTTTTAGCAATAGTGTTTAAATTAACTTGACAATTGTTGGTGCTTATATTAGAATTAACGTGAGCATATTTTGGGTGTGCTCGGAGCATTTAGTCACACGGACGGTGTTCCTATTCACTTATTGGACTCTTTAAAGAGCCGTTATTCATAGATATTTTTTATTATTTTTATTATCATCTTTTACCCTGGCAAAGATTTTTGCAGTGTTTCATTGGTGATAGATTTAAACTGAATATCTTATATTAACGGCACCCATGAGTTGAGTTTGATTAGTTTTTAACTAACAAAATCAAGGAGGTGTCAAATCAAATGGACTTATGGTTACAGATCCTGTTACCTGTTGTCACAGCCATTGTCGGCATCGTTGTTGGTGCAATTATTGGCTCAGTTTACCGTAAAAAGGTTGCTGAAGCTGAAATTGGCAGTGCTGAACAGGAGGCTAAGCGCATCGTGTCCGAAGCGATGAAAACAGCTGAAGCCAAAAAGAAAGAAGCCATCTTAGAGGGTAAGGATGAGATCCATCGCTTGAGAAACGAAAGCGAAAAGGAGATTTCCGACCGTCGTAAAGAGGTTCAGCGTCAGGAAAGACGCATCCAGCAAAAGGAAGAAACCCTTGACAAGAAGTTGGATAATGTCGAGGTAAAAGAAGAAAAAGTTTCCAAAAAGATGAAAGAAGCCGAAGCAAAGCTTGCTGAGGTTGAAACCATCAAGAAAAGTCAGTTTGAAATGCTCGAAAGGATTTCCGGCTACACAATTGAGCAGGCTAAAGAGTATTTGCTCTCTCAGCTTGAAAATGAGCTCAGCCACGAGAAATCTCTCAAGATTATGGAATTCGAGCAGCAGCTTAAAGACGAGCAGGAAAAGAAAGCAAGAAACATTATTTCTCTTGCTATTCAGCGTCTTGCAGCTGATCAGGTTGCCGAGGCTACTGTATCAGTAGTTCCGCTTCCAAATGATGAGATGAAAGGTCGTATCATCGGTAGAGAGGGTAGAAATATCCGTGCTATCGAAACGCTCACTGGTGTTGACCTTATTATCGACGACACACCGGAGGCTATTACGCTTTCAAGCTTTGAGCCTGTTCGTCGTGAAATTGCCCGTATTTCTCTTGAAAAACTCATTTCTGACGGTCGTATTCATCCGGCAAGAGTTGAAGAAATGGTTGAAAAGGCAAGAAGAGAAGTTGAGGCTACAATTAAGCACGAAGGTGAACGTGCTGTTCTTGAGTCAGGTGTAAACGGTGTTCACCCTGAACTCGTTAAGTTGCTCGGTAGATTACGCTATCGTACAAGTTACGGTCAGAACGTACTCAACCATTCGCTTGAGGTTGCATACCTTTCAGGCATTATCGCTTCTGAACTTGGTATGGACCCAACTATTGCAAAGCGTGCAGGTCTTTTACACGATATCGGTAAGGCACTCGACCACGAAATCGAAGGTAGCCACATCGAAATCGGTGTTGATATGGCTAGAAAGTACAAGGAGAGCGACGCTGTTATCCACGCTATCCACGCTCACCACGGTGACGTTGAAGCTAAGACAGTTGTAGCTTGCATTGTTCAGGCGGCTGATGCTATCTCAGCAGCACGTCCTGGGGCTCGAAGAGAAAACCTTGAAAACTACATCAAGCGTCTGCAGAAGCTTGAAGAGGTTGCTTCATCATTCAACGGTGTTGAAACTTCATTCGCTATTCAGGCAGGTCGTGAGATCAGAATTATGGTTAAGCCAGAGGTTGTTTCTGATGACAATATGGCTTCTCTTGCTAGAGATATTTGCAAGAAGATTGAAGATGAGCTCGAGTATCCGGGTCAGATTAAGGTTAACATCATCCGCGAAAGCAGAGCTGTTGACTTCGCTAAATAAAATAGCAATTAATAAGCAAATTGAGCCACTCGGTAACGGGTGGCTTTTTTGTTGACAAAAAACTCCTTTTTGATACAATAAAAGTGACGATATAATGTAGAATTTTGTAAGCTGAGGTGATAATAATGTTACTGATAATAGCTGTTGTGGCTACAATTGTAATGATAGTTAAAGATTATAAAAGATTTTATGTATATCTTCTTATGATGATAGGAGTTTTGCTTTATTGGTTTTGGATGTGTGGTGGAATGTACGGATTTGATGTTCCACATATAGTTGGCTTACTTGCCAGCATTGTTCCCGTTGTTATCCTTTTTGTGACAATTATTTCAAGGAGGAATGAAAATGCTGAGTAGTTACATATTTATTGCTTTAATAGTTCTTTTGTTTGTATTATACATAATAATACGTCGTGAAAAATCTGCCATCTTTTGTTTAGGTGTTGCTTGGTTTTTGCTGGATATTACCGCTAGAATATTTAGCGTAATTACATTTTCGAATATAAACACTCTGATAGAGTCGGGTTAATATTTTAGTTGTACGGTTGTAATTACTATTATGAGGCTTTTTGAGGTTGTATTGTTGCTGGCGATAACATTTAATTATTTTAAATTCAGAAAGAGAAAATTAGTTGGAGTAAGCGTTAAATAAAACAAGCCGTCCGAATAATTTGGACGGCTTGTTTTGTGCTTGTGCAGAGTTTTTGTGTCAATAATCCCAACTTGGAATGTATGATTTGTTAGCGGATTTTAGGTCTTGTGCAAATCCGTCAAGACCGAGTTCAACAAGATGGTCTAGGACCTTGTTGTATTCTCGCTTAGTTATTTTTCTGTTGATGTCAGGATGCTCGTTTGCTCTACCAAACGGAATGTACTGTCCCATCAGACTAAGTAACACATTATCACCGAAATTTTGTTTAATGATATTAAGTACATTAATACTGTTTTTGGTGTGAGATGGGAGTACCAGATGTCGGATTATAACCCCTTTTTGAATAATACCGTCATCGTCAAAGCTAAGGCTATCGCATTGTCTGACCATTTCACCGATAGCGTTAGTGGTAACCTGTGTGTAATTATTGCAATTGGATAATCGTCTAGCAAGTTCATCGTCACTGTACTTGAAATCAGGGAGATAAACATCAATATATCCCTCAAGCTTTTTGAGCGTCTCAATATTCTCAAACCCGGAGCTGTTGTAAATAAGTGGAACCTTCGGTTTGTAAATGCTGAGCGTTTCAATCAACTTGTCAACGTATTGAGCAGCAGATACGAACTCAATGGTATGCACACCGCTGTTTTCAAGTTCTAGGAGCTTTTCTGATAACTCCTGTGGAGTGATGAACTTACCATTGTTTTCGTGAGAAATTTCGAAGTTTTGACAATACACACATTTAAGCGTACATCCTGAAAAAAACACGGCACCGCAACCGTTTTTACCGCTAATGCATGGTTCTTCCCATAGATGTGGAGCAATTTTGGCTACCTTCATTTCTGAGTTGCATTTGCAAAAGCCTGATGCTTGACTGCTTGTACGTTGTGCGTTGCATTTTCTTGGGCATAGATTACATATCATAGTATCACCATACCAAGTATAGCATAAACCTGAAAAATAGAAAAGGTATAAAAGTCTTAATCAACTTCAAGATTGTACAAATAGTTTTCAATTGCCTGCTCAAGATGACACAAGACCAACTTGTATGTGTTAAACTTATCAACTAACTTTTCTACCGCAATTTTGTCAGTTGATACATCGTCTACGGTTGTCACAACTTTTTCACCGCTTAGTGCAACAATGCCGTAGGATGTATAGCTTTGGTTGTCGTTAAGAGTAATAGTTTGTGTTTGTATTTTATATTCTACCATATGGACCTCTCGCTAGTGATAAAATGTCACCGTGACATAATATCACCAAAAATTACCAAAATCAAGACTATTGACATAAATGTAATATTAATTACAAAAATTAATGAAGTTCGAGGTTTTTCGCGTATTATATGATAAATATATTCTGAATAGATAAATATATTGTTGGAAAATTGTATCAAAGTATGTTAAAATATACGAGACCACACTGTATTCTGTATAATTGTTGCTTTAAATCTGCAGGTGTCGGTAGTGCAGATGTATGTTTTGGTGTGTTGTTTGTTGATAGGTTTGTGTGGTTAATATGAGGTCGTGCGGATGTTTACGTTGTATAGTTGCACGCACGTTTCGAGGGGTTGCAATTTTGGGTTGCTGAAAGTGCGAATTACGACTTCATAATTTTTGTAGGCAAAATGTATTGTTCTTAATCAGAAAAGCCTCAAAGGGGGTAGTTTGTTTGATTTACGTTAATGATTTAAGAAAAGAATTTAAGAAGACAATTAAAGAGCCGGGACTCAAAGGAAGCGTCAAAGCTCTCTTTAAGCCAAATAACGAGATTATCAAAGCTGTTGACGGAGTCAGCTTTCACGTTCCGAAAGGAGAAATGTTAGGATTTATCGGACCTAACGGTGCCGGCAAAAGTACGGTTATTAAAATGCTCACAGGTATTTTGACACCGACATCGGGTACTTGTGAAATCAACGGTCAGATTCCACAGGAAAACCGTCAGAAGTATGTTAAGGAAATCGGAGTAGTATTTGGTCAGCGTACTCAGCTGTGGTGGGATTTAGCGCTGCAGGAAACTTACTCGGTATTAAAGGAAATTTACGACGTACCCGAAAATGAATTTAAAAAGCGTATGGCGTTTTTGAATGAAGTGCTGGAGCTTGATGACTTTATTACTAGTCCTGTTCGTACTTTATCACTCGGTCAGCGAATGAGAGCAGACATTGCGGCTTCGCTTTTGCATAACCCTAAGGTGTTGTTTTTAGATGAGCCGACAATCGGTCTGGACGTTGTTGTCAAGGACAACATCAGAAATGCGATACGCAAGATTAATGAAGAAGAGGGTACAACCGTTATTCTGACAACCCACGATTTGGCTGATATCGAAATGCTGTGTAATCGTATTGTTATGATTGATAAAGGTAGAATGGTGTTTGATGGCCAGATTTCCGACTTGAAGCGTGAGTTTGGTCAGATGCGTGACCTGTGTTTTGAGCTTAACCACACTGATGATTTGTCAAAACTCAATTATATGGCAGATTTGAAACTGTCAGATGCTGATGTTGAAGTAAATTACGAAGGTGCGGCTGTTTCGGTAAGATTTGACAGCAACGCTGTTTCTGTTGAAAATATGCTTTCGTACACTTTGTCAAAGGTACACGTAAAGGATATCAATTTAAAAGATGCAGATATCGAAGAGATTATCCGCAGAATATACAGACAGGAAGTGAGTATAGATGAGGTTTAAGAAGTTTATACGCACTTATCGTCCGTTTACAAGAGCAGGTATGCTAGAATCCGTTGCATACAGAGCAAACTTTTTCTGCTTTTTGATTGGCGAGATTATGTCCTGTTTTATAATGTTTTTCGTATGGAAAGCGGTTTTTGCGAGCAGTAACGGCGAGACCTTTATGGGCTTTACAATGGAAGATATGGTTGTGTACCTGTTTATCACATTTTTGACAGGGTATCTCACATATTCTGATGGTACATACGCAATAGCCACTGAAATCCGTGACGGTTCAATTGCGATGCGTATGATAAAGCCTTGTTCGTTTGATATGTGCTTTTTGTTTCAGGAACTCGGACACAAGATAATCAACGTACTGTTTATTTTTGCTCCGCTTGTTATTGGAGTAGAAGTTTACCGCTTTGTAATTACAGGTGCTTGTCAGTTTGATATTGTCAATTTCCTGCTTTATGTAGTGAGCCTTGTGCTTGCTTATATGATTTCGTTCTATTTCAATGTAAGCTATGGTTTTATGGCGTTTTATCTCAAAAACCTGTGGGGTGCAGATATTCTCAAAGAGTGTATAATCAATTTCCTCTCAGGTGCTACCATTCCACTTGCTTTTATGCCACAGGCACTTGCTAAGGTTCTTAACTTCCTTCCGTTTTCATCCTTGTCTTACACACCTGTTATGATTTATATGGGTATGTATTCAGCACAGGAGATTGCTTTCAAAATACTTATGCAGGTGTTCTGGCTTACTGTTATGGTTCTTTTATCAAAAGCGGTATGGAACCACGCTGTAAAGCGACTTTGTTCACAGGGAGGTTAAAGTATGAGAAGAATGCTTAGACTTCACCGTATATTTGTTGCTCAGTATATGAAGAATCTTATGGAATATAAGGTTGACTTTTTAACAGGAGCGATAAGCTTTTTGCTCGGACAGATTATACAGATTGCGTTTTTGGGTATTATTTTCAGTCAGATTCCAAACCTTATCGGTTGGGAGTTTAACGAGATTTTGTTTATCTATGGCTTTTCTTTGATTCCAAAAGGTCTTGACCATCTGTTGTTTGATAATCTGTGGAGCGTCGGATATTTTATTGTTCGTAAGGGAGATTTTGATAAATACCTGACCAGACCGATTAACAGTCTGTTTTATGTGATTGCTGAGAAGTTCTGTGTTGATGCTTTCGGAGAATTGCTGATTGGTCTTATATTGATGATTTACAGCGTTTTTCAGCTTAAACTTACAATTACCTGGTATATGATTCCGTTGTTCATTATTGCTGTGGTGTTTGCTACACTTATCTATACAGCTATTAAAATCGCAACATCTGCTATTTCATTCTGGACAAAAGCGTCAGGTCATATTACTCATATGTTCTATATGACAAATGACTTTTCAAAATATCCAACAACCATATATAATAAGTTTGTCCGTACATTTATTACATACGTTATACCATTTGCGTTTACAGCTTTTTATCCTGCAAGTTACTTCCTTACAGGAGAAAATCCGCTGTTTTGCATCGGTGGTACTGTTGTAGCATCGGTTGTTCTTTTTGTGATTTCCGTGTTTATCTGGAACAGAGGTATAAAAGCGTACGAATCAGCAGGTAGTTAACCCGATTAATCATTTGGAGTAAGTTATGAAGAATCCATTCCTGTCTAATCTTGATGACAATAAAACCGAATATCTGACACCTGTTTGCTCACTCAACAAAGCGGTTCTAAAAAAGGTTCCTCTTTATGGCATTGAAGATTCGCTTGAGGGCAAGACATTCCGTGATGTTTTTTCGACAAGCCTTGTTGTTGAAGAGATAAAAAAGGTAGCAGGTGACTACCATATAGATATCTCAGACTACGAGGATTATATGTTGCCAAGGCTTCTTGACAAAGCTTTAGTGAGTCAGAATGTCAAATACAACAGTATGGCAAATCGTATTGCATCAAAGTTTGGCGACAGGTTGGGTCTTTTGCTTTTGACACTGAAAAAGGGCGAGCAGGAAAACCGAGATGCCAGACCTGACTGGGATGACAGACACTGGAAGTATTTGCGTGAGCTTGATACGGTTATTTTCGTTGGTGGTCTTGCAAGTTCAATGCTTGGCAGGCACTTTAAAGAGCGTATACAACACATATTTGATATAGCTAAGGAAAAGCCATACAATATTATGTTGTTTGATAATGCTACCTACGTGGGAGTAATGGGTTGTGCGCATCTTATGGAAGATAACACAACTTCTCTTGTATTTGATTTTGGCCACACTAATCTTAAGCGCTCTGTTATCGTAAAAGGTATTGGCGAAATCAGAGGGTTTACTCCGCTTGATAGCGTTAAATCAAAATATGTTGGCAGAATAAGCGAAGGCGAGGATGCGTGGGAAACTGCACTCAACTTGCACAAGCATCTTGTCAAAACGATAATAGATACTTACAAACAGTGTTGTGATAAGTTCGAAATCTCAGAAAATATCATGATAAGCATAGCTAACTATAACGCTGGCGGTGTGCTTAACAGCGAGCGTGGCGGTTATGCTAAGCTTAGTGAGCTTTCAAACGATTATGCAAAACTCTTGAGTGAAGATTTGTCGGGTATGTTACACAAAAAAGTGAAAGTAACTCTTGTTCACGATGGTACTGCGAATGCCCTTTATTTTAAAGAAATAGAGAACGCTGTTTGTATATCGCTCGGTACTGCTTTCGGTGTCGGATTTACAGATATTAATATGTGAAAATAGCTATAGTCGCTACACGTTGTTTTTTGATAGTTTGAAGGGGGTGGCCCTCTGAATAACTCAAAATCAGGTGTAGTGACTATTTTTTGTTGTATATATACAAATGGCGTGGAAAAATATTGTGCAAAATGTATTTGTGAAATTTCCACAAATGCATTTAATAATTGTAACAAGTGTGGTATAATATTCACAACTGAAATTGTACGGTTAATTTTTAAGAAGAGAGGAATTATGATGAAATTACGCAGTATTATTTCTTGTGTTCTTGTTTTTTTGATGCTCGTTTCTTCTGTCAGCGTTGGTATTTCCGCTGTAGAAGTTGACGTTGCTCAGACAGGATATCACAACCAAAGCTACCTTGAAACTTATGCTCAGGCAGCTAAAAACGAACAGGGCATGGGTGTAACATACTCACCACAGTCCACAACATTCAAGGTTTGGTCACCAACTGCAACTGCAGTTATGGTCAAACTGTATTCAACAGGTACTGACGCTGAGTCGGGTGCCAGTGTTTTAGGAACACATTCAATGACTAAAAATGCAACAACAGGCGTTTGGTCATTGACACTTTCGGGCGATCACAAGGATGAATTCTACACTTACCTCCTTACAATTGATGGCGCTACAACCGAGACACAGGACCCATATGCTACTGCTGTAGGTGCTAACGGTGAGCGTTCAATGATTGTTGACCTTGATTCAACTGACCCTGAGGGTTGGGAGAATGACCAGCATGTTCTTTTTGATTCTGCTGCTGAAGCATCAGTTTGGGAAGTTCATGTTCGCGATTTCTCAATTTCTCCTTCATCAGGTGTTTCTGATGAGTACAAGGGTAAGTATCTTGCTTTCACAGAAGGTAACACAACAATCAACGGTGAGGGCGATATCGCTACTTGTGTTGATTATCTTGTAGAACAGGGCATCAACTGTATTCAGCTTTTACCAATCGCTGACTTCTCAGGTATTGATGAAACAAACTCTGACCCACAGCGTAACTGGGGTTATAACCCTGTGAACTTCAACGTTCCTGACGGCGCATACGCTACTGATTGCTATGACGGTAACGCTAGAATCAAAGAGTTCAAGCAGCTCGTTCAGGCTTGTCATGACAGAGGAATTGCTGTTGTAATGGACGTTGTTTACAACCATACATACGTACTCGAAGGTTCAGCTCTTGCAAGAACTGTTCCAAAGTATTACCACAGAATGTCTGATGCTCAGAACTACTACAACGGTTCAGGTCTTGGTAACTGCTTATCAACTGAGAAGGCTATGACAAGTAAGTACGTTGTAGAGTCTCTCAAGTACTGGGTAGAAGAGTACCACATCGACGGTTTCCGTTTCGACCTTATGGGTGCTATGGACTGCAACACATTGAATGCAGCAAGAGCAGAGCTCGATAAGATTGATTCTAGAATCCTTATGTACGGCGAGCCTTGGGCAGGTGGCGATTCAGGTATCTCTAATGGTGCTACAAACGCTAACTTCAGTCAGCTTAACGACCGTATCGGTGGTTTCAACCAGACATATGCTGAAAACCTCAAGGGTTCTGAGTCTAACCACTCAGGTACAACAGGTGCTTTTGCACAGGGTGATTCAACAAATGCTGCTATCCTCGATGCTGCTAAAGCTAATTTTACATACTTTAAAACAACAGCTACTTCAAAGGCACTCAACTATCTTGATAACCACGATAACCTTACATTCTACGATAAACTTTTAAGAACAAACGTTGATGACCTTAGAAGTAAGTATGGCTACAAATTTAACGCCAATAAGGATGACGAGTCGCTTTACGATACAAACAACACTTCTGCTAACACATATTATCCTGAGGTTGCAAACCAGCTCAAGCTTGGTCTTGTTTCTGTAATGACAGCACAGGGTCTTCCATTTATGAATGCCGGTACTGAGTTTGCTCGTTCAAAGTATGGTGATGCTAACTCTTACCGTACATCAGATAGAATTAACGCTATTGACTGGTCACGTCTTGAAAAGTGGGGCGGTGAAGCTGATTATTATGCTGGTCTTTTACAGATTCGCAAGGCTTTCTCACCATTCAAAGACAGCAAGGCTGACGCTATCTCTACTATCTCTACTTCTAACCCTGTTGCTTATTCAATCAACAACACAAAGGCTGGCGAGTGGAGCAAGGCTGTTGTTATTATGAACAACAATAAGACTGATGCTAAAACTGTTAATCTTCCATCAGGTACATGGACAGTTGTTGCTAACGATAAGAAAGCAGGTCTTGATTCTTTAGGTACAGCAACAGGTACATATACAGTTCCTGCACAGTGCGGAGCTATCCTTGTTCAGGGTACATACACAAAACCTGCTGAAGGTTATGCTACTCTTACTGCTGAACATTACGTTCGTGATTCAGCTTCAGGTGATTACAAACTTGCAAAGACAAACACAGCAAAATATGCTGTTGGTCAGACATATCGTGCAATCACTGACGCTAACCTTCTCTTTGACCACGAATTAGATTCATACGAGAGCTCATCAGGTCAGCTTTCCGGTGATGTAGTTGCAAATAAGAACGTTACAGTTAAGTTCTACTACACAAGATTTACTCAGTCTAACTACTTAACAGTAAACTTCCTTGACTCAACAACAGGCAACAGAGTTCGTCCTCATATTGAGTACAGACTCCACGACGGTGCAGACTTCTCGATTCCTGCAACAGGTGTACAGGGCTATTCTCTCGATACAACAAAGTATCCTGCAGGTACAGTTGGTAAGTTTGACGCATCAGCTCCGCTTGAATTCAACTACTACTATAATGAACTTACACACACTCAGACTGTGGTTCATTTCTACAATTCACATCCAAACTGGAACAGCACAACAATCCAGTGTTACGCATACTTTGATACTTCCACAGAAGAACCGCTTGGTAAGTGGACAGACAACAAAGCAGGTAATATGGTTAAGGACCCTACTCTTGGTGATAACTGGTACACAGTTACTATCCCTAACGTTAAGTCCTGTCGAGTAATGTTCCACCCTGCAACACCTGTCAGCGGTGCACAGCAGGAGCCTGGTCAGGGCGAAGCAGGTTACGAAGTTTCAGGTGAAGCTTGGATTAAGGACAGAGTTCTTACATTCTCCTGCTCTGTTGTAACAAGTTACATTGACCTTGCAACAGGTAAACAGCTTTCTCCTGACGTTACAAAGGAGTACACTAAGATTACTTCTAACGGTATGTACAGCACAACTGCTAAGTCTGAGCTCGGCGGTTATATTACTCCAGCTAACGCTTCAAACTTCTTTAAAGCAGGTATCACAAACGTTGTATACCTCTATG
Source organism: Ruminococcus sp. (assembly GCA_017481885.1). Classification (GTDB taxonomy): domain Bacteria; phylum Bacillota; class Clostridia; order Oscillospirales; family Acutalibacteraceae; genus Ruminococcoides. The sequence continues at coordinate 12,151 of JAFUOM010000005.1, forward strand.
ATGGCACACAGCCACCAACACCTGGCGATAAGATTCTCATCGGCGACGCTGACCTTAATGGTGATATCAATATTATGGACTCAACTGTAATCCAGCTTTATCTTGCTAAGCACAGAGAGTTCAATGAGGATGCTCTTATTGCAGGCGACTGTGACAAAACAGGCGACGTTACAGTAATGGATTCTACATGCATCCAGCTCTACCTTGCAAAAGTCCCTGGCTTTGGTTCAGTTGGCGAGGTTGTAGGCGGTGGCGATGGCCCTGTAGCTGGTGACCATACATTTGCAGAACTTATCGAAATGTACAACACACTTTCTGCTAAGTATCTTGCTCTTCCTAACAACTACTATGCTGACGACGCAGGTTATAAGACAGCAGGTGAGGCTCTTGATAAGTACAAGTCAGTAACACTTAACCCAACTGCTGACCCTGAGCTTATCGACGAAGCATACGATGCATTCGAAGCTGCTTACGAGATTATCAAGGACTACGACGAGAACGTTACTCCTCCGCTCCCAGAAAAAATTGATATTTACTTTACTAACAACTTAGGTTGGAGTAAGGTTAACTACTATTGCTGGGGTGCAGCAAATATGACATGGCCTGGTGCTCAGATGACTAAGGACCATACAAACGAGATGGGACAGGATGTTTACAAGGTTACTGTTGACCCTTCTGTTTACCAGAACATCATCTTTAACAATGGTATGGACGGCTATTCAAACCAGACAGTTGATATTGCTATTGATACTACAACTGCAAGTATCGGTTACTATATCTCTGGTACCGATTCAATGGGTAAGCAGGATGTATCTACATGGAATCCATAATCCCTACAAATTTTCTAATAAAACTGAGCAGGTCGAAAGACCTGCTCTCTTTTTTGTTTTGAGACAATCGTTAACGGTAAATGTTTTTTTGCATATTATGTAATAAGGTCTGCAAGCTTGCAGATCAAAGAATTACAAGGAGAAATTTGTTTTGGATACTATCGAAAAAATGATGTCTCAATATGGTATAAGAAAATTTCCTGTTGAAACATCATACGCAATGGCATATGTTCTGTTTCAGCAGTACTCACCAAAGATGTACAGCCCTGCACAAGGCTACGAATGCGGAACAATTTTTGAAGCATTAAACAAGCCGTTTTGTCCTAAAGAATGTGAGGGTTACAAATGACACAACGTGAAATTATGCTCAAGAAAATAGGCACATATAAGTTTGTGCTCAAAGACCTTGAGTTGTATCTTGACACTCACCCAAAAGATGAAATGGCGCTCAGCAAATATGCAGAATACGAAGCTTTGCTCAAACCAATGGTAAAGGAATTTGAGAGTCGCTTCGGTCCGCTTACGGTAAGCTCAGATAACGGCAATAAGTTTTTGTGGGTAAAAAATCCATGGCCTTGGGATATAGAGGAGGATGACTGATGTTTGTATATGAAAAACAGTTACAGTATCCTGTAAAGATTAAACGTCCGAATGCTCAGCTGGCAAAAATAATTATCAGCCAATACGGCGGACCTGACGGTGAGCTTGGAGCATCGCTTAGATATTTGTCACAGCGTTTTACAATGCCGATACAGGAACTCAAAGCTACTTTAACAGATATAGGCACAGAAGAGCTTAATCACCTTGAGATGATTGGTGCTATTGTCTATCAGCTAACAAAGGATTTATCAGAAGAGGAAATCAAGAAAAATGGTTTTGATGCTTACTTTGTAGACCATACAACAGGAGTATATCCGGCTTCAGCGGCAGGCGTACCTTTTACAGCAGCATATATACAGTCTAAGGGAGACCCTATAACCGATTTGCACGAAGACCTTGCAGCGGAGCAAAAAGCAAGAACCACTTACGACAACATCCTTCGATTCTGTGACGACTACGATGTAAAAGACCCTATCCGATTCTTGCGAGCTAGAGAAGTAGTGCACTACCAGCGTTTTGGTGAGAATTTGAGAATACTGACAGATAGACTCGACTCGAAGAATTACTACCAGTTTAACCCTAGTTTTGACAAAAAGTGTTTTAAGAAAAAGTGAAATGCGAAAGATTAATTGCTAATAATTAGCACGGCGGTGTCTGACAAAATAACGTTCAGGCACCGTTTCGTTTTGCAAAAATTAATATTTTTATTAATTATAATTCTTTTTTAATATAATTTTTATGCGTTTCTGTGATATACCTAATAATGTATTTTTATTTAGCAGGTGAATAAGATGAAGATTGGCTTTGATAATGACAAATATTTGAGTATGCAATCCCAGCACATTCGTGACAGAATTTCCAAGTTCGGTGGAAAGCTGTATCTTGAGTTCGGCGGAAAGCTGTTTGACGATTATCACGCAGCACGTGTGCTCCCTGGCTTTAAGCCTGACAGTAAGTTGCAGATGCTTTTACAACTCAAGGAGCAGGCTGAGATAGTTATTGTTGTCAACGCTGACGATATAGAAAAGAATAAGGTCAGAGGTGACCTTGGTATCACTTACGACCTTGATACATTAAGATTGATTGATATTTTTCGTAACATCGGTCTTTATGTAGGCAGTGTTGTTCTTACACGTTATGCTGACCAGCTGGCGGCACAGAAGTTCCAGAAAAAACTTGAGCTTAACGGAATCAAGGTTTATCATCACTATTCGATTGAGCGTTATCCTCAGGATATCGACCTGATTGTGAGTAATGATGGTTACGGTAGAAATGATTTTATAGAAACAGAGCGTGAACTTGTTGTTGTTACAGCTCCGGGTCCTGGTAGCGGTAAGATGGCTGTGTGTCTTTCTCAGCTTTATCATGAAAACGAGCGCGGAGTAAGATGCGGATACGCAAAGTTTGAAACATTCCCTATCTGGAATTTACCGCTTAAGCATCCGGTTAACGTGGCTTACGAAGCGGCAACTGCTGACCTTAACGATGTTAATATGATTGACCCGTTCCACCTTGAGGCTTATGGTGAAACCACTGTTAACTACAACCGAGATATTGAGATTTTCCCTGTTTTAAATACTATTTTTGAACAGATATTAGGCGAGTCACCATACAAGTCACCTACAGATATGGGTGTTAATATGGTAGGTAATTGTATTGTTGACAACGAGGCTGTTATAGAAGCGGCTAATCAGGAAATTATCCGCAGGTATTACAATGCTATGTGTAACAACAAAAAGGGTAATTCTCCTGATGATGAAGTATACGCATTAGAGCTTATTATGAAGCAGTCAAAGCTTGATAGCTCGTATAGAAAGGTTATTGCGCCTGCACTCGAAAAATCAGAGGCGACCAATGCTCCTGCGGCTGCAATTGAACTCAACGATGGAACAATTGTCACAGGAAAAACATCCGAACTTCTTGGTGCTTGTGCGGCTATGCTGTTGAATGCTTTAAAAATTCTCGGTGGGATTGATGACAGCGTTCATCTGATTCCGCCACAGGTTATTGAGCCTATACAGCACTTGAAGGTTAATCATCTTGGTAATGTTAATCCAAGACTTCACATTGATGAGATTTTAATTGCTTTGTCTATTTCGGCAGCTACAAGTGATGATGCTAAAAATGCACTTTCACAGCTCGAAAAACTCAGGAACTGTGAGGCACATTCATCTGTTATATTGTCACAGGTTGACACAATGATGTTCAAAAAGCTTGGTATTAATCTCACTTGTGAGCCTTGTTACCAGACTAAAAAATTATATCAGAAATGATTTTGTGGCACTCTCGTGTGAGGGTGCCATATTTTGAGAGGTTATGAAAAGTTCTAATAAAGCCAAAATATTACTTGCGTCAGCATTCTTCATTTGGGGTTCAATCGGAATTTTTGTGAAGATGATACCGCTTAGTAGTGGGGTAGTAGCATTCGACCGTTCGTTGGTAGGTATGCTATTTTTAATCGCTGTAAAAACGCTTATGCACAAAAAAGTGAATATTAAAGCGTTGAAAAGCAATCTCCTTGAGCTTTGCATTAACGGTGCCTTGCTTGGACTTAACTGGATTTTGCTTTTTGAATCTTATAATTACACGAGCGTTGCAACATCAACGATTTGCTACAATCTGGGACCGATGATTGTTGTGCTGTTATCACCTCTTGTATTCAGAGAAAAGCTTACAATTGTAAAAGTGTTGTGTGTTATGACAGCACTTTTCGGAGTAGTGTGCGTATCGGGAGTTTTTGAGCAAAGCGGTGTGAGTAGTCGTGACTTAATCGGTGTAGCTTTCGGTGTTTCAGCTGCTGTAGTTTATGCGATAACGGTTATCATAAACAAACGCTTGGATAAAATCGACCCGATTGATAAAGCTGTAACTCAGTTTGCGTCGTCAACGGTTGTTATGTTTGTTTACTGCTTATTTACTACAAAAGTTGAGGAACTTGAGTTTTCGTTGCAAACAGTAGTATTGTTGATTGTTGTCGGTGTTGTTCACACGGGTGTTACTTATACACTGTATTTTAAGTCACTCCCGAATGTAACAAGTCAGAATGTAGCAATTTTTGCGTACATAGACCCTGTTGTTGCAGTTGTGCTTTCGGCACTTGTTTTAAGGGAGAAAATGACTGTTTCAACCATAGTCGGTGCAGTGCTAGTCATAGCTTCTGCAGTGTTTTCCGAAATCTATGATAATCAGCAAAAGAAACGAACAATGCAAAGGTAATTTATATATTTTGACAAAAATTTATCAATTGGTAAATACTACTTGATTTATATCGGGATTAGTAGTAAAATAATAAAGGTATATACGTTGGTATAATCCAAAGTTAACACATTTTTAGGAGGTAATTCCAATGGCAGTAAAAGTAGGTATTAACGGTTTTGGTAGAATCGGTAGACTTGCATTCAGACAGATGTTCTCAGCAGAGGGTTATGAGGTTGTTGCTATCAACGATCTTACAGCTCCTAAGATGCTCGCTCATCTTCTTAAGTACGATTCAGCTCAGGGTAAGTATGCTCTCGCTGATAAGGTTGAGGCTAAAGAGAGCTCAATCGTAGTTGACGGTAAAGAGATCACAATCTACAAAGAGCCAGACGCTAACAACATCCCATGGGGTGAGCTTGGTGTAGACGTAGTTCTCGAGTGTACAGGTTTCTACTGCTCAAAAGAGAAGTCAATGGCACACATCAACGCTGGTGCTAAGAAGGTTGTTATCTCTGCTCCTGCAGGCAACGACCTCAAGACAGTTGTATTCTCAGTAAACGAGGGTATCCTCACAGCTGATGATCAGATTATTTCTGCTGCTTCATGTACAACAAACTGTCTCGCTCCTATGGCTAAGGCTCTTAACGACCTTGCTGAGATTCAGAGCGGTATTATGGCTACAATCCACGCTTACACAGGCGACCAGATGATCCTCGACGGTCCTCACAGAAAGGGTGACCTTAGAAGAGCAAGAGCTGGCGCAGTTAACATCGTTCCTAACTCAACAGGTGCTGCTAAGGCTATCGGTCTTGTTATTCCAGAGCTCAACGGTAAGCTCATCGGCGCTGCTCAGAGAGTTCCTGTTCCAACAGGTTCAACAACAATCCTTACAGCTGTTGTTAAGGGCAACGTTACAGTTGATATGATCAACGACGCTATGAAGGCTGCTTCTTCAGATTCATTCGGCTACAACACAGACGAGATCGTTTCTTCTGACGTTGTTGGTATGACATACGGCTCACTCTTCGATGCTACTCAGACAATGGCAACATATATGCCTGAGACAGACACAACTCAGGTTCAGGTTGTTTCATGGTACGACAACGAGAATTCTTACACATCACAGATGGTAAGAACAATCAAGTACTTCGCTGAGCTTTAATTTTAAATACTCACAGGTATTTTGCCGACCGAGGTTTTCTCGGTCGGTTTTCTTTTTTTGGCTTGATTAAGCGATTTTTGAGCAATTTGACTATAAAAGTTTTGTTGACAAGCGACTTGCTGTATAGTATAATTAACCTGTTATTTGTATCTTAGTATGGATACATATTTGAAATTAAAGGAGATATTCTAATGAAAAAGTTTTTTGCACTTGTTCTTGCTATCCTTATGGTAGCATCACTTGCAGCTTGCGGTACAAATTCAGATGCTACTGCTGACCAGGCTGACAAGACATACGTTATTTACTCAGACAACGCTTTTGCTCCATTTGAGTACCTTGACGAGTCAACAGGCGAGTATGTTGGTCTTGATATGGACCTTTTCGCTGCTATCGCTGAGGATCAGGGCATTAAGTACGAAATGCACAACGAAGGTTTCGATGCTTCTATGGGTGCTGTTCAGTCAGGTCAGGCAGACGCTATGATCGCAGGTATGACGATTACAGACGAGAGAAGAAAGTCATTCGATTTTGCTGAGGGCTACTTCGAAGATGGTCAGGTTTTAGTTGTTAAGAACGATTCTGACATCAAGGATTTCGACGGCTTAAAGGGTAAGACAATCGCTTGTAAAACTTCAACAGTTGGCGGCGAGTACGCTGAGTCAATCAAAGACCAGTATGGTTTCACAATCAACTACTACGAAGGTTCAAACGAGATGTATCAGGCTGTTGCAACAGGTACTGATGCTGCTTGTATCGAGGACTTCTCAGTTATCGGTTGGGCTATCAACTCAGAGAAACTCCCACTCACAATCGTAACAGAACAGCCATTCAACAACAGCTTCTACGGTTTCGCTGTTAAGACAGGTACTCATCCTGAACTTATCGAGAAGTTCAACACAGGTCTTGCTAACATCAAGGCTAACGGTAAGTACGACGAGATCCTCGCAAAGTACGGTTACTGATATATAGTTAGTTAATATTTCACATTTTATGGTTTCAGCATGGTGCTAGCCACCATGCTGAAATTTTTACAGCTTTTATGTAAGGGTAGATGTAATATATGGATTTTGGTAGAGTTATAAGTGAAGCGACCCCTTTGTTGTTGCAGGGTTTTCGTTACACTGTTATCGTATCTTTAATCGGTATCGCTATCGGTATCGTCATTGGACTTTTTGTGTGTCTGATGAATATGTCAAAAAGCAGAATTCTGCGTTTTATCGCAGGAATTTATATCTGGATTATCCGTGGTACCCCAATGCTTGTACAGTCTTACGTTATCTTCTTTGGTATTCCACAGCTTATCCAGACATTTATTCCTGAGTTTCGTCTTGACGCATTTACAGCAGGTATTATTACCTTGAGCTTAAATGCAGGTGCATATCTTTCTGAGATTTTCAGAAGTGGTATTCAGGCTGTTCCAAAGGGACAGACAGAGGCATCTCGAAGCCTTGGTCTTTCACAGACTCAGACAATGATAAAGGTTGTTCTTCCGCAGGCGTTTAAGATTACAATCCCATCGCTTGTTAATCAGTTTATCATTTCTGTAAAGGATACATCAATCCTTTCAGCTATCGGTCTTGCAGAGCTCACAAATATGACAAAACAGTATGTTGGTAAGTCATTCCAGTTCTTTGCATCTTATGTATATCTTGCAGCGTTTTACCTTGTATTCGTATCGCTGTTGATGTTACTTTCAAAATATATAGAAAAGAGATTAAAGTATGAAAGAAAAAGTAATAGTTAAAGACCTGCACAAGTATTTCGGCAAGCTTGAAGTATTGACAGGCATTGATACTGTTATTTATGAGGGCGAGGTCGTTTGTGTAATCGGACCATCCGGCTCTGGAAAATCTACTTTTCTCAGATGCTTGAACAAGCTTGAGGACGTTACCTCGGGCACAGTTATCGTTGATGATTATGATATCACTGATAAAAAAGTTGATATCAACAAAGTCAGAGAGAACATTGGTATGGTGTTCCAGCAGTTTAATCTGTTCCCAAATATGACGGTTAAAAAGAACATTATGATGGCACCTGTCACTTTAAAGAAGATGACAAAAGAAGAAGCATCGGACAAGGCTGACGAGCTTTTGAAGCGTGTAGGTCTGTTTGAAAAGGCAGAATCTTATCCTGGCGAGCTTTCAGGTGGTCAGCAGCAGAGAGTTGCGATAGCGCGTGCTCTGGCTATGAACCCTGATATTATGCTCTTTGACGAGCCTACATCTGCGCTTGACCCTGAGATGGTTGGCGAAGTTCTTGAGGTTATGAAAGACTTGGCTAAACAGGGTATGACAATGATTGTTGTTACTCACGAAATGGGTTTTGCTCGTGAGGTTTCTGACCGCGTTTTATTTATGGATGGCGGCGTTATCTGTGAAGAGGGTACACCTGAACAGGTGTTCTTAAATCCACAGCAGGAGCGTACTCAGGATTTCTTGCGTAAGGTACTTTAATTTACATCTACAATATTAAGCACTACAAGCTGTTCCATACGGAACAGCTTTTTTGTTTGTGCATTAAATTGTGAACAAATTTAAAATTCTAAAATTAGACCTTGACTTTCTTTGACTTTAAGTTATAATATAATTGAAGGTCAAACAAAGTCAAAAATAAATTCGTTCTGATTGACCCAAATTAATGTATAAGGAAATGATTCTATGCGTATGAGTGATATAGTGGCACGCCACATTCTGGAAATGCTCGACGAATGCGACGGCAACGCTGAAATCCAGCGTAATGAACTTGCATCAGTATTGGGGTGTGTTCCAAGTCAGATAAACTATGTTATTACATCAAGATTTACACCAGAGCAAGGTTATATAGTCGAAAGCAGGCGCGGTGGTGGCGGATACATTCGCATAACTCGTATTAACACGAGTGCATCAACTGCGATTATGCATATTGTAAACTCAATCGGAAAGCGTCTTGATAAGGTTAGCGCAGAGATTATGATTAACAATATGCTCCAAAGGTCAATAATAAACGAGGGTACTGCAAGGCTGCTTGCTGCCGCTATGAGCGAACGCTCATATATCGAGGTGCCTCAGCAATATCGTGATTTTGTAAGAGCATCTATTTTTAAAAATATGTTATTAACTCTGGTCTAAGGAGGATTAATTATGTTATGTCAGAAATGTAAAGCAAAAGAAGCAAATACCCATGTTAAATCAGTTGTAAACGGCGAATATGAAGAGTATATGTTGTGCTCGGATTGCGCAAAAGAAATGGGTTACACAAACTTGTGGAGTGATATGCACTCAGATTTTAATTCTATTTTAGGTTCGTTTTTCTCCAATGCACTTCCTGCACGTAGTGAAGCCACACGCTGCTCTACCTGTGGAAGCACCTATTATGATATTTCGAAAACCGGTCAGGTTGGATGTGCTAACTGTTATGAGCTGTTTTTGTCAGAGCTGATGCCATCAATCAGACGCATCCATGGCAACACAACACATTGTGGAAAAACACCGTTAAATTCCGTAAGAGAAAATAAAGTGGAGTTAAATTCTACAGCTAAAAAACAGCAAGAACCTACAGTTGAAGAATTAAGAAAACAATTGAATGATGCTGTTAATGAGCAGAACTTTGAGCTTGCAGCACAGCTCAGAGATAAGATTAAGGAAATGGAGGAGTCAAAATGAGTGAAGTTGTAGTATCAACCAGAATACGTTTAGCACGTAACCTTTCTGACTTTTCGTTTCCTGTCAGAATGAGTGAGAAAGAAAAACTTGAGCTTTGCGACAAGGTGAGTAAGGCTGCAAAAGAAATTATGGATTTTGACAGAATAGATATGCAAAATCTTACAAAGACTCAGGCGGTGTCTTTAGTCGAACAGCATCTTATTAGCCCTGAGTTTATAGCACAACCAGTTGGCAAAACACTGTTGCTATCAAAGGACAAAACAATCAGTATAATGATTAACGAAGAAGACCACATCAGATTACAGGTAATCAAAAGTGGTTTGTGTTTGAGTGAAGCGTATGAGCTCGCTGATGAAATTGATACAAAGCTTTCAGAAAGGCTCAGCTTTGCATTTTCGCAAAAACTTGGCTATCTGACCCAGTGTCCGACAAACCTAGGCACAGGTATGCGAGCATCAGTTATGCTTCATCTTCCTGCTCTGCAGAAGAGCAGAGCCGTATCAAGAATAGCGTCAAATCTTTCTAAGCTTGGTCTTACAATTCGCGGTATCTACGGCGAAAGCTCAGAGCCAGAAGGAGCGATGTATCAGCTATCAAATCAGGTGAGCTTAGGCATCAGTGAGCAGTCAGCAATAGATAATCTGAAAAATATTGCATCCCAACTTGCGACTCAGGAAATCAAAGCAAGAGATAGAATATTAAATGATATCGAAATTGTTGATACAATTTGCAGAAGTCTGGGCATACTGAAAACAGCAAGGATTATCAACCACACTGAGGCAATGAAGCTATTGTCAAACATTCGTCTTGGTGTTGCTCATAATCTGCTCCAAACACTGTCACTCGACAGCATCGACAAGCTGATGTGTGACATCCAGCCTGCTAGTATTCTTCAAAGATATAGTGAAAATGAACTGTCTGTGCAAGAGCGTGACATCAAGCGAGCTGATTATCTAAGAGAAAAGCTCAACTGAATATAATAACATTTTTGAATATTGCGAAAGGAAGGTAATGTAAATGTACAATTTCAAGGGTTTTACACAGAAAGCTAACACAGCGTTAAATTTAGCTTTAAATTCGGCTCAGGAAATGGGCCATACTTATGTAGGCACAGAACACATCCTGCTAGGTCTGATTAAAGAAAATACAGGCGTTGCAGCGGTGGTACTCAGTGAGTGTGGGTTGAGTGAAGAAGCACTCAGTGAGCATATTGCGCAGTCCATAGGCAAGGGAAATATGACAGCACTCACCCCAGATGATTTTACACCTCGTACAAAACGAGTTATGCAGATGGCGGTGATAAATTCAGCGAAAATGGGTCACAATTATGTTGGTACCGAACATTTGCTGATATCTCTCCTTTCAGAGCGTGATAGTTATGCTGTCAGATTTTTAAGTGAGTTATCTGTTAATCCGTCCAGTGTTGTTACAGCGCTGAAAGCAAGCCTGAGTGATGAAAATTCGCAAAGTGACGATGCACCTATGGGGTATTCTGAAAAAGGCTCTAAAACCTCAAAAAAATCAGATACAAAAACTCTTAGTCAGTATGGCAGGGATTTGACAGAAAGTGCATCTAATGGTGAAATTGACCCTGTTATCGGCAGAGATAATGAAATAAACAGAATTATTCAGATATTATCACGTAGAACAAAGAATAATCCTGTATTAATCGGTGAACCTGGTGTTGGTAAAACTGCTGTTGCAGAGGGCTTAGCACTTAAAATTGCTCAAGGTGAGGTGCCGGAACATCTCAAATCAAAGCGAATCTTTTCGCTTGATTTAACATCTATGATTGCAGGCACAAAATACCGTGGTGACTTTGAGGATAGGATTAAGAACGCTATTGATGAGGTCAAAAAGTCCGATGATATTATACTGTTTATCGATGAGCTTCACACAATTATTGGTGCCGGTTCAGCAGAAGGTTCAGCTGATGCAGCTAATATCTTAAAGCCAAGTTTAGCACGTGGTGATTTTCAGGTTATCGGTGCTACAACGCTTGAGGAATATCGCAAATACATTGAAAAAGATGCCGCACTCGAGCGACGTTTTCAACCTGTAACAGTTGGTGAACCGAGTAAGGATGAGGCTGTGCAGATTTTAAGAGGACTTCGTGACAGATACGAAGCCCACCACAAGGTGAAAATTACTGATGAAGCGATTGAATCAGCTGTCGAACTTTCAGCAAGATATATCGCAGACCGTCATCTCCCTGACAAGGCAATCGACTTGATTGATGAAGCCGCCTCAAAGGTAAGACTTAGTAGCCTCACAGCACCTCCGTCAATCAAAGAAATGGAAGAAAAGGTCGAAACACTTGAGCAGGAAAAATCAAGTGCAGTCAACGAACAGGACTTTGAACGAGCAGCAAAAATACGTGACGAACAAAAAGAAGTAAAAAAAGAACTTGAAAAGCTTAAAACCGAATGGAAAGAAAACTCGAATTCCGTAAACGGCGAAGTGAGAAAAGAAGATATAGCTGTTATTATATCCGACTGGACAAAGATTCCTGTAGTAGAGCTAACAAAGGAAGAGTCCGCACGACTTCTTAATATGGAAGAAATTCTTCACGATAGGGTAGTTGGTCAGCACGAAGCTGTAACAGCTGTCGCAAAAGCTATCAGACGAGGCAGAGTAGGAATAAAAGACCCTAACCGTCCGATGGGCTCGTTCATTTTCTTAGGCCCGACAGGTGTAGGAAAAACCGAGTTGTGCAAAGCACTTGCCTCAGCAATGTTTGGTGATGAAAATGCAATGCTCAGACTTGATATGAGTGAGTATATGGAAAAGCACACTGTGTCACGTCTGGTTGGCTCACCTCCGGGATACGTTGGTTACGAAGAGGGCGGGCAGCTTACAGAAAAAGTTCGTCGTAAGCCGTATTCGGTAGTGCTCTTTGATGAGATAGAAAAAGCACATCCTGATGTGTTTAATATGTTACTGCAGATTCTGGAGGACGGTAGACTTACTGATTCACAGGGCAGAACCGTTGACTTTAAAAATACAGTTATTATTATGACATCAAACGTAGGAGCACGACTTATTGTTGATAAACAGCAGAGTTTAGGTTTTACACAGAATAGCACAGAAAATGCCAACATCAAGGAAACTGTAATTGCAGAGCTTAAGAAGGTCTTCCGTCCTGAGTTTTTAAATCGTGTTGATGACATCATCGTTTTCAGTAAACTCAGCAAAGATGAAATTAAAGAGATTGCAAAGAAGATGCTTTATGGTCTTTCAAATAGACTCTTAAACATCGGTGTCAAAGTTAGTTTTACTGATGAGGTGGTTGCAAAAATCGCTGATGAAGGCTTTGATGACACATATGGAGCAAGACCTCTAAGACGTGCGATAGTTTCTAACATTGAAGATAAGCTATCCGAAAAGCTTCTCGACAGTTCTTTTGATGAAGGTGACAACATTGTGTGCGATTATCGTGACGGCGAATTTGTTTTTGAAAAAGAAAAGTAATTCTTTTGAAGAATAATAAATAATTCTGAATAAGAACAATAAAGTAAACCGCAGAGATTATATTTCTTGAGTAGAAATAAGTATCCTCTGTGGTTTATTTTGCGATAAAAGAATTAATATCGCTATATAATTCTGAAATAGAATTAAAATGAAATATTCTTGAAAAATCGGCAAAAAAATGATAAAATATTGAAAAATTACCTAGCGTAAGGTATTGCTTGTAACGTTGCGTTATACGTTACATTAAGCGTACAGGAGGCGAAATGCTATGTCAAAGTACACAACCGGAGAAGTCGCAAAGCTTTGTGGTGTTACAGTACGAACAGTTCAATATTATGACCAGCGCTCAATACTCATTCCGAGTGAACTTACTGAGGGTGGCAGACGTTTGTATTCAGAAGACGATGTTAAGAAACTGAAAATCATTTGTTTTCTTAGGGACCTTGGCTTGCCAATTAATACAATAGCTGAGATTTTAAAAGAAGAAGACCCACATTCAGTTATTTCGTTGTTGCTTGCAGAACACGAGCAAACTCTTAAAGCAGAGCTTGATGAATGTCAAAAAAAGTACGACAGTATCAAAGCGTTGAAAAAGGAAATCAAAGAAATAGACGACTTTTCTGTAAATTCAATTGGTGACATAGCTCATATTATGAAAAGTAAAGATAAACTCAGAAAAATTAGAATAAGTATTGCACTTGTAGGAATTATCGGCGGTATTGTGGAAGTTGCGACAGCAGTTTTATGGGGTATTACAGGTATATGGATTCCATTCGCTGTTAGTTACGTTGTTATTGCTGCTGTTTGCTTTTTCTGGCTTTTACCTTACTACTACAAAAACATTGCTTACATTTGTCCAAACTGTCACGAGGTGTTCAAGCCTAGTTTCAAAGAAGTTCTCTGGGCAAATCATACACCAAAAACCAGAAAGCTCACTTGTACTCATTGTCACAAGAAGGGCTGGTGCGTTGAGACATACGACGAAAACAGCGAGAAAAAGTAACTTATAATTCTATAACAGAATAAATATAATGATCAAAACAAAAAGCCTGAGGTTAATTCCTCAGGCTTTAATGTTTGTTTAGATTAAGCTTTCAAAGCTCTTTCAAGCCACACATCAGCAATATCAAGTGCAAGGTAAAGCCCTGACTTTTCGCTGGACTTAACGAGCTGCTTTCTTGGGCTTAAGTCAGGGTCAGTGCAAAGAAGCTGGATTGTCACCTTGTCAGCGACCTCTAAGCCATTTTGCTCTTTCTTTGACTTAATCTGCATTCTTATTACAAAGCGTTCCTCCATGCTGCCGTAGTAAAGCTCGTCACCACAGCGAACTAAAGGCTTGCCTTTATAGGTAGAAAACTCTTTTTCTGCCACTGTATTCAATCCTTTCTCAGATGTTAAGGTATGATTTTACAAGTGCTTCCAAGAGTTCATCTCTATCAATCTTGCTGATGATATTTCTGGCGTTGTTGTAAGTAGTGATGTAGGTTGGGTCCTCCGACAGAATGTAACCGACAATCTGGTTAATAGGGTTGTAACCCTTTTTCTGCAGAGCGTCATACACAGTGGTCAACGCAATTTTAATTTCATCATCTCTGTCTCCGCCTAGGGAGAAAATCATAGTCTTATCTAACATGGAAACACCTCCGATTAAAAGTATTATACTACATAGCAGTAATAAATTCAAGTATTATTTAATCTTAGCCTTTGAGAGCAATACCAACACCTGAAAGCTCATTGATAATTGCGTTTGCAACATCCTGTACTTCTTCACGCTTCAGTGTTTTCTCAGGGTGAGAGAATGTAAGGCGGGTTGTGATACTCTTTGAATTTTCGTCTTCGTAAATGTCAACAACCTCAATCTTCTTGATAAGTGGTGAGTTAGCGTTTTCAATTGCTTTCTTGATTGGTGCAAATGTATCTGTTACAAAAGAAAGGTCAATGTCCATTGAAGGGAACTTTGATGGTTCATCGTAAGAGATAGAAGCATTCTTGATAGCAGCAAGCACGCCCATATCGAGCTGAGCAAAAACAATAGCTGCACGTTTGTCAATTTTCTTACTTACTGTTGGATGAGCAATGCCGATGTAGCCCAGAACTTCGCCGTCACAGATAACCTTATTGAAGTTAACAGGATGCGCAAAGTTAGAGTCTGGTTCAGCTTTTTCAAATGTAACAGCCTTGTGCTTTAACTCATCAACGATAGTTTCAATCATATCTTTGAGTTCAAAGTAAAGAGCTTTTACATCCTGAGTTTTGCTGTAAAGAGTTGTGCCCAAGAATTTCTTTTCAACGCAGAGGTTATTCTCGTCGATAGCTGTAACAGCTCTGCCCACCTCAAAGATACCATACTTTGGAGCAAATCCAACATTTGTCTTAATCTGGCAAAGCTGAGTTGGAATAAGGCTTTCTCTGATTGTTTCAATGTTAGGGTTAGAAGCGTTGAGTAATTTGATAACGCCCTTGTTCTCAATGCCTAAGTCCTTTAACTCATCATAGTAGTTCCATACGTATGAGTGAACCTCGTGGAGGTTGTAACGTTTAACGAGCATATCTTTAACACGCTCTTCGTCACACTTTTCCTGCTCCATATTTACAGGGAAGAGAGGTGACTTTGCTGTGTTTACATCGAAGTTGTCATAGCCGTAAATACGTGTGATTTCTTCGATGATGTCAGCCTTGATTGTAACGTCTTTTGTAGCTCTCCATGATGGTACGTCAACTGTGAAGTTGTCGTTTTCAACTTCTGCTTTGAAGCCAAGCTTTGTTAATGTATCAATAATAGTATCGTTTGAAATCTCGATACCTGTGTACTTGTCAACGTAAGCTTTGTCAAAGTTTAATGTAACCTGTGGATAGTGGAAAGCGTACTCATCTGTAAGTGAAGAAACGATTTTAACATCGCTGTCGATGTCTTTTAAAAGCTTAACAAATCTTGCGATGGCAAGTGTTGTAAGTTCTGGGTCGAGTGACTTCTCGTAACGGATAGAAGCGTCTGTTCTGTGGGAAAGACGAACTGTTGACTTACGGATAGAAGCAGCGTCAAATGTAGCTGACTCAAGTGTAAGTGTAGTAGTGTCTTCAACGATTTCTGAATCAAGACCACCCATAATACCGGCGATAGCAACAGGAGTGTTGTCGTTGCAAATCATCAGAGTGTTCTCGTCGATGTTACGCTCAACGTTATCAAGTGTTGTAAATGTAAGAGGATTTTCAAATCTCTTGATGCGGATTTTGCCAACTTTTCTTGAGTCGAAAGCGTGCATTGGCTGACCAACCTCAAGCATAAGGTAGTTTGTCATATCAGCAAGGAAGTTGATAGCACGCATACCGCAGTAGAAAAGTCTGATTCTCATATTAACAGGGCTGACATTTCGCTTGATATTCTCAAACTGTAAGCAAGAATATCTCTGGCATAACGCGTCTTCGATTTTCATATCAACCTGTGGAAGTTCGTTGTATTGAGCAAGGTCGTCAATTTCAAGAGCCTTGAGCGGTCTGCCTGAAATTGCAGCAAACTCCCTAGCGATACCGTAGTGGCTCCAAAGGTCAGGACGATTTGTGAGTGACTTGTTGTCAACCTCGAAAACGATGTCATCGATTTCGTAAACGTCTTTGATGTCTGTACCAACAGCTACGTCTTCTGTGATATCCATAATGCCTGAGTTGTCGTCAGAAATACCGATTTCAGCCTCAGAGCAACACATACCGAATGACTCGAAGCCAGCAAGTGGACGAGGAGCAATAGTAATATCGCCGATTTTAGCGCCAACTTTAGCAAAAGCAGTCTTCATACCAACTCTTACGTTAGGGGCACCGCAAACAACGTCTGTAAGTTTACCGTCACCAGCGTCAACCTTTAAAAGGTGAAGCTTCTTTGACTCAGGGTGGTCAGCGATTTCTTTAATTTCTGCCACAACGATTCCGCTGATATCAGAACCCTTGAAGAAAATATCGTTTTCTACCTCAGCAGTAGAGAGGGAAAACTGATGGATAAGTTTAAGTGTGTCAAGGCCTTCTAAATCAACGAAATCCTTGATCCAATTCATAGAAATAAACATTTGTGTTTCCCTCCTTATTCGTCGTCTGTGAACTGAGCGAGTGCTTTTAAGCTACCGCTGTTTAAGTCTCTAATATCTTTAACGCCGTATTTCATCATAGCAAGTCTTGTAAGACCTAAGCCGAAAGCGAAGCCTGTGTACTCGTCAGGGTCAATGCCACCTTCTCTTAATACCTCAGGGTGAATCATACCACAAGGGCAAAGTTCGAGCCAGCCTGAATGCTTACATGATGGGCAACCCTCACCGCCACAGATAAGGCAGCTTATGTCAAGCTCAAAACCAGGTTCAACGAATGGGAAGAAGCCAGGGCGTAAACGTACTTTGATGTCCTTTTTGAAAACTTCCGAAAGCATAGTTTTCATAAAGTAGATAAGGTTTGAGATAGAAATATCTTTATCAACCATCATACCTTCCATCTGGAAGAAAGTGTTTTCGTGGCAAGCGTCAGTTGCTTCGTTTCTGAAACATCTGCCAGGGAAGATAGCCTTGATTGGCTTGCCGTCATTTTTGAGTGCATCGCCGTACATCTTTAAAATAGCGTTCTGTGCAGCAGATGTTTGGCTCTTTAAGAGCTGACCGTTTTCAAGGTAGTATGTGTCCTGCATATCTCTTGCAGGGTGGTTTTTAGGAATGTTAACAGACTCAAAACACTCGTAGTCAGTAACAACTTCTGAGTAATCCTCAACAGTGAAGCCCATTGACTTGAATATTCTTTCACACTCACGCTGAACCAAAGTGATAGGATGGTAAGAACCACGGTCAAGGTTTGTTGGGATAGATAAGTCGAAAGTAGGCATACTCTCGATTTCTTTCTTGATTTCTGCTTCTTTGAGTTCTTCGATTTTATTTGTGATGTCTTCGTTAGCGCTCTGCTTTAATTCATTAACTAAAGCACCAACAGCTTTTCTTTCATCATTAGAAAGGTCTTTCATACCTTTTAAAAGGTCAGTAACCAAACCCTTTTTTCCAAGGTATTTAACTCTGATTGCGTCGAGCTCTTGAAGATTCTCGACAGCTTCGAGTTCGTTTTTGAGCTGAATTTTCAGCTGTTCAATTTTTTCTCTCATAAATGCCTCCGATAAAATAAAAAAATCCCGCCCACAAAAGGGACGGGAAAAATTCCGCGGTACCACCCTAATTTCCGATAAATCGGACACTCAAGGCGACAGGTAACGGTGTCTGCCGTCAAAGCCTACTAGCTAAACATTCAGCCTTGCCACTCGAAAGGGAACTTCGCTGCCAGATTTCAGTCTTTCGCTTTCAGCCCGTGGCGAAAAATCTCTTTGCAAAAATCGTTTGACAGTTACTTCCTTTGTCAACATGTTATCTTCTTGATTTTATCATTATTATATAAATTTTGCAAGAGTTTTATTGAAAAAAAACGTGCTTTATGGTATTGTATTTAATATACTTTATAGCGAGAGGTCGATTAATATGGATAATTTAGTTGA
>JAFUOM010000054.1 GCA_017481885.1 Ruminococcus sp.
CCACAAATTGCCCGAAAACATTCCTGAAAATCAATATTCAATCTGTGTCGCGGCATAAATGAATAACTATTGTAGGGGCGATTATTAATCGTCCGTTGCAGGGCGTTGATGAATATTGTGCATTTTTGTTTTATGCACAGATACAACACACATTTTCAAGAAAGTTTTTCGGACGAGCAATGAGTTTCCCCTGTCAGGGGAAGTGGCGTGTAACGCCGAAAGGGTTGCCGTTCCAGCTTAAGGAACGCCCCTACAAATACCCTAAAACGTTTCGGGTACGCTAAACTACAATTTAACATAAAAGGGGCATCTCTTTTTAGTGAGACAGCCCCTTAAATTTGCTTTATTCATTACTGCAAAGTAATATGTAGTCGTCGTTTTCGGCTTTGTACACTGCTTCATAGTCTTCGTCCAAAAGCGAAAAGTCGATTTCGTCAGCATCAGCGATAACGCAAGAACCACACGATGAGCTGAGCTTTCGCGGAACAGGTGCCATTTTTGAGCTGATGCCACTATTCTTTATCAACTTGTTTGTGAGCTGTGCCGAGTGGTGAGTGTAAAATGTTATGACAATCATTTTGTTAAAGTGAGCTTAAAGCCGTCGTCGGTTTCTTTGACAGTAACCTTGTAGCCTTGTGATGTGCCAAAACGTGTTACGTTTTCCTTTGCGCACGCATCGTCAACCAAAACTTCGAGTGTTCTTGGTGTATTTTTCTTTACTTCTTTCTGCACCATAATGACAGGCATAGGGCAGAGGTAGCCTCTAGCATCAACCATTGTTTTTTGCCTCCTTTTTGCAGTTAAGAACTGAGATAATCAACACGATAGCGATACAGATTATAACAGCGGTTTTGCCGGCATTTGAGATACCGCCAACTACGTATTCACCGAGCTCGTTTGTTGAGTCAGGGTTGCCAGCTAAGCCAAAGTTGTGGGAAACAGCCGCACCGACTATCATACCGAATACTGTAACAGCACAGTCGCCGTTGCCTTCGCCTGCGAGTACGAGCTGACGTAGCGGACAACCGCCAAGCAGTACGCTACCCCAACCGACAATCATCATACCGAGCACGTTCCACAGTGTGCTTGAATGAGCGATAGGCTGGCTCTGCATTGAAAGGTTGAAGTTACCCATAATGAGGTTGCCGATAACGATTGTGATGATAATAGCTACAAAGCCGTAGAGGAGCTTGAAATCACCGAAAAGGATAACATCCCTCACGCCGCCAACCATACAAAGACGGGATTTTTGAGCGAGTGCACCGATAACAAGAGCAACTACGAGAGCAATGAAGAAAGGAGCGTGCATTGAGCCTGGACCTTCAACGCTTATTTTGATAAATGCAGGAGCTGTGATGCCTAAGATAAGGAGCATAACTGCAACAGCAGGCATAGTTGAACCCTCAACTAAAGTTGCCTTGTATGCGCGCTGCATAGTAAAGCCACGCTTTAAGAAAACTGTGCCGATGAATACACCAAGCACAAAACCTAAAAGTGCAATCATAGCGTTAACATCGCCACCGCCGATACGGATGACCATTCGCAGTGGACAGCCTAAAAACGCAAGACCGCCTATCATAACTGCCATACCGAGCACAAAACGTGTTGCAGGTGAAGAACCTGCTTTTGGTTTGAATTCTTTTGTGATGAGTGCAATTATAAACGCACCGAGGATAAGACCCATAATTTCAGGGCGCATATACTGTACTTTTGCCGCAGAATGAAGCGAAAGTGCACCTGCGATGTCACGTTCGAAACACGCTATGCAAAAGCCCATATTCTTCGGGTTGCCCAAAAATGTGAGCACAAGTGCCGCAATACCAACAGCGATACCGCTGATGATGACAAGAATGTTTACTTTGCCGTTTAACTTTTTCATTATATCTCTCCTTTTTACTAAGATATTAGCGTTATTTTTATTATAGAATAACGCTAACGTGAAATCAAGAAAAATATTCACAATAAAAAAGAACTGCACGTTTTTGCGTACAGTTCCTGAAAGTTTGTTGTGTTGTTTTAATTATGCTGTTTAGTCCTCAAAGTAGTTTCCCATAAATGAGAAGACCTTGACTTCTTCTGACAAAGTGCAAAGGAAGTCTACAACGCTCTGGTCTCTTAAATTTCCTGTGAAGTCGAGGTAGAACAGGTAGTCAAACTCGGCGTTCTTCATCGGACGTGACTCGATTTTTGTGAGGTTGAGCCCTAACAGCGAGAACATATTGAGCACCTTTGACAGTGCACCTTCTTCGTGTTCAACGTTGAAGCACAGGCTGATTTTGTTAGCGTTTTCGCTGATGTAAGGCTTCTTTGAAATTACGATGAAACGTGTTGTGTTTTTGTTGTAGTCCTGAATGTTTTCTTTAAGAACCTTTAAGCCGTACTCCTCAGCCGCCTGAGTTGTGCAGATTGCCGCACAGTTGAGTCGTTTTTCATCCATAACTTTTTTAGCGGCAATTGCTGTGTTAGGGTAGGCGATAGGTGTTAAATCGTTGTCGCAGATAAATGATGAACACTGGGTGAGTGCCTGTGGATGCGACCACACCTGTTCGATGTCAGAAAACTCGCTCTGTCTTAAAGCGCAGAGGTTGTGGCTGATGGTTAACGCTTTTGCACTGACAATGTAGAAATTGTGCGACATCAGCAAATCGTAAACATCCGACACTGAACCACCGCTTGTGTTTTCAACAGGAAGTACGCCAAAGTCAGCTTTGTCTTCTTCAACAGCTTTGAAAACACCGGCAAAAGTTTTGTGAAAATCAATCTCAGGGTTTTCAAAAAACTCATTGCACGCAATGTGTGAGTTTGCACCTCGGATGCCCTGACACGCAACCTTGACATTACTCAGTGGCATAGCTGTTACATTGTTCTGGATTTTTGAAAGTGTTTCACGGAACGGGCAGTCGCCTATGATTCTGTTTTGCGACATTCGTGAAATCTGCATTATGTCTTCAAACAAAAACTTAATCTGTGAGCCGTATTTCT
Source organism: Ruminococcus sp. (assembly GCA_017481885.1). Classification (GTDB taxonomy): domain Bacteria; phylum Bacillota; class Clostridia; order Oscillospirales; family Acutalibacteraceae; genus Ruminococcoides. The sequence continues at coordinate 2,983 of JAFUOM010000054.1, forward strand.
CAGCCTTTTGCTCAACTTTTTCTAAAATGAGCAGTTCTCTGTTTCTGTCAAGAATCGGGATGTTGTTTTCAAGTTTATATTTTGCGACAGCTTTTGAGCACTCCATACGTTGCTCAAGCAACTTTATCAGCTCGCTGTCGATTACATCTATTTCTTTTCTGATATCATTTAAATCCACTTTTATCAGTCCTTAGAGCATATTTATGATAGCGATAGCCGCCATAGCCTCAACGATTGGAGCTGTGCGGGTGACAATACACGGGTCGTGTCTGCCGACTATCTCGATAGTTGTGTTTTCTTTTGTTTGTAAATTAACGGTGTTCTGTGTTCTTGCGATAGACGGAGTAGGCTTGAAACCAACCCTGAAAGTAATCGGCATACCGTTTGAGATACCGCCTAAAATACCGCCACAGTTGTTTGTCTTTGTGACAACCTCGCCGTCTTTGAAAGTGAACTCGTCGTTGTTTTGTGAACCTCTTAAACGACAGCTTTCAAAGCCGATGCCGAATTCCACACCTTTGCACGCTGGAATTGAGAACATTGCGGAAGCGATTACACTTTCGATTCCGTCAAAGATAGGACCGCCAACGCCTTTTGGCATATTGAGCACGGCACATTCGACAATACCGCCAACTGAGTCTTTCTCTTTCATAGCGGCTTCGATTTTTTCCTGCATAAGAGCTTTCTGCTCGTCATTAATGCAAGGAAAAGAGTCAGCTTTGAGTTTGCTGTATAAATCAGGGGTGATTGTTGTGTCGGCAAAGGATGTGTCTTTTACACCGCCGATTTCTGCAACGTGAGATACGATGTCGATGCCGTAGTTCTTGTTTAAAATCTGACGACAGATTTCGCCTGCAAAAACAACAGGTGCCATTAGTCTGCCTGAGAAAGGACCGCCACCGCTCATATCAAGCTCGCCGTTGTATTTGAGAAAAGCTGTGTAGTCAGCGTGACCCGGACGTGGGCAAACCTTTAAAGAGCTGTAATCCTTTGAATGTTGGTTTGTGTTTTCGATAATCATTTTGAGTTTTTCGCCGTTTGTGACGTTATTAACAGCACCCTGTGTGATTATCGGCAGGTCAGGCTCTTTGCGTGGTGTTGCGTACTTTGAGCGACCTGGTGCTCTGCGTTCCATTTGCTTTAAGATTTTGTCAAAGTCAAGCTCGAAGTTTTTCGGTAAGCCTTCTATTGTAACGCCCATTTCTTTTGCGTGGCTTGCACCATAGACGTCTACTTTTATTTTATTACCCCATGTTGACATCTGCTTTACCTCCTAAGCTCACATAATCATCAAAGAAGTCTTTGTATGACTTGTTGACTGCGTGGGCATCTTCGATAACGGTGTTGTTTTCGCACAAAAGTGCACCCACACAGGACGACATTACGATTCTGTGGTCGTTGTACGCTGTGACGTTACCGCCTGTAAGATAACCCTGACCAGTGACCAAGATACTGTTGTCTGTGTATGAAGCGTCACCACCGAGTGACTTAATCATTTCGCAGGTTGAGAGCAGTCTGTCGCTTTCTTTAAATTTGAGTCTTTCTACTCCTGTTATTTCGGTGTTACCAAGGCAAAAAACAGCTGTCAAAGCTACAACAGGGACTAAATCAGGAGTGTCGGTTGCGTCAATCACAGTGCCTTTTAGTGTTGATTTTTTAACGTGCACGAAGTTTTCGCCTGTTGTGATATCAGCACCGAATGACTTTAAAATATCGACAATTGCTTTGTCGCCTTGGGATGAGTTTATATCAATTCCTGTGACTGTAATATCGCCGTTAATAGCGCCTGCACACAGGAAAAACGCTGCCTGTGACCAGTCGCCCTCGACAGTTACACCGTGCTCAGGTTCGCTATAAGAAGGCAGAGCTGTGAATGTACTGTCACCTTTGATGAAAAATGAATTCTCAGTCTTTTCTACGTCTACACAGAATTTCTTCATTGAATCAACTGTGAGGTCAACGTACTGACCGCCAACAAGCGGAGAAGTGAGTTTGAGTGTTGCATCGTTTTTGAGTAGGCTCAGTGCTAAAAGCATACCTGTAACATACTGTGAGCTGACGGTTGGTGAAATTTCGAATGTATCACCGCTTAGCTTTCCGCTGATGGTAAGTGGCAGAAAGCTTTCGCCCATAGTACAGTTTACGCCGTGCTTTGGAAATAGATTTGTGTATTCATCAAGCGGGCGATAGGGAAGTCTGCCTTCGCCCACAAAGGTAACGTTTAGTCCGAGTGCGGCACAGATAGGGATGATAACCCTGAGGGTGGTACCGCTTTCTTTGCAGTTTAGTGTGTAGTGGGTAGGGTCGTTTTCTTTTACAAAATCTGTTGCGTCTAAAAACAGGTCTTTGCCAATACGTCTAAACTTTGCACCAAGGGTTTCAAGACAACCCATAGTTGCATCCATATCGTTTGACTCGGATACGTTTTTAATATAACATTTGCTTCTTGTTAAAGCGGCACAAATCATAATTCTGTGGGCAACGCTTTTTGATGATGGAGCCTGTACGCTACCGCTTAAAAAAGATTTTTCTATAATTGCAGTGGACATATAATCGCCTTCTTATTTGCTGAGATATTTTGCGAAATCGTTTTTGTCGATAGTTTGGATAACGCTGTTGCCGATTTTATCGATAAGGATGATGTTGAGATTGTTATCGCTACCCTTTTTGTCATTTCTAGCGTGCAGAGCAACTGTGTCGATATCGTAATAACAGCTTGTGTCAAGGTTGCATTTTGAGCACAAAGCCTCAATTCTCTTTGCTGTGCCAACTTCGGTGATGCCTAAGCTTTCGCTTGCTTTTGTAATCATCACCATACCTTTTGCAACGCACTCGCCGTGGGATTTTTTAAACTCAGCGAGCTTTTCGATTGAGTGACCTGCTGTGTGGCCGAAGTTTAAAATCATTCGCACACCGCTTTCTTTTTCGTCCTCAACTACAACGTCACGTTTTATTTTAAGACATTCTAAGATGATGTCCTCGATGTTTTCTTTTATATCAATCGTTTCAAGCATATTAAAAAGCTCTGCGTTTCTGATGCAACCGTATTTTACTACTTCGCCCATACCGTCAGCAAAGTAGTGGTCTGTTAACGTGCTTAATGTCTGTGGGTCAATCAGCACAAGCTTTGGCTGATAAAAAGCTCCGACTAAGTTTTTGCCGTACTTTGTGTCAACGCCTGTTTTGCCACCGACTGATGAGTCAACCTGTGAAAGCAAGGTGGTTGGAATCTGCACAAAGTCGATGCCACGCATATAGGTGGATGCCGCAAAGCCTGAGATATCTCCGCACACACCGCCACCCAAAGCTACGATGAAATCTTTGCGTGTGAACTCGTTTTCGGATAGTGAGTCATAAATTTCTGCGACAGTGCCCAAGTGCTTTGACTCTTCGCCTGCTGTGAAAATGTGGAAATAAGTTTCAAAGCCTGCGTTTTCAAGCTCATCTTTTACTTTGTCAAGATAAAGAGGAGCTACGTTTGTGTCAGTGATAATCATTGCTCTTTTGCCTCTGACAACACTGCCAATATACTTTGCACAGTCTTTGAGTATTCCTTTTTCGATTAAAATGTCGTATGTAGCGGACATTGCGTTAACGGTTAGTTTTTTCATATTTTAGCCTTCTTTGAGGATAGTTTGCATTATTATATCGGCGAGCTGTTCGCCTGTTTCGTTTTTACATTTGATTTTTATGTCGCACGCTTTTTCGTATAATGGATAACGTGTGTCATAAAGCTCTTTTATATCGTTTGTTTTTAAAAGCGGACGAGTGGTGTCGTTTTCAAGACGTGATTTGATGACATCAAAATCGGTGTCGATGAATATAAGTTTGTATCCGCTGTTTTTTAAAGCTGTGACGTTACGCTCAAAAAGCACAGCTCCGCCACCAAGGGCGAGAACGTTTCCGTTTTGCTTACACAGCTTGTTGATAGCATCAAATTCTTTGTCACGAAAATAGCTCTCGCCGTAAAGCGAGAACATCTGTGAGATTGAACTTTCGTTTTGTTGTTCAATATATTTGTCGGTGTCGATGTGGTTAAGGCTGTATTTTTCTGACAATGCAGCAGCAACCGTGCTTTTGCCACAACCCATAAATCCGCACAAAGCTATACCTTTCATAAAATCACCTTTATCTGAGTTTGTCTTCTGTCAGCCTGCAAATAGCTTGTAAGTCTGCGTCACTATACTTTGCACCAACCCAGATTTCGTGAGCTTTTGCCGCCTGATAAACGAGCATCTCGATTGAACCGATTGCGTTTTTGTTCATCTCTTTAGCTTTTCTTAACAGCACAGTTTCAAGCGGATTGTAAACAGCGTCAAACACAGCTTCGCAGTTTTCGATTATTTCGTCATCCGCTACGCAAGCGTCAGTGTTTGGGTACATACCAACAGGGGTTGCGTTTACTAAAAGAGAAAACTTTTCGTCACTTTTAATATTACCGATTGCATAGGCGTTAGTGTTAACAGAAAGCTTCTGTTTGATTTCGTCGCAGAGCACAAGGCAGTTTTTAAGGCTCTTTTCTCTTACTGCAAAGCTTATGTTACAGCCGTTTTCGATGCACTCAAAAGCTATTGCACGGGAAGCACCGCCGTAGCCGTAAATTAGCACATCTTTAGGGATATTACCGCCACACTTAGCTTTTACAGCAGACACAAAGCCGTAGCCGTCGGTTGTAAAGCCCTCGCTGATTCCTCCGTTTCTGACGGTGTTTACGCTGTTGCAAAGCAAAGCTTTGTTGCTCACGCTGTCAAGTTTTGAAATAATATCCTGTTTGTGGGGAATAGTTACATTGTAACCGTCAAGCGTTTTCAAAACTGTGTCGTAGTCTTTATCAAGTGACTCGACATCGAGTGCAACGTAACTGGCTTTTATGTTATCAAGCTCGAATAGTTTTTCGTGAATAAACGGTGAAAGTGAGTGGCCGATTGGGTGGCCGATTACAGCGTATTTTTTAGTAGACATAATTTTCTCCAGCAGAACCAACAATTAAAAAATTGACATAATTGTTGACAAAGAATGTGTTTGCTAATAATATGGATTATAAGATAAACACAAAAAGTCAGCGACTTGTTTGTGTAAAGTGCTTTAGTTGGTGGATATTATATCACACTCGACTTTATTTGTCTAGAAAGCACATTATAGTATTTTATTTTTGGAGGATTACAATGGTATTAGAGAAAGTTAAAATGATTTTAGCTGACCAGCTTGAGGTTGAAGAGGACACAATCACTGCGGACACAGACATTCAGGACGATTTAGGTGCGGACTCACTTGACATCGTTGACCTTATTATGTCACTCGAAGACGAGTTTGAAATCGAAGTTCCTGACGAAGACATCGAGAAGCTTCGCACAGTTGGTGCTCTTGTTTCTTACATTGAGTCAAATTCATAATTTTACGAGCATTGAGGGTCGGTTATCGGCCCTCTTTTTGTTTGTAAAAATTGATTTTGGGGTAAGGCGATTCGATGTACCGTTCTTGGAATATTATTGAAACGTTATATAAAATGTGCGTATTATCTGTACAACCACACACAAATGACTAACCAAGGCTTCCCCTAATTGCAATGAGGGGAGGCTCCGCCGTAGGCGGTGGTGAGGTAAAAAAACGCTTGATAACAGCAATTTAATTGTTAAGCTATAAACGCTTTCAACCTCATCCGTCACCTAACGGTGCCACCTTCCCCGTTCTCGGGGAAGGCTTTACGCTTCATTACTCACCTAAACTATAATTTACTGAAAAACGAAGGGGCTGACTCACTAAGCAAAGTAGTGAGTCAGCCCTTTTAGCTTTATATTCTTAGTATACTACAACAGGAGTACCGATGCCTGCTTTTGCGTAGATTTTCTTAACAGCGGCAAGAGGAGTATTTACACAACCGTGTGAGCCGTTGCCCATATAAGTTGTTCCGCCGTACTCAGAAGCAGAACGCCACGATGCGTCGTGGATACCACAGCCTGAGTATGTGAACGCCATCCAGTACTGAACGTATGATGACCAGGTTGGACCTGTGAGTGTAGCAGGAGACAGACGCTGGTAGATGCTGTATGCACCTGTTGGTGTTGAGTAGTAGCCAACGTTACCTGTAACTACATCTGTGTGACAATAGAGGTCGCCCTTGTAGTACAACCACATATGTTGCTGCTTGATACTGATTTCAATGTAGGTATCGCCTATTGTCTGGCCGTAAGCCTTA